>DASXFL010000080.1:0-16613 GCA_036489595.1 Solirubrobacterales bacterium
CGATGGCCACCTTGACCCGCCGCCTCGAGCGCTCTTCCTCGCGACCGTGATCCCCGCCGGGGACCAGAGGCTGCCCGCCCCAAGCCCCGGGGGGCCCTTGCCAACCGCCCGCGCCCGCCCCCGCGCCGCCCGTTCTGGCGGTCGAGCCTGCCGCCGCTGCTGCTCCGGCCTGGACCGCCATCGGCCCGCCCTAGACCGCCCGCGCCGTCCCCGGCGCGCCGTCGACCGCCGCGAGGCTGGCGACTGCGCCCCAGACGTCGTCTTTGTGCTCGGCCAGCGTCGCGTCGCGCAACGGCACGTCGGCGAGCGGATCGGAGGTGAAGCACCAGTACTCGGTCGGGCCGATGCGCAGCGCCACCCGACCCCGCCCCCGGGTGCCGTTGATCCAGAAGATCTGCGCGTGGGAGCCCTTCACCGTCTTCAGTCGCCCGACCAGGCTGACCTCCTCCTCGGAGAGTCCGAGCGCGTCGCGAACGAATCCGAGCTCGTCAGGGTGCTGACCCAGCAGCAGCTGCATCGTCGAGTTGCGGATCAGCGCCAGGCCGTGGTCGCTGCCGAAGTCCGAGAGCTGCTGGGAGATCACGACCAGGAAGAGACCGAGGTGGCGGGCGCGCCGCGCCAGCTCGTTCGCGTACTCGCCAGTCTCCCGGCGTCCGACCAGGTGCCACGCCTCGTCGATCAGCAGCACCGTCTTGCCGGCGAACATCGGCGCGTCGGGCCTGCCGGTGAGGTCGGCGTAGGCGTCGCGGTGGCGCTCGATCGTCCGGGTGACGTACTCGAGGATCGAGAACATCACCGGCTTCAGCAGGACCTCCGGGCAGCGCCTGGTGTCGAAGACGACCAGCGGGCAATCCTCCGGGACGGTGGTGTCACGGTCGAGCAGATAGGCGTAGGAGCCCTCGCCGCAGAACTCGCCGAGTCGCTCGGCAAGGTTCCTCAGCGCCGCCGCGACCTCGATCGCTTCCTCCGCCTTCTCCTCCTCCGAGCGGCGCAGCAGCTCGGCCCGCAGCATCGACTCGTGCGGAGCGACGCCATCGCGCGCGGCTTTCGCGTAGACGGCCCGGATCGCTGCCCCGAGCTGCGAGCGCTCGAGCGTCGTCAGGCCCTCGTCGCCCATCATCACTCCATGCAGGGCGACGAGGAAGGAGATCTTCTCGAGGCTGACGTCGGCGGGGTCCGGGACGTCCCAGGGGTTGATCGCGTAGGGGCTGTTGTCGGCACCGATCTCGACCTGTTGGCCACCCGCCACCAGCCGCGTCAGCACCTCGTAGTGCCCGGCTCGGTCGAGCACGAAGGCGCGCGCGCCCTGGGCGATGCAGCGCGAGAGGACGACGTTGGCGGTCATCGTCTTGCCCGAGCCGCTGCGGCCGTTGATCAGCATCGTGTAGTTCGAGTGGGCCGGGTCGTAGGGGTTCAGGTGCTCGAGCGTCCGACCCGGGTCGCTGAAGGCGAAGGGGATGCCGTGAGGAGATCCGCACCCCATCCCGACCAGCGGCACGGTGTCGCCGACGTTACGCGTCGCGTAGCGCCGGGTCCGGCCGGCGAGGTCGCGGCCGAGCGGCAGCGTCGAGGGCCAGAGGTCGAGCTGCTGGAACTCGCCGCGGTTTACCCGGCAATCGGACATCGACTCGATCTGGTCCGCGCAGTAGTCGACCGCCTCGGCAAGCTCGGCCAGCTCGGGATCGGGACCGAGCGCCCGGATCGACTGGTAGATCGAGACCCGGAACAGCGATGCCTGCTCGTGCCCGGCCATCTCGTTCAGCAGCTCCTCGGACTCGTGCTCCTGCGTGTAGCGGTCGAAGTCGGGCACCCGGCCCTTCGCCTCGGCGGTGCGATTGACGACGAAGAGCCGCCGGTAGCCGCGCTTGACCCGGCGCCGCTCACGGCTGCGGTCGAGAGCGTGGACGTGGACGCTGAGCGTGAACGGCTGCCAGGTCAGCATCGCCCCGGTCAACCACCCCATCGTGGTGGCGTCGGCGGTGGTGGCCGCGTAGATCGTCTGCTCGACGTCGCGCTCGACGTCGACGGAGTGGCGGGAGCGGCTGAAGTCGAGCGGTGCCCGGGCGATCTGCTCGCGCAGGCGGGTCGCAGCGGCGCACGCCTGCTCGCGCTCGGCGACTGCGTCGAGCTCACCGAGCAGCTCGGCGGCGACGCGCGGCTCGCGCCGGTGCCGGTCGGCGCTGGTCGGGTTGAACCGCGCCCAAAGCAGCCTCGCGACCTCTTCGCCGTTGAGGAAGCGAGTCGGGAGCGAGAGCGCGTCGAGCTCGGCTCGGATCGTGTCGGCGTGGGCGAGGCTCTGCCGCACCGCCCGCCGGTGCTCGGATGGGCTCCGCTCCAGCGGCGCCACCGGCAGCTTCCAGCGGCGCGGCCGCATCTCGTTGAGGACGGCGCGGGTCGAGCGGCGAGACGGCAGGTACGGGACCACGACGTAGGCGTTGAACTGAACCGCCGTCTGGTCTTCACAGTGGAGTTGCAGCGACTCCTCCATCGCCATGTGGAGGCGCCAGCGCGACTCGGCGAGCGGGTCGGCGCCGGCGCTGCCGGGCTCGCCCGCCCAGGCTGCAACCTGGGCCCGCGCATCGGCCAGCACCTGGTCGAGGTTCATTGGCCGCGCCTCGACGTAGAACTGCAGGCTCTGTTCGGGTCCCAGTCGTGAGATCAGGTGGCAGAAGGCCGCCGAGAGCTCGCGCCGCTGCTCGCCCGAGAGGATCATCGGGTTCGGCGGCACCACCTCGAGGATCCGCACGAAAGCCGCCTCGCTGGTGACGATCAGTCCCGAGCGATCGATCGCCTCGACCGCCAGCAGGTCGCCTGCCTCGGAAACGGCACGATCGGCGCCATCACGTCGCGGGCCGCGAAGGCCGATCATCGTCCGTCCTCCCAGAGGAATGGCAGGTCTGGGTCGGCGCCGTAGCGGCTCGGCCCGTGCAGCCCGTCGGCGCGCGCCTCTCCCTTGACCACGTACCCACTCGCGGAGCGGCCGGGCCCGGGGGCGAAGTGGCCGCGCAAGCGCCGCCAGGCGATCGCCGAGCGGATCAGCACGAAGGGGTCGACCTCGGTCGCGCTGGCCAGCAGTGCCGCGCCGCAGGGCAGGGCGGCGAGGTAGATCGCCACGGTCAGCGTGATCGTCGGGCCGAAGGGACTGACGTAGAGGCCCCAGACGATTCCCAGGGCGACCCCGATCAGCACGGCGAGCCACTGCCCGACGGTCAGCTCGGCGATCCGCAGCTTCGTGTCCAGGTGCTTGTAGGAAACGTTCATCCGTTCCCCCCGACGGGCTGTGACAGCGGCGCCTGAGGCGGCGGAGCGGGCGGTTGCGCCAGGTTGGATTCCGAGTGACTTGCGGCAGACAGGCGGGCGGCAAGCGCCGCTTTGCGGGTCGCCGGATCGGCCGCCGCGATGTCAGCGAAGGCTCCCCCCAAGCCGGTCGGAAGGTTGGGCGCGGCCGCCGCCGCCGACATCCGGGCGGTCACCTGCTCGTCGCCCCTGGTCGCGACCGGGTCCCTGTCGGCCCTGGCCAGGAGCGCGTCCAGATCGCTGTTGTAGCGCCCCCTATCGACCGCCCGCACCTGCTCGATCGCCTCGCCGACCGCCGCTGGCCCCGGCGGGTTCTCCAGCCGACGTTTGTCGGCTTTTTGCCGCGCCTCCTGATTCTGCTCGCTGCTGCCCTGGGGGAGGCTATCGGCGTATACCGTCCCTGGCCGCCTTCCCGACCCTGGCTTCGGCCTGGCCTTCGGACGCGCGCCGGCGTGGCCGCCGCGCTTGCGCGTCCGCCCGCTCGTGCCGCTCGCCGCCCCGGCGCCGTTGCCGCCGGGCTCACTGGCGCTCGATCCGTTACCGGAGGGAAGGGCACCGATGCCGCCGCCGGAGGGACCACCGCCGTTCGAACCGCCGCCCGAGGGACCACTGTCGTTCGAGCCGCTACCGGAGGGACGAGCATCGCTGCTGTCGCCGCCGGAGCGTCTGCTTTGGCTCCGCTGACCGTAGCGGGCGGCGCGTCGCGCCAGCGCCGATCCGGCGCCGCCCCCGCTGCGGGTGACGCCGCGGGTGACGCCGAGGCCAAGGCTCCGAAGGGTGCCGGAGAGTACGTTCGACATCGCGAAGGTGGCCATCGAGCCGACGGTGCCGCGGCGCGCCGCCACGTTCCACATCGTCACCGCATGTCTGGGAACCGAAATCAGCGCCGCCAGCTCGGCCAGGCCGAGGAGCGGCAGGGTGAGCCGCTTGCCGATGCTGAGGCCATTCCCCCAGGTGACCATCTCGGCGTTGACCGCCCCGAACACCTTGAAGCAGATGGCCCAGAGGATCACCACCGTGAAGGCCATCCCGATGAACCTCACGCCGTAGCCGGCGGGAGCGGAGAGCGAGGGCACCGGCCACAGCGCGATCGCGATCGGCATCCCGACGAAAGCCACCAGGAGGCCGGTGAGCAGGCCGATTTTGACCAGCAGCAGGCAGATGAACATCGCCAGGAAGACGACGATCAAGCCGATCCCGACGATCAGCACGCCAAAACCGGCGCCGATCAGTAGGCCGAGCCCCTTCGCGGTAGCGTCGATCGTCGCGTCGATCGCGTGGCCCGGCAGCAGCGTGTGGCTGACGGCGTTGGTGAGGTTGCCGGCGTTCGGGAAGAGGAAGGGCCAGGCGAGGATGAGGAAGCCGGCCCCAAGGCAGCGCACCACTCCCTCTATCAGCAGCCCACCGCCGCCCTGGGAGGTGATGCCGGCGGCCCAGTAGTGAAGCAGCGCGAAGGTCACGACAGCCAGCAGCAGGGCGAGCCCGACCGCCTCCGAGAGCCGCTCGGCGGCGCCGACGCCGGGGCCCGGGGTCTGGACGAAGTTGGGGATGTCGAGGACTCGTTCGAGCACTGGCTTCACCACCCAGCCGCCCTTGGGCATCCCGAAGATCGTCCGCACCGCCTCGCGGGTCATGCACGCCACCGAGGGGATGTGCGGCAGCAGGCCGTGGTGTGCGCAGGGTTCGCTTTCGGGCGGGGCCGTGGAGGAGATTTTTTCGGTCCCCGGACCTGGTTCGGAAGCGCCTGCTTCCTTTTCCTTCTCCGGCAGCGTGGTCGGCCCCGGGCTCTGGCCGGGGGTCGGGTGCAGGCTCGGAGGCGCTTCGCCAGTTTCCGCGCTCGCTGCCGGCACCAGGGCCAGCGCAACCGCCGGCACCACGAGCGCGGCGAGGAGCCGAGCCCGGAGACGGATCGAAAAGCCGGCAGACATGACTATTTGATCAACCCCCGGCCCAGCAGCACGCCGCCGCCGGCGAGGCCGGACATCGTCATCAGCCGCACGCCCTGGGGCATCCCCATCCCGGCCATCGCCCCTCCGGCCAACAGGCCGATGCCCGAGGTCGCGCCGAAGACGACGGTCGCCGGGCCTTCCACCTTGCCGATCGCTTCACGGAGTTCTTTGAGGCCACCCTTTCCGCCCTTCGCGGAGGGGAGCAGCAGGTGGGCCCATCCGGTCAGCGCGAACAGGGCCACCAGCGCTGCCGCGGCCGCGAGCAGCAGCAGCCCCGTCCGGGCGGCGCCGGATCGATTCTCCGAGTTGAGTCTCTTCATCGCTTCCTCCGTTCCAGGGTTCGTTCACTCGATTGGTTGATCGCCGCCGGCGGCGTGCCCCCTCGACCGCTCAGCGTTCGAACCCGAACTCGGTCGCGGCCGCTTCCGCGTCCGTCGTCTTGGCGGGAGCGGTTTCCACCGGTGGCGGGGCCGGGGCGGATTCGACCGCAGGCTCAGGGGTTTCGACCACGGGCTCGGGCGGTGGCGGGGCGGCGGTCTCCGTCCGCCGCCGGTCCGCGGCGCGGTGGGAGCGGCGGCGCGGTGGAGGCGCGCGGTGGAGGCGCCGCGGTGCGTGCGAGTCACGGGGTGGGCGCCGCTCTGCGCGCGGCGCATGGTGGGGCCGCTGCGGCCGGCGCGCTGGCCGCAGCGGTTCGGCCGCCGGGGTGGAGCGTCCGGCCGGTGAGGGTCGACCCGGCACCGGCAAGGCGGGCCGTTCGGCGGCGATCCCTTCGCCGCGGCCGCCACCGGAGCCGGCGCTGAGCAGGACGACGGCGACGGCGATCGCCACCCCGCCCATCGCCGACAGCCAGAGCAGGGTGCGACCGCTAGGCAGGCGCAGCCGGCTGAGCGGGTTCGGCAAGGCCCGTCGCCGTCGCAACTCGGCGGGGTGGACGAAGTCCTCCCCGCCGGCCCCGGCGGCAGCGGCCTCAGCAAACAGGTTGCCCGAGCCGGAGGGTCGCCGCGCTTGGTTTTCGCGTGTCGCCATCGTCCGCTCTATGGAGGAGGCGCCGCCCGGCGCCCGCCCGGGCTTCCGCTCGCCACCGAACGAGTCGACGTCCCGAACGGCACGGTGCGCGTGCCTGCCCGCGCGATGACTCAGGTCACTGGCCTGAGAGTCCCCTCAGGATGCCGCGTGTGCGGCCGGCGAGCGGCGGACCAAGCCGAGCGAGGACGCCGGCCCTAAGGACCGAACTCCGCCGCGGCGGCCGCCGTTTCGACCGGCGGCACCGGGGCGCGCGTCGGCGGCGGATACGCGGAGGACGAGGCGGTGGTGGCAGAGGACGAGGCTTCCTTGGAGCCGCTCGCGACCGAGCTGGAGGCACCCGCCCCAGCCGGCCCAAACTCGGTTTCGGCGGCGGCGGCGGTCTGCGCCAGCTTTCCTTCGACGCCGCTCGCGACCGGCGATGCCGGGGTCGGCTTTGGTTCGGGCTCCCGTTGCGGTTCGGATACCGGCCGCGACGGCTCCGAGACGACGCGGACGGACTCCTGTCGCTTCGCGTGAGCTTCGGGGTGACTCCGTTCGGCGCTGGCCTCGAGGTGGATCCCGGAGACCAGGCTTCCGAACGGGACGGGCACGCCCTGGACAGCGCAGTAGGTGCCGCCGCCGAGCGCCACGCACCCGGCCAAGGTCGCGACGACGGTCCCGGGGCGGGCGCCAACCAGGAAGCCGCCAGAGCCCGGATCGGCGCGGGCCGCGACGACGGCGCCCTGGTGCCTGGCGGAGGAGGCGAGCGCGGAGAGGTGCTCCCTGATCCTCGCCACCAGGCCGCCCAGACCGGAAAGGCGCCCGCCGACCAGCGCCGGCAGCGGCAGCACCGCGGCGGCCCGGCGCGTCGTCTCGCGCAGCTCCACCGCCCAGGCGGAGCAGCCCGGGCAGCTTTCGAGATGAGTCCGTGCTTCGCGGGCACGGCCCGGGCCGGCGACGCCGGCGACGTAGGCGAGGATGAGGCTGCGTCTGCTGTCGCAGAAGCGGCCGGCGCGGACCAGTTCATAGCGGTCGGCGATCTGGGTGACCGCCCGTTCCAGCTCCCGGCGGTAGACCCGGTTGCTGACGCCGAGCAGCTCCTGGATCTCGCCCGGCGTCCGCTCGAAGAAGAAGCGCAACTTGACGATCGCCTGCCGCCGGCGCGGCAGCTCATCGACGATCTCCCGCACGCGGGCACCGTCCAGCGCGGTCGAGATCACGTCCTCCACCGACCGCACCGGCTCGTGCTCCACCGCGTCAGCGTCCTCCAGCGGCGCCGAACGGTTTCGCTCCGCCCGCTTGCCCTCGTCGAGCGCCTTGAAGAGGGCGGTCTGGGTCAGGTAGGCGCGCACCTGGTTGCCGTGCATCGCCGCCGGGTCGAGGCTGCCATCGCGCTCCTTTTCCAGCAGCACGACGTAGGCGTCATGGAGGATCGATTCGCGCTCGTCGTCACCGAGCCAGCCGCAGCGTCGGCGCAGCACCGCGAGGACGTACTCCCGGTGCTCTTCATAGCTGGTGCGGGCAGCCGTCACTGCGCGTTCCATCACGTTCCTCCGCTTCCGGCGTTTCCCTAACGATATTCCGTGTTTCTCAATATTATGTGGCGATGCTCATACGCAAGCGCTTCGATTTCGCGATCTCGCCACCGGTCCAGGCGATGCGCGTCGCCGGTCCCCCCGGGCCGAAGCTCTTTCCGGTGGCCCTCGCCTTCGCCGCCGTCCTGCTCGCCTTGGCGCCCTGCCTCTCCCTGCCGGCAACCGCCGACGCCGGGACCTACAGCGTTTACTACTGTCGCACCCCCGAAGGAGCCGCGGCGCCGCTGACCGACTGGCGGATCGACGACAAGGGAGGCGCCGCGATCGACCACTCCCGTGAAAACTGCCCTGGCGGGCCGTTCGAACTGGAACTGTCCCCGACCGCGACCCACCCTGCCAACGACGACCTGAGCGCGACCGTCGAGGCACCCGCGGGAACCGAAATCGCGGCCTATAAATTCTGGCGAAGCGTCCAGCTGGGTACGGAATACGGCTATCGCTACCGCGAGCTGACCGCCTTCGGCAACCCCGAACTGGACATCTGCTGGCAGAACCAGGGCTGTCTGTCCAAAGGCAACCCGGCGCAGCCGTTCAGCGCCGCCAACGTGGTGGAAATGAACGGTCGTACGGGGGTGATGGGACTCGAATTCCTGATCACTTGCGCGCTCCCGGACGGCTCTTCGGAAAAGTGCCCGGCGAGCGCGCCCGGCGCGAAATTCGAGCTCTTCGGGGCCGAACTGACGATGGCTGACTATTCCGCCCCGGTCCTTCCGGTCGCTCCCAGCGGCCCCCTGGTGACGCCGTCGACGCCGCTCTCCGGTTGGCAGCCGGTGACGATCTCTGCAACCGACAGCGGCGGCGGCGTCTACCAGGCGCTGCTCGAAGTCGACGGCTCGATCGTCCAGTCGGCAATCCTCGACGAAGACGGCGGCAGCTGTCGGCCGCCCTTCACCCACATCGCGCCTTGCCCCCCGAGCGCGACCGGGACCGTCTGGCTCAACACGAGCGACTTCCCCGACGGCAAGCACACCCTGCGGATCCTGGTCACCGACGCCACCGGCACCAACACCGCCGCCTGGGGGCCGGTCACGATCGAAACCGACAACGGGCGCTGCAACCCGAGCCCGCCGACCGACGAACTCGACCTGCACGTCGGCCTGGTCGGCCGCAAGCACTGGAAGGCGCGTGTAATCACCACCGCCTACGGCCACCCGCTGCGGATTCGCGGTCAGCTGATCGAAGGCGGGGGCAAGCCCGTTGTCGGTGCGGGGGTCTGCGTCGCCGAACGCGTCGCCGGCGGGTTCGACGAACTTCACCGGATCGGTGCCCGGGTGACCAACGGCGAAGGCACCTTCGCCTTCAAGGTCCCGCCCGGACCGTCGCGGCGCCTTTACTTCATCCACCGGACCGCGCAGGGCGCCGTTGTCAGCACCATCTCCGTGCGGGTCCGCGCGCCGGTCTCGCTGCACGGGTCGCCGCTCTCGCTGCGCAACGGCCAGACGCTGACGATGCGCGGCAACCTGGGGTCGCCACCGTATCCCAAGCGCGGCGCGCTGGTCGAACTCCAGGCCTACCGGGAAACCGGCTGGCAGACCTTCGGCACGGCGACCACGAACCGCCGCGGCAGGTTCGCTTTCCGCTACACGTTCTCGCGCACCGTCGGCCTCCAGCACTACCTTCTCCGCGCCCGCGTCCCCAAGCAGGCGGACTACCCGTTCGAGAGCGGCAGATCGCGGGCGATCCGGGTCACGGTCGCCGGCTGATCCCGGCGGCGGTGCCGAGCGACCCTGGGACAACACGGGCTCCGCAGCCGCCATCAAGGCCGCCATCTGGTGCCGGTCGACGCCGGCCCACGGCCGGTCCCTCATCCTCGCTCTCCCTTCGTCGGACTTCCGTTACCGGGATCTGTTGAGCCGGAGCGCGACGATGCCCCCCTAAGTCGCGGGGATCTCCGATCGGAGGAAGGCGATGCGCCGAGTCAGTCCACCGCGGCAACGCCGGCGAGCCGCTCGCGGGGGCCCTTGAGCCGGCCCAGCGCCGAGTCGAGATAGTGACGTCGCTGCCTGAAGATGACGGGCGGCAGCTCACCGCAGACCAGCAGCCCTTCGCCGGCGCTGGTCCGCTGCAACGCCTGCGCGCTCATCACCTCGGCCGGATACCGCCCGAAGGCGCCGGTGAGCCGCTGGCGGTGACCGAGCAGCTCGACGATCTCCTGGCGGGTCTGCATGTCCGTGATCGAGCCCATGAAGACCTTCGCCTGGGACAGCGCCAGGATCTCGGCGGCGGCGTCGGGCCCGAAGTGACGGCGAATCTGGGCAACCGAATGCCAGACCGTGAGGAAGCGCACCCCGGAACCGAGCGACGTGGCGAGGATCTGCGGCAGGTCCTGGATCGGCGCGATCGACGCGGTCTCGTCGAGCGCAAACAGGGCCGGCGGCTCCAGCGCCGAGCCGGTCCGGTTCTCGCGCTCGCTGAGCCAGTGCAGGAGCGAGGAGATCATCGTCACCACGAGGGGCGCGAGCAGCTGCTGGTGCTCGCGCCCGGCGACGATGTAGAGGGTGTTGGGCCCGTCGGCGAAGGCGGCCGGGGTGAAGCCGTGCCCGCGGCCGGCGGTGCGCGCCGCCGCCGGATGCCCGTAGGCCTTCAGCTGCACCGCCGCCGTGCCGATGATGCCGTCGCGCTGGCGCTCGGTGTAGGCGTAGACGGCGCGCAGCCGATTGGCGGCGTCGTCCGCGCCGACGTCGGTGAGGATCCCCATCGCGGTGTCGTCGTCGCGATCGAGGATCCACTTGTAGACACCGGCCGCATCGACCTTGGGGGTGAGGGCGGCGGCGTGTAGGTAGGGCGCCACCAACCCTTCCGCCTCCTGGTCGAAGTAATCCTGGTTGATCCCCTCGCCGACCTGGCGCGCGTGCCCGAGCCAGCGGGCGACGAGCAGAGCGTGCTCCCAGTCCTCGCAGCCCTGCAGCAGGTCCCAGCTGTCGCTCTCGGCGCCGAACGGGTCCCAGACCCAGACGCGCCCGAGCCGTCGCCGCCGCGCCAACGTGTGCTCGGCGACGTCGGTTCGCACCGAGGTGGTCACCACCGGCCCCTCGTGCTCGAGGATCGCGGGGATCACCAGCCCCGAGCTCTTGCCGGTGCGCGGGGCCGCGATCACCGCCATCTGCTCGGAGCCGCCGATCGCGACCAGCGCCCGCGGCCGGCCGATCTTGCCGATGATGAGCCGCTTGGGCGACGGGCCGGAGACGACCAGCTCGCGCACCGTGCGGTAGCGGCCGAACTCGTGCGGGCGGCGGCCGCGAAGCTGCCACCAGCGGCGGTCGGCGGCGGCGCGGCTCATCCGCACCTCGGCCTCGCGACCGACCGCCACGAGCGCGGCACCGAGCGTCACCGTCGTCAGCACCGCGACGGTCCAGAACCCGTGCGCCCCCGGCAACAGCGCCGCCACCGCGGGCGGATAGGCGCGGCGGGGGTGACCGCCCCAGAGGCCACCGTCGAGGAGGGAGTGGACCGTCGCGCCCAGGCCGAGGTCGGGAATCGCGCCCGAGTGGACCCAGCCGGCGAGGGTCGGAACCGCCCAGGCGAGGGCAAGCAGCACGGCGGCGGTCGACGCGAGGGCGGCGATCGCCACGGCGAAGAACCGCTGGCTCTCGGCGGCAGCGTCTCTGTCGGGTCCGCCCACCATCTAGGGCACCCGCGTCGCGATCAGCACCGCCGCCAGCGCCACCACCAGCGTCGCGAAGGCGGCGGCGAAGCGGACTCGGGTGGTGGCAACGGCGCCGCCCGCGGCCAGGGCCAATAGCGCCTCCCGCCAGCTCGTCGCCAGGGTGATCGCCAGCGCCGCCGCGGCGCCGACCAGAGCGCAGGCAAGCGCCCACCGGGCCGCCCTCTCGCCGATCCAGCTCACGCCGCCGCCGACTCCTCGGCGCCGGGCAGGGCATCGGCGAGCGCCATCGCCTCGGCCAGCCGCAGCCGGCCGGCGGCGCACTCGAGGAGGATCGCGCGGGACGCCCGTGCCGACCGCGGCGACCTGCCCGGCGACCGCCGCCCGGAGATCGCGGTCGCCACCCGCGCCGATCGCTGCTCGAGGTCGGCGGCGAAGCCGTGGCCCTCGCGCAGCGCCTCGACCCGCTGCGCGGTGAAGCCGAACCGGGCCGTGACCTCGGCCCACTCGGCGACCGTGCGCGCCGGCAAAGCCTCGTCGGTCTTCGGCATGCGCGTCATCAAGGCGATCGCGGCACGTTCGCGGTTGCTCAGCTCGCGGCCGGCCTCCTGCTCGCGCTCCCGCGTCGCCGCCGTCACCTCGCGGGTGCGACTCGACATCTGCGCGATCAGCTCCGGCGGCACGCCGGCAATCTCGAAGTAGCGGTCCTCTTGGACGATCTCGAAGCCGAGCTCGACGAGCCGCTCGGCGAGCTTCGCGCGACCCACCGCCCCCCCTTCCAGCGGGGCACCGCCGCTGAACATCCCCCACAGCTCCGGAGCCGCGAAGAGTCCGTCGGGGCGCTCGACGCCGACGACCAGGCAGTGAACGTGGAGCTGGGGCGCCGGAAAGGGGGCGCCGCGGGCGGCCCGGGCGAGGACGTGGAGGGCGGCGGCGGCGGCGAACCCATGCGGCAGCCGCAGCGCCCCGAGATGGGGGACCACCGGCTTGGCCAGCGTCATGTTCTCCAGCATCGCCTCGGCGGCGGCGAGCATCGCCGCCTCGATCTCGGCGCGGAGCGGCGGGGCGGCGACGCTCCAGACCACGGAGACCGACTTCGGCGCCGAGAGGGTGAGGTCGACGCTTCGGGTCCCGCGCACCCGGATCCGGCACGGCCGCCCCTGCTCGTCGTATACGCGGCGGTGGTGCTCGTCGAGCAGGTCCTTCTCGATCCAGCCCTCGCGGCGCAGCCGCTTGCCGCTCTTCGCCTCACGACCCTGCAGGGCGCGCCCGAGCTCCTTCACGACCAGCCGCTTGCCCGGCTCGACGCCGAGCTGCGCCAGCATCGGCGTCGAGCCGAGCCAGATCGCCGTCGGCGCGCGCTCGGCTTCCGGCGAGGAGGCCCTGGCGGCGAGGCGGTCGATCTCCCGGGCCACGGCCTCCGGGGACTCGCGCGAGGCGAGCAGGTATTCGGCGGCCCGCCGGGCCGCCGGCCAGTCGCCAGAGGCGACGCGGATCTTGCGGAGCGTCAGCATGCACCCCCTCGATTGCCCTCCGCTCCGCCCTCGCCCCCGCCGATTTCTCACGGGGTGAGCTCGAACCTCTCGCGCAGGCCGGGCGCCGCAAGGTCGGCGGCCTGCTCGAGGCCCGGTGGCGAATCGATCTCCCCCCGCGCCCGCAGCTCGCGTTCGGCTGCCAGGCCGCGGGCATAGCGCTCGCCCTGCTCGGCGACCCAGTCCTCGGGATGCAGTCCATCCTCGCGCAGCTTCTCCTCGCGCTCTCCCAGCCCAGCCCGCGTCCGCTCGTCCTCCTCGGCGATTCTGCTCGCCGCCGCTGCGCGCTGCAGGAGGACGGCTCGTTCGCGGCTGAAGAGCCCGGTGCGGCGGCCGTGCGCGTCGGCCACTGCCGCCGCCGAGCGCTCGATCCGCTCGGCGAGCAGGGGCAGGTCGCGCTCGATCCTGCCGACCTCGAGCGCGGCCGCCGGTTCGAGCAGGCTCGCCGCCCGGCGGCCGCGCTCAAGCTCACCCCGCAGCGCCGGCGAGCCGAGCGCCCCGATCTCCCCGGCCGCGCCCCTCGCCTGCGCCTCGATCCTCGCCGCCCGCTCCTCGCCGAGCAGCCACTCATAGGCCCGCAGAAGGCTCGGGGGCAGTGCACCCTCTGGCGCCGGTAGCTCGGGCGCCGGCTCGGGCACTTCCAGGCCGCTGAAGATGCGGGCCTCGCGCTGCTCGGCGAAGGTGATGCTGGCGTCCCGGTGCAGGTCCCGCGAGAGCCGCTCGGCGAGCCCGCGGTAGCGATCCTCGTCCTCGCCCTGCAGGCCGCAGCTTTCGCGATCGGTGAAGACGTCGAGGAATTCGGCGGCGCGCGAGTTGGCGACGTAGGCCTCCTCGTTGTGCTCGCTCGAGTGCCCGAGCAGCGATCCGACGTACCTCCAGGTCCCGCCCTGCAAGGGGAACGGATGGCCGGCGTAGGCCAGCCGCAGGCTCGGCACCGGCCCCTCGCGACCGGCGTCCGCGGCCACTGCCCGCAGCTGCTCGAAGTCGATCCACACCGCCCGCTGCGTCTTGTCTGGGAGCTCGAAGGCGACCTCGACCCGGTCGCCCTCGGCATCGACGGCGGAGACGGTCCCGAGGGTGCCGTTCTCGATCCGGGCCGCGCGGGCGCCGGGGCTCGGGGGCAGCCGATAGGCGGCCTCGCGCAGCATCACCACGTCGCCCTCATAGAGGCGGTAGCCACGGTCCACCGCTTCTATCCCCTCGCTGCCCAGCTCGCCGTCGCGGTAGCGCCGCTGCTGGGCGATCGCGTTCACCGTGTCGACGTCGGTGTTGGGCCCGGGGACGACCAGCACCGCGTCCTTGGCCTCGATCCGCTGCTCGGCGCGGCGCTCGCGCCAGCGCTCGACCATCGCCTCCATCGCCTCCTCGCGGCTGTCCGTCATCTCGATCGCACGCTCGCGCCGCAGCACCTCGATCGCCTTCGCGCCGTTGCCCGCGTAGAGGTGGTCGAGGTGCTCGCCGAGCCAGGGGTGGGGGCCGCCGGTGCGCGGGTCTTTGTGGCGGCGCACCGTCTGCAGCTGGGCCACCGGGATCGGTCCCTGCTCCTCCCCTACGTCAAACGCCTTCCCTGGGTCGATCATCACGTCGAGCATCCCCGGGCACTCGATCGCGCCGAGCTGCCTGGTGTCGCCGATCGCCACAAGCCGTGCCCCGCTGCCCTCGCATAGCCGGGCGAGCTTCCACCAGTCCCCGAGCCCGACCTTGCTCGCCTCCTCGACCAAGATCAGCGTCCGGCGGTCAACCGCGAGCCCTCCGTTGCCGACCCGGTACATCAGCTGCTCGATCGTCAGCGCCTCGCCGCCGACCTGCACCGCGAGGCGCCCGCTCGTCGCCCCGTCGACCGCCGAGGGGATCACCCGCCAGCCCTGGCGCCGGTGCGCCTCTGCCAGCGCCTCGAGCACCGGCCCCTTGCCGGTGCCCGCGCGCCCGGTCAGGACGCCCCAGCCGGCGCCGCCGCTGAGCTTGCGCACGGCCTCCTTCTGCTCCACGTCGAGCTCGAAGCCGCCGCTGCGCTCCGCCTTTGCGATCCCCTGCTCCACCGCCCGCGCCGGCAGCCGCGAGCGCCGCCGTCCTGCCGCCTGGGTCGCCACCTTGCGCACGTAGAGCTCGCGCTCGCGGATCTCGCGGGTCGTCACCCGCCCGCCGGCGAGCGCGATCAGCTGGCCTTCCCCCTGCAGCTCCTCGAGCAGCTCCCCCGCCCGCTGCAGCGAGATCCCGGCCGGCGCCGCCTCGAAGGCGAGCGAGCGCGCTGCCCCGGCCGAGACCGTCGGCCCTTCCTGGCGGATCTGGCGCAGGATCGTCGCCCGCACCTGCTCTTCTACCGCCGCCAGGTCGAGCTCGGGTGCCGGCGCCGCACGCAGCGCTTCGAGCTCCCGGCGGCCGAAGCGGAAGTCCTCGCGAAGGCCCTCCCAAACTTTCTCGACGGCGGCCGGGGAGAGGTCCTTGCGCTTCGCGGCCCGGGTCGCCAGCGCCGCCCGGGCGCGTTCGCGGCCGCTCAGCTCGCCGCCCAGCTCGGCCACCCGGCGGGCGATCCACTCCCGCACCTCGCGGCTGCGGCCCGACATCAGCTCGCGCAGCCCGGCGGGAACGCCGGCAATCTCGAAGTAGCGCTCGCCGCGGCCGGTCGACGCCTCGACCCCGAAGCCGAGCTCTCTCATCGTCTCCGCCAGCGCCGCCCGGCCGACCGCGCCCGCCTCGCGCATGGCGCTCTGTTTGTAAAAGGCGGAGTTGTTGGGGGCCCGGATGTCCCCCTTCTCGTCGAGGATCCCGAGCAGGTAGAGGTGGACGTGCAGCTGGGGCGAGGGCACCAGCTCGCCCTTGGCCATCCGCGCCGTCACGTGCACCGCGGCGGAGGCCGCAAAGCCCCGCGCCTTGCCGCTGATCACCGGCCGCGTCCTCACCAGGTGCTCGAGCGCGGCGTTGGCGGCGCCCACTATCGCCTGCTCGATCTCGGCCCGCAGCGCCGGCCCGGCCGCGCTCCAGAGCACCGAGACCGACTTCGGCACCGAGAAGGTGAGGTCGTAGGTGTTGATGACCGGCTTCTTCAGGTTCCTGCCGTCCGCGAGCAGCTGCGGCTTGCCGTCCTTTAGGTCATCGACGTATCCGGGCGCGCGCACCTGCTCCTCGGGGCGAAGCGCGTGACGGCCCCGCATCGCCGCCGCCAGCTCCTCCACCTTCACCGCCGCCCCGCGCTCGAGCCCGAACTTGCCCAGCGCCTCCTCGGAGCCGAGCCACATCGTGTTCCCCCGCTCCGGCCCCTCCTCGCCCTCGCGCCGATAAGCCTGCGGCGAGTCGCTTGCCTCGAGCGGGTAGCGGGCGGCGGCGAGGGCACCGGCGGCGTCGCCGAGCTCGATCTGGATCTTGCGAATCGTCAGCATGCCCGCTCAGTTGAGCGAGCGGGCGGGGAGACCCCTCCCTCTAGTCTGATCACTTCCAGATCACTTCCACTTAGGGGGTGGGACAGTCGCCAGTCGGCGATGTCCCACTGGGCAGCGGTGGAGCTAAGGGAGCCCAGGGCCGGCAACTGGGCGGGCGCCGGGACTCTCACGAGCGGGCCTTCGGAATCGCCTAAATGACCTCAGCCCACGCCGACGGAGGGCAGCGCAGGCCGCAGGCGCGGGACGGCACCATC
>DASXFL010000148.1:0-12532 GCA_036489595.1 Solirubrobacterales bacterium
GCCTACGAACTGCTGGAAGACCACTTCCCGCAGCAGTCGGGCGGCACCGCGAAGATTGTCTTCAAGGCCGACGGTGGCGTGAAGACGCCGGAAGTCGAAAAGACGATGGAAGGGCTCTTCAAGAAGGTCGAAGGGCTTCCCCACGTCAGCGAAGTCGCCAACCCGTACCAGGGCGGCGGCGCGGCCGCGATCAGCGAAAACGGCAAGATCGCCTACGCGACGATTCAGTTCGACACCTTCGGCAACAAGCTCAACAAGGACAAGACGAGAGAGATAATCAAGCTGGCGCAGCAGGCTGACGGCAACGGCCTGCAGGTCGCGCTCGGCGGTTCGCCGATCACCGAAGCAGAAGAAGAAAGCGGCGACTCCTCGTTCTTCATCGGGCTCCTGGCGGCAATCGTCATCCTCCTGATCGCCTTCGGCTCGGTGGTCGCGATGGGGCTGCCGATCATCACCGCGCTGTTCTCGCTTGGGGTCGGCCTCAGCCTGGTGACGCTGGGGACGTGGGTCTTCGCGACCGCCAACTTCGCCCCCTTCCTGGCGGCGATGATCGGGCTCGGCGTCGGGATCGACTACGCGCTCTTCATCCTCACCAGGTTCCGCAACGGGCTCGACGAAGGCAAGGAGCCGCGCCTGGCGGCGATCGACGCGATCGACACCGCCGGCCGTGCCGTCCTCTTCGCCGGGACCACGGTGATCATCGCCCTGATGGGGATGTTCCTGCTGAACATCACCTTCCTCTACGGGGTCGCGGTGGCGGCGGCGCTTTCGGTGCTGTTCACGATGATCGGTGCCCTAACCCTGTTGCCGGCGCTGCTGACCTGGGTCGGCCGCCGCGTCGATCGCTGGCGGATTCCGGGCCTCGGCAGCCGCGCCAGCTCAGTCGACGAAGGGACCCGCTGGTACCGCTGGAGCCGCGAGATCCAGCGCCGACCGGTGCCGGCGGCGCTGCTCTCCGGCGGCCTGCTGATCCTGCTCTGCGTCCCGGCCCTGTCGCTCCGCCTCGGCACCAACGACGAAGGCACCGACCCGAAGGGGACGACCACGCGCGAAGCGTACGACCTGCTCGCCGAAGGCTTCGGCCCCGGCTTCAACGGGCCGTTCGTGATGGCTGCAGCGCTGCCCGGCAAGGGCGAAGACGCCGGCCTAACCCAGGTCTGCAACGCCCTCAAGAAGGAAGAAGGCGTCGCCAGTGTCACCCCGGTGCAGCTGAACAAGGCCGAAAACACCGGCGTCTGCCAGGTCATCCCCACCACCTCGCCGCAGAGCGAGGCGACGACCGAACTCCTCGACCACATCCGCCACGACGTGATTCCACCGATCGAGGCGAAGACCGGCGCAGTCATTCACGTCGGCGGCATCACCGCGATCTTCGAGGACTTCGGCGACGCGATCAGCGAAAAGCTGCCGCTCTTCATCGGCGTGGTGATCCTGCTCTCGGCGCTGCTGCTGATGGCGGTCTTCCGCTCAGTGCTGGTGCCGTTGAAGGCGATCGTGATGAATCTGCTCTCGATCGGGGCGGCGTTCGGAATCGTCGTCGCGGTCTTCCAGTGGGGCTGGGCGGCGAACCTGATCGGGATCGACACGACCGGTCCGATCATCGCCTTCTTCCCGATATTCCTGTTCTCGATCGTCTTCGGGCTCTCGATGGACTACGAGGTGTTCCTGATGTCCCGCATCCACGAGGAGTGGGAGCACAAAAAGGACGCCTCGCAGGCGGTGACCCGCGGCCTCGCCCTGACCGGCCGGGTGATCACCGCGGCAGCCGCGATCATGGTCACGGTCTTTGCCTCCTTCATGCTCGGCGACGAACGGATCGTCAAGCTGTTCGGCCTCGGGCTGGCCTCCGCCGTGTTCGTCGACGCGGTGATCATCCGCTCGATCCTGGTGCCGGCGATCATGCAGTTGTTCGGCGAGAAGGCCTGGTGGATGCCGGAGTGGCTGGCCCGCGTGATCCCGAACCTGGCGGTTGAGCCGCCGCAGGATCGGGGGGCCGAGCCGGTGCCCGAGGAGGGGTAGCTCGGGGGCGGTTTGGGGCGGGGCCCCACGACAGTCAGCGCGAACCAACCCGTCCTCTTTTCCTTGAGCTTCCAAGGGACGGCAGCGCCCCGAGCGCCTCGCACCGCACTGAGCCCTCGCCCCACTCTTCGGAGCTCTTAGAAAGACGAGGCCGCCCCCATGGCATCCAAGAACCAGTGTTGATGGGGTGCACAAGCACCCTACGAGCAAGACCCCGGTCCCTAGGACGTTCGTCCCAGGAACGGACTAAGCAGCCTTGATGACCTTGTTGCTCTTCAGGCACCGCGTGCAGACATAGGTCCGCACCAGCCGCCCGTCCTCGACGATCCGCACCTTCTGCAGGTTCGGCTCAAACCGCCGCTTGGTCGCCACCATCGAGTGGCTGCGCGACTGCCCGAACCCGGGGCGCTTGCCGCAGCTGTGACATACCTTTGCCATGAGGACGGTGGATGGTAGCCGAACCGGCTCCCGGGGCCGGTTCAGGTCCGCGGGCTCAGCTCGCGCTGCAGGAGCGCCATCCGGGCGACGGTGAGGGCGGCGTTGCGGCCCTGGTCGCGCTTGCCACCGCCGGCTCGAGCCAGCGCCTGGTCCATGGTGTCGCAGGTGATGACGCCGAAGGCGCAGGGGACGCCGGCGGCGAGCTGGACGTCCTGGATCCCCCGCGCCGACTCCGCGCAGACGAAGTCGAAGTGCTCGGTCTCGCCGCGGATCACGACGCCGAGGCAGGCGACGCCGGCGAACTCGCCGCTTTCGGCATGAAGGCGGGCGGCGAAGGGCAGCTCGTAGGCGCCGGGCACCGAAGCGTGGGTGACCTGGGAGACGGGGACGCCGCAGTGGCGGAAGCCTTCGTCGGCGCCGTCGAGCAGGCGCAGCGCCAGGTCCTCGTAGTAGCGGCCGACGATCACCGCGAAGCGGAGCTCGGCGAGGGCGGTTCGCTCCTCGTCGCCGAACTGCTCGAGAAAGGAGCCGTCGGCGTCAGCCACGGGCCCCACCCGCCGCGCCGCCGCTGGCGTCACGTTCCTCCTCTTCGTGCAGCATTTCCTCGTCGAGGTCGAGGCCCTGGTGGTGCAGGGTGTGGCCCATCTTGTCGCGCTTGGCCCGCAGGTAGGCCTCGTTGTGGGGGTTGGGCGCCGACTCGATCGGCACCTGCTCGCTCACCGAGAGCCCGTAGCCGGAGAGGCCGACGATCTTTTTCGGGTTGTTGGTGATGATGCGGATGCTGGAGAGGCCGAGGTCGGTGAGGATCTGGGCGCCGATCCCGTAGTCGCGGAGGTCGGCCGGCAGGCCGAGCTTGAGGTTCGCTTCCACCGTGTCGGCGCCCTCCTCCTGCAGCTTGTAGGCGCGCAGCTTGTTCAGCAGGCCGATCCCCCGCCCCTCCTGCGAGAGGTAGAGGAGGACGCCGCGGCCCTCGCGCTCGATCATCCCCAGTGCCGCCTCCAGCTGTTCGCCGCAGTCGCAGCGGAGGCTGTGGAAGACGTCGCCGGTGAGGCACTCGCTGTGGACGCGGACGAGCACGTCCTCGACCCGGTCGACCTCGCCCTTGACCATCGCCACGTGGTGTTTGTCGTCGACCAGCGAGCGGTAGCCGACGGCGCTGAAGTCGCCGAAGGCGGTCGGCAGGGCGGTGGCGACGACTCGCTCGACCAGCTTCTCGGTGCGGCGGCGGTAGGCGATCAGGTCGGCGACCGTGACCATCTTCAGGCGGTGCTTCTCGCAGTAGGGGACGAGATCGGGGACGCGGGCCATCGAGCCGTCGTCGTTCATCACCTCGCAGATCACGCCGGCGGGGAGGAGGCCGGCAAGGCGGGCGAGGTCGACCGAGGCCTCGGTGTGGCCGGTGCGCTCGAGCACGCCGCCGTCCTTGGCTCGCAGCGGGAACATGTGGCCGGGGACGACGATGTCGCCGGGGCCGGAGTCGGGGTCGATCGCGACCTGGATCGTGTGGGCGCGATCATGGGCGGAGATGCCGGTGCTGACCCCGCCCGCCGCCTCGATCGTCACCGTGAAGGCGGTCTGCAGCGGCGCCTCGTTTTTGGCCGTCATCAGGTTGAGGCCGAGCCGCTCGCAGCGCTCGGCAGTCAGCGCCAGGCAGATCAGCCCCCGCGCCTCCTTGGCCATGAAGTTGACCGCCTCGGGGGTAGCGAACTGGGCCGCCATCACCAGGTCGCCCTCGTTCTCGCGGTCGGCGCCGTCGCAGACGACGACCATGCGGCCGCGGCGGATCTCCTCGATCGCCTCCTCGATCGTCGCGAACGGGCTCTCGGAGCCGGCGGCGGGGACGGTCTCGGTGCTCTGGCTGGTCTCGCTCATGGCTGCTCCTTCGAAGCGAATGGTGACAGGAGGCGCTCGACGTACTTGGCAACGAGGTCGACCTCGACGTTCAGCTCGTCCCCTGGCGCGGCGTCGCCGAGGGCGGTGCGCTCGAGCGTCTCCGGGATCAGCGAGGCTTCGAGCCAATCCTCGCCGAGCGCGGCGACGGTGAGGCTGACGCCGGCCAGCGTCACCGAGCCCTTGTCGATCGCGTAGCGGGCGAGGTCGGGGGGAAGGGCGACGCGGAGGCGGCGGGCGAAGCCGTCCTCCTCGACCGAGAGCACCCGGGCGACGCCGTCGACGTGCCCCTGGACGATGTGGCCGC
This sequence comes from Solirubrobacterales bacterium, assembly GCA_036489595.1. Lineage (GTDB taxonomy): Bacteria > Actinomycetota > Thermoleophilia > Solirubrobacterales > 70-9 > VAYN01. The sequence goes on from DASXFL010000148.1 coordinate 4,655, forward strand.
CGAGCCGCTCCCCTGCCCGCATCGCCAGCTCGAGGTTGACGCGGGAGCCGGTGGCGAGGCGGCGCAGGGCGGTGACGGCGAGGGTCTGATTCATCGCCTCGGTCTCGAAGCCCGCCTCGTCGGCAGCGACCGCGGTGAGGCAGGCGCCGTCGACGGCAATCGAGTCGCCGACGCCGATCTCGGGGCCGAGGGCCGTGGCGATGCGCAGGCGGGCACCCTCCGCCCCGCTCTCGAGCGTCTCGACCGTGCCGACGTCCTGGACGAGGCCGGTGAACATCACCAATCCTTGAAGCGGGCCGTGATCAGGGTGTCGTCGCCGACCGCCTCGACCGAGGTCGCCAGCGCCTCCAGCCGCCCCGCCCCCGGCGACTGGTCGTCTTTCGTAACGCCCCCCGTTACAAAGGACGACCACTGTGGCGCGGCGGGAGCTTCGGAGGGGACGAGGAGCACCGGTGCGATGAAGGTACGCGACTCGTCGACCTGACCGGCGGCGGCGAAGGCGGTGGCGAGGGTCTTGCCGCCCTCGAGGAAGAGGCTGGTGACCTCGCGGCGGCCGAGCATCGTCAGCGCCGCCTCGATCCGCTCGCCGGGGTCGGCGCTGTCGGCGACGAAGACCTCGGCGCCGGCCTCGCGCAGGGCCTCAATCCGCTCCTGCGGCGCCTCGGGGCCGGCCACGACCGTCAGCGGCGATTGATCGAGCGACCCGACCAGGCGCGAGTCGAGCGGCAGCCGCGCGGCCGAGTCGAAGACGACGCGGCAGGGCTGGCGGGCGCCGGGGAGCCGAGCGGTGAGCAGCGGGTCATCGGCGAGGACGGTGCCGATCCCGACCGCGATCGCGTCGTGCTCGCCGCGCCAGCGGTGGACCAGCTCGCGGCTGCGCTCGCCCGAGATCCAGGGCGAATCGCCGGGCGCCGTCGCCGTCTGGCCGTCGAGCGACATCGCCAACTTGAGGACGACCAGCGGCAGGCCGGCGCGGGAGTGCTTGCGGAAGGGCTGGTTGAGCAGGCGCGCCGCCGCCATATCCGCGGCCCCGGCCGCGCTCTCGACCTCGACGCCGGCGTCACGCAGGACCCTCGGACCGCGCCCGGAGGCCTTCTCGCTGGGGTCCTCGGAGGCGATCACGACGCGGCCGATCCCCTGCTCGAGGATCGCCTCGACGCAGGCCGGCTGGCGGCCGGTGTGGGCGCAGGGCTCGAGCGTTACGTACATCGTCGCCCCGCGCGGGTCCTCGCCGCGCGCCTCGGCGTCGGCAAGCGCCGCCCGCTCGGCGTGTAGCCCCCCGAGCTCGGCATGGAAGCCCTCGCCGATAACCTTCCCGTCCCGCACCACGACCGCGCCGACCAGCGGATTCGGGCTGACCCGGCCCCTCCCGCCCTCGGCCAGCTCCAGCGTCCGCCGCAGGTGGTCCCGGTCGGTGTCGGTGAGAGCTCGGCTCATGGCGTCAGACTCGGCGCAACTGATTGACTCGTCAGTCAACGATTCTACTCGCACGGTTCCGCCCGGCCGCGGGGTATGCCCGATCGCCGCCGAAATAACCTGCAAGCGACTCGACGCAAACTCTATGAAGCTCATCATCCAGATCCCCTGCCTGAACGAGGAAGCGACGCTGCCGGCCACGATCGCCGACCTCCCCCGCCAGGTCCCCGGCTTCGACTCGGTCGAGCTGTTGGTGATCGACGACGGCTCAACCGACCGCACCGTCGCGGTGGCGCGTGAGAGCGGAGTTGACCACGTCGTCCGCCTCACCAACAACCGCGGCCTCGCCGCCGCCTTCCAGGCCGGGCTCGACGCCTGCCTCAAGCTCGACGCCGACGTCGTCGTCAACACCGACGCCGACAACCAGTACCGCGGCGCCGACGTCGTCAAGCTGGTCGCGCCGATCCTCGCCGGCTCCGCCGACATGGTCGTCGGCGACCGTCAGGTGGCCGGGATAGACCACTTCTCCGAGAGCAAAAAGCGGCTGCAGCGACTCGGCAGCTGGGTGGTGCGGCGGCTCTCGGGGACCGAGGTCTCCGACGCCGCCTCCGGTTTCCGCGCCTATAACCGCGAGGCCGCCCTGCAGCTGCTCGTCGTCGACAACTACACCTATACGCTGGAGAGCCTGATCCAGGCGGGCAAGATGCTGGTGGCGGTCGACGAGGTGCCGATCGCAACCAATCCGAAGACGCGCGAGTCGCGGCTGTTCGGCTCCTCCGGCGCCTACGTGCGCCGGAACGGGCCGGCGATCCTCCGCATCTACGCCCGCTACGAGCCGCTGCGGGTCTTCGTCTCGGCGGCGATCGTCGTCTTCGTGCTGGCGATCTGCGCCTGGCTTCCGTTCCTGATCGATGCGATCTTCAACGGCAACTCGACCGGCCACATCCAGTCGCTGATCCTCGGCGCCGTCCTCTTCATCGCCGCGGTCCAGCTCTTCGCGCTCGGGGTGATCGGCGACCTCCTGGCGGGCCAGCGGGTGATGACCCAGCGCGTCTTCGAGCGGGTGCGGCGGGTCGAGCTGGCGCTCGGGGTCGAGCCCTCTCACTACGAGTCGGGTAAACCAGGGGATTGATGGCAGTCCCCAGTCAGAACGGCGGCGGCCCCAGCGGCAACGGCGCCGCCCCCGCCACCTCCACCACCGACTACGGCAAAACCGCCAGCTTCCTGGCGGTCGGCGTCGGCCTCACCGGCGTCATCACCTACGCCTACTTCCTGATCGCCTCGCACACGCTGTCGAAGACCGACTACGGGCAGATCACGGTGCTCTGGTCGGCGGTCTTCATCACGATCTCAACCCTCTACCGGCCGATCGAACAGCTGCTCAGCCGCCACATCTCCGAGCGGATCACCCGCGGCGAACCGATCAACCAGCCGATGCGGGTCGCCTCGACGATCCAGTTCGGGCTCTCGCTGCTGTTCGCGGTGCTGGCGCTGGCTTTGCGCGGGCCGATCCAGAACAGCCTGCTCGAGGGGAACGAAGCGCTCTACTGGGTCTTCTTCTCCTCGGTCCTCTTCTACGCCGCCAGCTACTTCGCCCGCGGCTTCCTCGCCGGGGCCCAGCGGTTCGGGCTGTTCGTGGCGATGATCCTCTCCGAATCGTGCTTCCGGACGATCTTCGCGGTGATGGTCGCGATCGGGATCCTCAGCGGCCAGTCGGCGGTCGCGATCGGGATCACCGCGGCGCCGGCGCTGTCGCTCGTCGTCGTGCCCTTGGCATTCAAGCGTAGGGCGCAACGACTGGATCAAGAACCCGGCACGTCCTCCGCTTCGCGTCCGCGCATGCCGGGGGCGGACAAGGGAGCGGGAGAGCCGGCGGGCCAGGAGTTCTCGTTCGCCCACGGCGGCGGCTTCGCGGCCGCGGTGCTGCTGATCATGTTCAGCGAACAGGCCTTCCTCAACGCCGGGCCGCTGATCGTCCGCGGCCTCGAGGGCGCGTCAGCCGCCGGCTTCATCTTCAACGTCCTGATGCTGGCGCGGGCGCCGCTGCAGCTGTTCCAGTCGGTCTCGACCTCGATCCTCCCTCACCTCACCTCGCTCCACGCCAGCAAGGACGAGTCCTCGGAGCGCGAATTCCACAAGACGGTGCGGATGGTGCTGCTCGGGATCGTTGCCTTCACCGCCCTCGTCGTCGTGGTGGTGTTGATCGCCGGGCCGAAATGCATGCAGATCGCCTTCGGCAACAAGTTCACCTACGATCGCGCCGGCCTGCTGCTCGTTTCGCTCGGAATGGGGCTCTACCTGGCCTCGGTGACGGTCAACCAGGCGACGATCGCGCAGGGGCAGGTGCGGCGCTCGGCGCTCCGCTGGATCACCTGCGCGGCGGTCTTCATCGGCTGGAACTTGCTGCCGATCGTCGCCGACGCCTACCGCCGGGTCGAGGTCGGCTTCCTGCTTGCCGCCGCGGTCCTCTTCGTCCTCCTCTACTGGGTCTACCGCCGGCCCCACGAGCGACCCGGGGACGAGGTCGAGCCGGGCTCGCCGGAGGAGCTCGAGGCACGCCTGGCGGCGCTCGACGAGCAGGTCTGAGTCGTCTATATAGGGTCCCTCGATGGGCCACCACGACGCCGAGCTGATCCTGATCGCCGGCGTCCTCCTGGCGGCCGGGATCGCCGGGGCGTTGCTCGCCGACCGGGTCCGCATCCCCGGCCTGCTGCTCTTCCTCGGCCTCGGGATGCTCGCCGGCTCGGAAGGGATCGGCGGCATCGACTTCGACAACGAGAGCCTGGCGCGTACGCTGGGGACGATCGCCCTGGTCCTGATCCTGTTCGAGGGCGGGATCACCTCGGGCTGGCCGGAGATCCGGCCGGTGCTCGGAACGGCGGCTTCGCTGGCGACGGTCGGAACCCTGGCGACGGCGCTGCTGGCCGGCCTCGCCGCGAAGCTGATCTTCGGCTTTACCCTGCTCGAAGGGCTGATCGTCGGCGCCGCGATCGCCGCCACCGACTCGGCGGCGATCTTCGCCGTGCTGCGCAACTCGACCCTGCGCAAGCGCCTCGCGCGCTCGCTCGAGGGCGAGTCGGGGATGAACGACCCGGTCGCGCTGCTGCTGGTGATCGGCTTCATCGAATGGATCCAGCAGCCCGGCTACGGGGTCGGCGACATGGTCGGCCTGCTGGCGCTGAAGCTGGCGGTCGGGACCGTCGTCGGGGTGGCACTGGGGCGGGCGGCGACCTGGGCTCTGGCGCGGATCGAGCTGCCCTCCGACGGGCTCTTCCCGGTGGCGACGATGGCGATCGCCAGCCTCGCCTACGGCGCCTCGGAGCTGATCCACGGCTCCGGCCTGCTGGCCGTCTACCTGACCGCGCTAGCGATCGGCAGCGCCCGCAACCTGCCGGCGCGGCGGATCGTCGTCACCTTCCACGAGGGGATCGGCTGGGTCGCCCAGATCTCGCTCTTCATCCTGCTCGGGTTGCTGGTCTTCCCGGGGAGCCTCGGCGAAGTCGCCCTCAAGGGGCTGGCGCTCTCGGCGGTGCTGATCTTCGTCGCCCGGCCGATCGCCACCTTCCTGGCGACGGCGCTGACGTCGTTCGACTTTCGCGAGAAGCTGATGCTCGGCTGGGCGGGGCTGCGCGGGGCGACGCCGATCTGGCTCGCCACCTTCCCGGTGGTCGCCGGGATCCGCACCGGCGAGGAAGAGTTCGCGATCGTCTTCTTCGTCGTCGTCACCTCGACCCTGGTCCAGGGAGCGAGCTTCGAGCCGCTGGCGAAACGACTGGGGCTGACCACCGACGAGCCGGCGCTGCCCCAGCGGCTGCTCGAGTCGGGGCGGATCCGCCAGATGGGCGGCGAGGTGATCGCCTTCCGGCTACCCCCCGCCGCCGCCGCGGCCGGCCACCCGGTGCGCGAGCTTGAGCTGCCGCGCGAGGCGCTCGTCAACGTGATCGTCCGCGACGGCCACGCGATCCCGCCCCGCGGCTCGACCGTGCTGGAGGAGGGCGACGAGCTCCACATCCTCGTCCGCGGCGAGCTGCGGCAGGAGGTCGAGGACCTGACCAAGGCCTGGGTCGAGGGTCCGATCGGCAAGCCGCCGCCTCCTCCCCTCCCCCGCCGCGCCGCCTCGCAGGTCTTCTCGGTGCGGCCGCGGCGGCCGGGCGAGGACGTCGAGCGGCCGCAGGAGGTCGACGGGGTCGCGGTGGTGGCGGTGCTGCGCAGCCGCCGCGACACGGTCGGGGTGATGGCAGCGCTGGCCGACGGCCGCTACGCGGTCACCGGCGAGGACGTGATCGCGGTCGGCGGCCGGCGGGCGCTGGCCGACTGGTGCGAGGAGCGCGCCGAGCGGGAGGGGCTGCCGAGCGAGGAGCACGCCTGGCTCCAGGAGATCACGGGCGCGCTGATAGCGCGTGGGAGGAGGCGCTGAGGGCGCGCATCGCGGCGCGGTTCGGCCGAGGACTCAGGCGGCGCCGGCGGCTGCGGCGATCGCCTGGTAGGCGGCGCCGGGATCGGGCGCGCCGAAGACTGCGGAGCCGGCGACGAAGAGCTGGGCCCCGGCGGCGGAGATCGGGCCGGCGGTGTCGGCGTCGATGCCGCCGTCGACCTCGATCACGGCCGGGGCGGCCAGGGGCAGCAGCCGCTCGACCTTGTCGGGGGAGCCGGGGATGAAGGCCTGGCCGCCCCAGCCGGGGTTGACGGTCATGCAGAGGACGAGGTCGGCGGCGCCGCGCAGCTCGCTCACCGCCTCGACCGGGGTCCCCGGGTTGATCGCGATCCCGGCCGTGCAGCCGAGCTCGCGGACGGCGTGCAGGGTGCGGTTGGCGTGCGCGGTCGCCTCGGCGTGGAAGGTGATCGAGTCGGCGCCGGCCTTCGCGAATCCCTCGATCTGGCGCTCCGGCGCCTCGATCATCAGGTGGACGTCGAGCGCCGCCCCGGCGGCGTGGACGCGGTCGGCGATCGCCGAGAGGACCAGCGGTCCGACGGTGATCGGCGGCACGAAGTGGCCGTCCATGACGTCGTAGTGGATCACCCGCGCCCCGGCCTCGATCACCTCGTCGATCTGCGAGGTGAGCCGCGCGAAGTCGGCCGACAGCACCGACGGCGCCACCCGCTTGGAGGCGATCAGCTCGGCCATCCGCTCGCTCATGGGCGCACCCTACTGAGCCGATCCGGGCGTGGCTGGCCAGGACGACCGAGGGAGTGTGCTCTGCACATGACCGAGCGAGGACGCCGCCAGGCGGGTCCGGATCGGCTCACGCCGGTTGCAGCATCGACGCCCCACACGACTGGCACTGCATGTCCTCGGTATTGCTCATCCGCAGGATCGTCTGGTGCTCGCCGCAGTTCGGACACTGGGAGACGAGTTCGTAGCGCGTCAGGCAGTTGACGCAGCGCAGGCGGCCCGGCAGCTGGGTTGGGCGCAGCCAGGGCTCGCCGCAGTTCGGGCAGGGGGCGCGCTTAAGCGGGCTGCGGCTCGATTCGACCGAGTCGGGCATCTCCCAATCATGCCGATTCGGTGGGTCGGAAGCGGGCGAGGAAGAAGCCGGTGCTGCGGTCGCGGTCGGGGCGGATCTGCAGGGCGCGCGGCTCGGCCGGGGCGGCAAGGCTCGGCGCCAGGGCGCCGAGGTCGTCGAGCTCTAGCTCCGGCACGCCGCCCGAGCCGGCCTCGAGCAGGAGCGCGGCGACCCGGTCCTCGTTCTCGCGGCGGGAGATCGTGCAGGTCGAGTAGACGAGGAGGCCGCCGGGGCGCAGCAGCGCGGCGGCGCTGCGGAGCGCCGCCGCCTGGACCTCGACCAGGCGCTCGATCCCGCGCGGCGATTTGCGCCAGCGGGCGTCGGGGCGCGAGGCGAGGGCGCCGAGGTCCGAGCAGGGCGCGTCGAGAAGGATGCGGTCGAAGCCGGGGGCGAGCCCCGGCGCGGTGGCGTCGGCCTCGACCACGGTGACGCTGTGGAGGCCGAGGCGGTGCGCCTGCTCGGCGACCTCGGCGGCGCGGCCGGGGTCGAGCTCGACCGAGACGACCTCGCCGCGGTCCTCGAGCCGGGCGGCGATCTGACCCGTCTTGGTGCCGGGACCGGCGCAGAGGTCGAGCACATGCTCGCCGGGGTGGGGGTCGAGGACCTCGACCACGGCTGCCGAGGCGCGGCTCTGTGGCGTCAGCTCGCCGGCGGCGACCAGGGCCGGCACCGTGGCGCCAAGGCGGCTGCTGATGACGATCGACTCCGGGGCGGCGAGCGGCCAGGGACCGGCCGCGGCCCTGGCCTCCGCCCCGGCCTCGGAAAGCTTGGCCAGCATCGCCTCGCGGCTCGCCTCGGGCGCCTCGCCGGGGACCCGGGAGACCCGCATCGCCACCTCGGCCGGCTCGTTGGCGACGGCCAGCAGCGAGCGCGCCGCCTCCGGCCCCAGCTCCCGCCACCACATCCGCGCCAGCCACAGCGGCGCCGAGTGGGCGACGGCGGCGGCCTCCGGGGTCGA
>DASXFL010000179.1:0-4182 GCA_036489595.1 Solirubrobacterales bacterium
CGCTGCGGTGCCTGAAGCGGCTCTTGGTCCGGGTCGTCTGGCGAACACTCCAGAGCGCCGGTGAGCCCCGGTCCCCGGTCTCCCAATCTTGATCTTGATTTCTATATCTCTAGACAACCCGGGCTCACATAGGAGAAACCCCCCTGCAGGGTGCCCAGGGCGCACTTTCTTGATGCTCAATTCAAGAAAGCCGACGACCGGGGAGCCTCGGTGCAAGTTGCCTGCTCGCGGGTCAACCGCGCGAGATGGCTACTTCGCGGATCAAGCTGGACCCGGAGGCGGTGGAGGCGATCGCTCGGCGCGTCGTCGTCCTGCTCGAAGAGAAGGGGCTGCGGCAGCGCGAGCTGATCGGGGCTGCCGAGCTGGCGCGGCGACTCGGAGTCGATCGCTCCTGGGTCTACTCGCACGCGATCGAGCTGGGTGCGGTGAAGCTCGGGGACAGGCCGCGGGCGCGGCTGCGGTTCGATCCCGAAATCGCGGAGCGGGTGCTGCGAAAGCTGGGTGGGGCGCCGGCGACCGATCCGCCCGCCCGCTCGATTGAGCGGGCGGATCGGTCGCGGTGGGCGCGGAAACCGGAGGTCAAGTTGCTGCCGGTTGAGGGGCCGGAGGGAGAGAGGAAGCCGCCGGCGGCTTAAGGAGATGCGATGCCACGGAGGCCAACCGGACAGGTGCTGGAGCGAGGGCGCGACGGAGCGCTCGTCTTCGCGCTGCGCTTCCGCGCATACGGCAAGCGGCGCTACGTCACGCTGGGATCGGCGGCTGACGGCTGGACGCGGCACAAGGCCGAAGAGGAACTCGCGAACATGCTCGCTGACGTACGGCGAGGCATCTGGCAGCCGCCGAAGGCCCAGCAGCCGAACGAGCCAGAGCCCGAGCCGACCTTCCACGAGTTCGCCTCAGAGTGGTTCGACACCCGGCGCCACGAGTTCGCCCCTCGCACCCGCGAGGACTACGAGCTCTCGCTGACGCGACACCTCCTCCCCTTCTTCCAGAGCCACCTGCTCAGCGAGATCACCGCCCAGGAGACCGACCGCTACAAGGCCGCAAAGGTCCGCGAGAGGGAGGAGCGGCTGGTCGAGCGGCCGTTGTCGAACCGAACGATCAACAAGACGCTGACGCGGCTGGGGCAAATCCTCGACGCCGCGGTGCGCTACGACCTCCTCCCTTTCAACCCGGTCAAGGGAAGGGTCGAGAAGCTGAAGGAGGCTGCGCCGAAGCGGACGCGGCTGAGCGGCACGCAGGTCCAGGCGCTGCTCAAGGTGGCCGGCTCCAACCGGGCGCTGCTTGCCACGGCGATCATGGCCGGCGGCCTGCGGGTCTCGGAGCTGACGCACCTGCGCTGGCGGGACCTCGACTTGAAGGCGGGCATCCTCCGCGTTCCTGTCTCGAAGACCGCCGCCGGCCTGCGCGAAGTCACCCTTGAGGCCGAGCTTGTGCAGCTCCTCCGCGAACACAAGCTCGCCTCGAAGTGGACCGAGCCCGACGACTTCATCTTCGCCGGCCGCATCCGCGAGAAGCCGCGCGAGCGCAACAGCGTGCGGACCAAAATCCTCTATCCGGCGATCGAGCGGGCGAACGCGCAGCTCGCCGCCGAAGACCTGCCGACGTTTCCCGAGGGAATCACCTTCCACTCGCTGCGCCGGACCTACGCGGCGCTCCGCGCCGAGCTTGGCGAGCACCCGGCCGTCACCGCCGCACAGATGGGCCACCGCGATCCGCGCATGACCCTGCGCGTCTACACCGATGTCACCGGGATGAAGCCGCGGACCCGCATGGGCGGGCTGCTAGGCCAGGCTGAATGGGCACCATTTGGGCACCAGGACGACTCAGACGGAGGTCAAGACGGGGAGGCGGCCGCAGCTGATGAGCCGGGAAATGGCTCTGCTGCGGGCGCAGCGCGCAACGGGAGCGACGGGACTCGAACCCGCGACCTCCGGCGTGACAGGCCGGCGCTCTAACCAGCTGAGCTACGCCCCCGAGCGATTCGGGACGGGCCGAGGCCCGGGGGACGAAAGCTAGCGGATCGGCGGTTGGGCGCGGCGGGCGAATAGGCTGCCGCGGGTGAGGCTGCTGACCTATGACGCGGGGGGCGGGTCGAGAGCCGGGGTGATCGAGGAAGGGCGGGTCGTGGATGTCTGGGCGCTGCTGGGGGAGCCGCATAGGGCGGGGCTGCGGGAGCTGCTCGAGCACGATCTAGTCGACAATCTGCGGGCGCGGGTCGGGGACACCGGAGCGCCGTCGCATCCGCTATCGGCGGTGAGGGTGCTGGCGCCGATTCCCGATCCCGAGAAGATCATCTGCATCGGGCTCAACTACGCGAAGCACGCGGCGGAGGGGCGGCAGGAGCCGCCCGACAATCCGACCTTCTTCGGCAAGTACCGCAACGCGCTGGCGGCGAGCGGCGAGACGGTGACGCTGCCGGCGGCGAGCGCGAAAGTGGACTACGAGGCGGAGGTGGCGGTGGTGATCGGGCGGCCGGCGCGCGAGGTGGAGGAGGAGCAGGCACTCGAGCACGTCGCGGGCTACATGCTGCTGAACGACCTCTCGGCGCGTGACCTGCAGTTCGCGACGCCGCAGTGGATGCCGGGCAAGGTCTTCGACGGCTCGGCGCCGTGCGGGCCGTGGCTGGTGACGCCGGAGGAGGCCGGCGGCGCGGATGCGCTCGAGTTCACCCTTGCCCTCAACGGCGAGGAGATGCAGAGCGGCCGCACCGACGACCTCATCTTCGGCATCCCCTTCCTGATCGCCCACCTCTCGAAGCTGATGACGCTCGCCCCCGGCGACATCGTCTCCACCGGGACGCCGGAGGGAGTCGGCGGCGCCCGCGAACCGCGAGTCTGGCTGCAGGACGGCGACGAGGTGGTGGTCGAGTCGCCGACCTTGGGCCGGCTCGAGACGCGGGTCGCCCGCTAGCGCTCCGCCGAGCTGTTCCTTTTGCTCGCCTGACGAACATAAGGAACAGCTCGCGGCGGGATCTCGTCGGCAACCGGCGGCAGCGAGGCGGACAGCGGCCTGCGGGCCGGGGCGGCGCGGGCGCCCAGCGCGCTGGTGCCGGGCCGCGCCGCCGCCCACTGCACCCGCTCCGGTTCGTAGGCCAGCAGCGCCTGCCAGGTTTCGGTCCCGATCACGCCACTCGCGACCTGCCCGTGCGCTTCCTGGAAGGCGCGGACCGCGGCCTGGGTTTCAGTGCCGAAGATCCCCGTCACCGGCAGCTCCGCCCCCGCTCCGACCAGTCGCTCCTGCGCCCACACCACCATGTCCCCCTTCGACTTGACCTTCAGCAACGGGTGGACGACTTCGGGTTCGTATTCGCTCAGCGGCCGGTCGGCGCTGGCGGCGCCGAGGGCGCTCCACTCTTCGGGGCTCGTCTCCTGCCAGTCCCACCAGCTCGGCGCGTCGTGGCCGAAGCTGGCGGCGAAGCGGCGGAACTGGCGCAGGGCGACGGTGCTCGGGCCTTCGTAGGTCTGGCCGATCGGGTAGATCGGGTGGCCCCAGATCCGGTTGTAGCGGTAGGTGTGCTCGAAGACGCCCTGGACCGAGGTGCCGATCGCCTTCCAGTACATCTGCGGCTGGTTGAAGGTGGCGCCACCGGGGCCGAGGAAGACCGAGTAGGGGAAGGCCGGGTGGTAGTCGACGTAGGGGAAGCCGGCGAGCGAGAGCGGGAAGTCTTCGCCGATCAGTTCGCGCAGGCGGGTGATGTAGAGGTCGGCGGCGGCGTACTTGCCTTCGTAGTCGGCCTCGGCGTCGATCACCAAGCAGTCGGCGCCGCGGTGGACGGCGGTGGCGCCGACCTGAGCCTCAGCGAGCGGGTGGTCGCCGTAGACGAACTGCCAGGCGCAGACGTCGAGGCCGGCCTGCTTCAGCGGTTCGATCAACGATCTGTTGAACTGATTCCAGACGGTGGGGCCGTCGCCGGCCTTGACGTAGACGGTGCCGATGCCGTTCGCCTTGGCGCGGCGGATCAGCGCCGGCACCGAGCCGCCCTCGGAGTGCGAGACGTACCAGATCCACATCCCCTGCCGGTCGTACGGCGTGTGCGAGCGGCCGGGCGTTTCTTCGAGCCCGCCGGCGCCGGTTTCGGCCCCGGCGGGAGCCGGGGCCGCGGCGCCGGCGAGGCAAGCGAGCACGGCAACAGCCCCGAGCAGGGCGGCCACGGTTCGCCACGCGCGGGCGGGCACGAAA
>DASXFL010000182.1:0-14021 GCA_036489595.1 Solirubrobacterales bacterium
GGCTGCGGGTCTGCACGGTCGAGGTCGGCGAGGACGGCCCGCGCACGATCGTCTGCGGCGCCCCTAACGTCGCCGCCGGCCAGACCGTCGCGGTGGCGCTCCCCGGGGCGCGGATGCCGGGCGGGGAGAAGCTGCGCAAGGCGAAGCTGCGCGGGGTCGCCTCGGAAGGGATGATCCTCGCCGCCGACGAGCTCGAGGTCGGCGAGGACCACGAGGGCACGCTGGTCCTCGACGACGGCCTCGCCGCCGGCACGCCGCTGAGCGCCGTCATCCCGCTTGCCGAGCCGGTGCTGGAGATCGAGGTGACGCCGAACCGCAGCGACTGCTTCGGCGTCTACGGCGTCGCCCGCGAGGTCCACGCGATCACCGCCACCGACCTCGCCGCCGAGCCGTGGGGCGAGGACGCCGAGCCGGAGGCCGGCGGCGACGTCCACGACCTCGCCTCGGTCACCGTCGAGGTCCCCGACCTCTGCCCGCGCTTCACCGCCCGCGCCTTCACCGAGGTGAAGATCGGTCCCTCGCCGCTGTGGCTGGCGCAGCGGCTCGCCGCCGCCGGCCAGCGGCCGATCAACAACGTCGTCGACATCACCAACTACGTGATGTTGCTGACCGCGCAGCCGCTCCACGCCTTCGACCTCGACAAGGTCCCCGGCGGCGAGCTGATCGTCCGAGTCGCCCGGGAGGGCGAGAAGATGACCACCCTCGACGACGTCGAGCGCGTCCTCGATGCGGAGACCGTCGTCGTCTGCGACCGCGAGCAGCCGACCGGGATCGCCGGGATCATGGGCGGCCAGGTCTCCGAGGTCTCGGCCGGGACGACTCGGGTCCTGCTCGAGGTCGCGAACTGGAGCGGAACCAACATCCTCCGCACCTCGCGCCTGCTCGGGCTGCGCTCGGAGGCCTCGGCCCGGTTCGAGAAGCAGCTGCACCCGGAGCTGACGATGCGGGCGCAGCACATCGCCTCGCGGTTGATGGTCGAGCTCTGCGGCGCCAAGCTGGTGGCGGGGACGATCGACGTCGCCGCCGAGCCGCCGCCGACCACGGTCCTGCGGCTGCGGGCCGCCCGGGTTCGCGGCATCACCGGGATGGAGATCCCGCAAGCCGACCAGCGCGCCTACCTCGAGCGGCTCGGCTTCGGGGTCGGGGAGGCCGGCGAGGACCTGGAGGTGACGGTGCCGCCCGACCGCCACTACGACGTCACCCGCGAGATCGACCTGATCGAGGAGGTGGCGCGCGTCCACGGCCTCGACGAGCACCTGCCGACGACGCTGCCGGCGGTGGGCGAGCGGGTTGGCCGGCTCGGCCGGACCCAGCTGCTGCGGCGGCGGGCCGAAGATACGCTGCGCGATCTCGGCTTCGACCAGCTCGTCTCCTGGAGCTTCACCGACCCCGGCGAGGCCGAGCGGCTGCGGATCCCGCCAGAGGACCTGCGCGCGAAGCCGGTCCTCGTTGCCAACCCGCTCTCCGAGGAGCAGTGGGGGATGCGGACCACCCTGCTCGGATCGATGCTCGACAGCGCCGCTCGCAACGCGGCGCGGGGAGCGGAGCGCCTGGCGCTGTACGAGCTCGGGACCGTCTACCTCGACGAGCCGGCGCCGAGCGCCGGCGGCTCGCTGGCGGGCGAGTTCCAGGGCGAGCAGGCGGCGCCGCTGCACGAGCCGCTGCGGATCGGCGCGGTCGCGCTGGGTCCGCTGGCGCCGGGGTCCTGGCGGAGCGCCGCCGAGCCGGCGGCCTTCTTCGCCCTCAAGGGCGTCGCCGAAGCGCTCGCCGGCCAGCTCGGGGCCGAGCTCTCTTTCGCCCCCGGCGAGCAGCCGTTCCTGCACCCCGGCCGCGCCGCTGCGGTCGCCGTCGGCGGCGCGCCGGCGGGCTGGCTCGGCGAGCTGCACCCGCTCGTCTGCCGGGCCTGGGACCTGCCCGCTGCGGTCGCTTTCGAACTCGAGGCGGCGCCGCTGCTGGCTGCTTCGAGCTTCGGCGAGGAGATCTACGAGGACGTCACCACCTTCCCGGCGGCGTTGCGCGACATCGCCGTCGTCGTCCCCGACGAGGTGCCGGCCGAGCGGGTGCGGGAGACCGTGCTCGCCGCCGGCGGCGGGCTGCTCCACGCGGCCCGGGTCTTCGACCTCTTCCAGGGCGAGCAGCTGGGGGAGGGGCGGAAGAGCCTGGCGCTGGCGCTCGAGCTGCGGGCACCCGACCGGACCCTGACCGACGAGGAGGTCGACGGCGTCCGCGACGCCATCGTCGCCGCCCTCGCCGACCTCGGAGGGCAGCTGCGTGAATGAGCTCGCCGCCCAGCCGCTCGACGGCGACCCAGCGGCGCGGGTCCTGGTCGCCGGCGCCAATGGCTTCACCGGCGCCCTGGCGGCGAAGATCGTCTGGGACCACCCGCGCCTCGAGCTGGTGCGGGCAACCTCGCGCAGCGACGCCGGCCGGCGGATCGACGAGCTCTACCCGCGCTACCGGGTCCCGGTCGAGCTGACCGAGCTCGACCTCGACGATCTCGACGGCGTCGACGCGGCGATCGTCGCCTACCCGCACGGCGCCGCGGCGCCGACGGTGGCGGCGATGCGGGCCGCCGGCCTGTTGGTAGTCGATCTCTCCGCCGACTTCCGCCTACGCGACAGGGAGACCTACGAGCGCTGGTACGGGAAGCACGGAGCTCCGGAGCTCTTCGGTACCGGCGTCTACGGCCTGACCGAGATCTACCGGGAGGAGCTGCGCGAGGCGAAGCTGGTCGCCACCCCCGGCTGCTACCCGACCGCGACCGTGCTGGCGCTGGCGCCGCTGGCCGAAGCGGGGCTGCTGGCCGACGTCAACGTGGTCGCGATGCAGGGGACCTCTGGCTACGGCCGCGCGAGCGACGACCTCGTCCACTTCAGCGCGATGACCGAGAACGCCTTCCCCTACAAGACCGAGGGGCACCGCCACCGGCCGGAGATCGAGCAGGAGCTGGCGGCGCTCGGCGGCGCCGCGCCGGTCGCCTTCGTCCCGCATCTGCTGCCCTTGGACCAGGGCGAGCTTGCGACCTGCTTCGCGGCGCTCAGCGAGCCGACCTCGGTCGAGGCCGTGCGCGACCTGTACGCGCGACGCTACGCCGGAGAGCCCTTCGTCCACGTCCTCGACGGTCCGCCCAACCTGCGGGCGCTGCGCGATACCAACGAGTGCCACGTCTACGTCACCGTCGAGGAGCACGGCAAGGCGATGGCGTTCGGCGCGATCGACAACATCTGGAAGGGCGCCTCGGGTCAGGGCGTCCAGAACCTGAACCTGATGCTGGGCCTCGACGAGACGACGGGGCTCCGGTGAGCTGCTCCTTATGTCCGCCAGACGAGCAAAGGGAGCAGCTGTGAGCGGGGTGCCCTTCTTTCGCTCGCGCTGGGTCGAGGAGCCGGCCGGGGTCGAGCAGCTCGACCCGGCCCAGCTCGCGCCCGGCTTCCGTGCCGGCGGCGCCCACTGCGGCCTCAAGAAGGGCGGCGGCACCGACGTCGGCCTGCTCGTCTGCGACCTCGCCGAAGTCACCTCGGCGGTTGTCCTGACCACCAACGCCTCGGCCGCGGCCCCGGTTCGGGTCTGTCGCAACGCGGTCGCCCTCGACCGGGTCCGGGCCGCCGTCGTCAACAGCGGCAACGCCAACGCCGAGACCGGGGAGAAGGGCTATCAGGACGCCTTCGAGATGTGCCGGCGCACCGCCGACGCGCTCGGGCTCGGCAACGAGGAGGTCGCGGTCGCCGAGACCGGGACGATCGGCGTGCCGCTGCCGATCTCCTCGGTGCTCGAGGGGATCGACGCGGCGGCCGGCGCGCTTTCGCCGGGCGGCGGCCTCGATTTCTCGGACGCGATCACCACCACCGACCGCTGGCCCAAGCGGGTGACGCTCCGGATCGGCGGCGTCACCGTCTCGGCCCAGGCGAAGGGCGCCGGGATGATCGAGCCGCGGATGGCGACGATGCTGTGCTTCGTCCAGACCGACGCCGAAGTCGCCGACCCGGCCGGCGAGCTCCGGGCCGCCGTCGAAGCCTCCTTCAACCGGATCACGGTCGACGGCCAGATGAGCACCAACGACACCGTGCTGTTGCAGGCGACGGGCGCCGCCGGCAAGCCGTTGCCCGACGGGCTGCTGACGGCGATCCTCACCCAGCTGGCGATCGAGATCGTCCGCGACGGCGAGGGCGCGGCCCGCGCCGGCCGGATCACCGTCGAGGAGGCGGCGACTCCGGGTGAGGCCGAGCGGGTGGCGCGGGCGATCGCCAACTCGCCGCTGGTCAAGACCGCGCTCTACGGGCGCGACCCAAACTGGGGACGGATCGCGCAGGCGGCGGGCGCGGCGCTGGCGGGCGAGGACCTGGAGGAGATCGGTGCCGAGCGGATCGACGCCGAGGAGCTCGGCGGCGAGGCCGAGGAGGCCGAGATCGGCCTGCGGCTCGGCCGCGGCGGCCACTGCGCCAGCGTCTGGTTCTCCGACCTCGGCCACGAGTACGTGAGCCTGAACGCCGAGTACACGACTTGACCCAACCAGCCACGACCGGAGAGAGATGAGCGAGCGAGCCCCCCAATCCCGCGCCGCCGGCACCAGCGTCGAGACGCTGCTCGAGGCGCTGCCCTACATCCGTGAGTTCCACGGCCGCACCGTCGTCATCAAGTACGGCGGCGCCGCGATGCTCGACGCCGGCCTCCGCGACGACTTCGCCGCCGACGTAGTCCTCCTCAAGTACGTCGGCCTCAACCCGATAATCGTCCACGGCGGCGGCCCGGAGATCACCCGCTACATGGACCGGCTCGGCCTCGAGGTGCAGTTCCACGAAGGCTTGAGGGTCTCCGACGCGGAGACGGTCGAGGTGGCGAAGATGGTCCTGGTCGGCAAGCTCAACTCCGAAATCGTCCAGCGGCTGAACCGCCACGGCCAGTCGGCGGTCGGCCTCGCCGGCGAGGACGGGATGCTGTTCGAGGTGGCGCCGGTCCACAACTCCGACCGGGTCGGCTTCGTCGGCTCGATCGAGCGGGTCGATGTCGACGTCCTCAACCACATCGCCGCCGACTACATCCCGGTGATCGCCTCCTCGGCCTCCTCCCGCGAGGGCCAGTCCTACAACGTCAACGCCGACGAGGCGGCCGGCAAGGTGGCGGCGGCGCTCGGCGCCTACAAGGCGATCTTCCTCACCGACGTCGCCGGCTGGCTCGCCGACGCCGACGACACGGCCTCGCTGGTCTCGCGGGCGACCGTGGCCGAGGTCGAGGAGGCGCTGCTCGGCGTTGGCGGCGGCATGCGGCCGAAGCTGCAGGCCTGCGTCGACGCGATCCGCGGCGGCTCCGAGTTCGCCCACATCATCGACGGCCGCGTCCCCCACAGCCTGCTGCTCGAGCTCTTCACCAAATCCGGCGTCGGCACGATGGTGACACCGTGAGCGGGGCCGGGCAGGCGGCCGGCGGGATCGGCCTCGAGGCGGCGCGCGAGCTCGACGAGCGCTACCTGATGCGCACCTACAAGCGCGCCCCGGTCGACTTCGTCTGCGGCGAGGGGGCGCTGCTCTGGGACGCCGACGGCAAGGAGTACCTCGACTTCCTGACCGGGATCTCGGTCTCCTCGGTCGGCCACTGCAACCCGGCGGTGGTCGCCGCGGTGAGCGAGCAGGCGGCGCGGCTGATGCATGTCTCGAACCTCTTCTACACCGAGCAGATGGCGCGGCTGGCGCAGCGGCTCTCGGATTCGAGCCTCGGCGGCCGTGTCTTCTTCTGCAACTCGGGAACCGAGGCGGTCGAGTGCGCGATCAAGATCGCCCGCAAGCACGCCCATCTGCGCGGGGTCGCGGCGCCGGAGATCATCAGCTTCGAGGGAGACTTCCACGGCCGCAGCTACGGCGCCCTGGCGGCGACGCCGGCGATGGCCAGGAACGAGGCGCTGGGGCCGATGCTGCCCGGCTTCCGGTCGGTCCCGTTCAACGACGCGGCGGCGCTGCGCGAGGCGGTCGGGCCGGGGACCGCGGCGGTGATGCTGGAGCCGATCCAGGGCGAGGCGGGGATCTTCCCGACCTCCGAGGAGGCGCTGCTCGCCGCCCGCGAGGCCTGCGACGAGATCGGCGCGCTGCTGATCCTCGACGAGATCCAGGCCGGGCTAGGGCGGACCGGCTCGCTCTGGGCCTACCAGCAGACGCCGGTGCGGCCGGACGTGATCACCAGCGCCAAGGCGCTCGGCGGGGGCCTGCCGATCGGGGCCTGCATCACCGGGCCGGCCGCCGCCGAGGCCCTCGCGCCCGGTGACCACGGCTCGACCTTCGCCGGCGCCCCGGTGGCGACGGCGGCGGCGCTGGCGGTCCTCGACGTGATCGACGACCCGGCGCTGCTGCGCGGCGTGCGCGAGAAAGGAGCGGCGCTGCGGATCGGGTTGGAGGCGCTCGATGGGGTCCGCGAGGTGCGCGGGCGCGGCCTGATGATCGGGGTCGGGCTGGAGGAGGGGATCGAGGCGGGGCCGCTCGCCGCCGACCTGCTCGGTCGCGGCCTCGTCGTCAACGTGCCCCGGCCCGACACGATCCGGCTGCTGCCGCCGCTGGTGGTCGAACCGGCTCAGATCGAGCGCGCGGTTGGCTTGATCGGCGAATCGCTCGTACGCTAGGCCGATCGTGAAGGGCAGCGACGACCGCAATCCCGGGACGAGGCCGCTGGCCGGCTCGGCCGCGCGCCGCGTCGAGGCGATCATCGAGGGCGCCGAGAAGGCGGCCGAGCGGGTGATCGACGAGGCCGAAGCGAAGGCCCGCGACTACCTGGCCGAGGCCGAGGCGGAGGCCGACCGCGCGATCGAGCGGCGGCTCGCCGCGCTCGGCGGGCTGACCGACGCCCTGGTTGCCCAGGCGGACGCGATCCGCCGCCAGTCCGAGCTGCTGACCCGCTCGCTGCGGGAGGCGAAGGAGCGGCTGGAGGCCGGGGCGGAGCCAAGCGGCGCTGAGGGCGGCGATAGCGATCTCGGAGGCGAGAGGCGGAGCGGCGAGTGGCCTGGCGCCGAGGAGCCGAGCGGCGGAAGGGACGCCATCCTCCGGACCCCGCACCTGACGGCGGTCGGGCCGGTGCTGCCGCCGGAACGGCCTGAGGAGTCCGAGCGCGAGCCGGGCGCCGAGCGTCCCGAGCCCGGCAGCAACGCCGGCGCCCGCCTACTGGCGACCCAGATGGCGGTCTCGGGCTCGAGCCGGGAGGAGATCGCCGCCCGGCTCCGAAACGGATTCGAGACCGAGGACGCCGACGCGATCCTCGACGCGATCCTCGGCCCCGACGGCTGAGCCGCAGAGACCCATGCACGACGACCCGACCAGGATCATGCGCGAACCCGACGACCGCGGCCGTGGTGGCGGCGGTCGCGGTGGTGGTGGCCGAAGCCGCCCAGGCGGCCAACGGCCCCACGGCAACATCAGGCTCCTGATCGCCGGCCTGATCGCGGTGATCGTCGGCCTGCTGATCGCGATCATCGCCATCGCCGGCAGCGGTGGCGGCGGCACGACGACGACGACCGAAACCGTCACCACCGAAGCGACGACGACGCCGCAGACCACCCCCGAAGGCAAAACGACCGAAAAAGAAGAAGCGCCGGAAGAAGAAGCCACGCCGGAAGAAGAAGAAATCCCGCCGGAAGAAGAAGGCGGCGAAGGCGGCTTCGAAGAACCCGAACTGCCCGAAGAAGGCGAAGCGGTGATCCCGGAAGAAGAACCCGGCGGGGGAGTCGAAGCCGAATAGCACCTGAGCGCCGTCTCGTGCGAGACTGGCGCACCCCGTGACCGACGCCCCGTTCCAGCAGGCCCCGCCGACGGCGAGCTACGAGGCTGACCCCGCCGAGGTCGACCGCGTCCTCCTGCTCTACTCGGGCGGGCTCGACACCAGCGTGATGCTGAAGTGGATCCAGGACTCCTACGAGGCCGAAGTCGTCTGCCTCACCGTCAACCTCGGCCAGCCCGGCGAGGACTACACGGTGATCGAAGAGAAGGCGCTGGCGCTGGGGGCGGTCGAGTGCCACGTGGTCGACGCCCGCGAGCGCTTCGCCGAGGAGTTCCTGGTGCCGGCGATCCGTGCCAACGCGAACTACGGCAACGGCTACCCGCTGTTCACGGCGCTGGGACGGCCGCTGATCGCGCAGCTCGCGGTCGAATACGCACGGAAATCGAACTGCGACACGATCGCCCACGGCTGCACCGGCAAGGGCAACGACCAGGTGCGGATCGAGGCGACGGTGGCGACGCTGGCGCCGGAGCTGCGGACGATTGCGCCGGTCCGCTCCTGGCGGATGGGCCGCGACGAGGAGATCGCCTACGCTCGCGAGCACGGGATCCCGGTCAAGGGCGGGACTGAGGTGGCGCCGTACTCGATCGACGACAACCTCTGGGGGCGATCCTCGGAGGGGCGCTGGATCGAGGACCTCGACCACGCGCCCGAGGATGACGTCTTCCAGCTGGTGACCCGGCCCGAGGAGGCGCCCGAGGAGGCGCAGATGGTGAGAATCGGCTTCGAGGCGGGGCGCCCGGTCTCGATCGACGGCGAGCGGCTCGGCCTGGTCGAGCTGCTGGAACGGGCGGCGGAGATCGGCTGCCGCCACGGGGTAGGGATCGTCGACCACATCGAGGACCGGATCGTCGGCCTCAAGGTCCGCGACATCTACGAGGTGCCGGCGGCGGCGATCGTCCTCACCGCCCACGAGGAGCTCGAGCGCCTGGTCGGGACGATCCACCAGAACCAGTTCAAGCCGGCGCTCGACCGGGAATGGGGCTTCCTCGTCTACGGCGGCCTCTGGTGGGAGCCGCTGCGAACCGACCTCGACGCCTACATGGGGGCGGTGAACGCGCGGGTAACGGGCGAGATCGGCGTGCGTCTGTACAAAGGGAGCGCGAGAGTGGTCACCCGCTCCTCGCCGAACGCCGTCTACGACGCGGCCCTGGCCAGCTTCGCCGAATCGGGCGGCCTCTTCTCGCAGCAGGCCTCGCCGGGCTTCATCGAGCTCTGGTCGCTGCAGTCGCGGCTGGCGCACCGGCTGCGGGAAGAGCAGGGAGAAGGGGAGGGCGAGTGATGCAGGACCGGATCGGCAAGGTAGCGGTGCGCTACGGGGCTCGCTACCTGCGGCGCCGCTATCGGCGCGAGATCCGGCTCGGGATCGCGGTTGGCGCGGCGACCGTGGTCGTCGCCGCCTACCTCGGCACTCGGAATGTCCGCGAGGGCTGAGCGAGGCGCCCGCCCCGGGTCTACATAACGTTCGTTATCGGCACGCAATAACGTTCGTTGCGACGCAAGCGGGCTTGCGGCTTATCGTCGACCGGCAGGAGCTCGGACCCCGACCGCGTAGCCTCGCTGCCCGTGCCAGCGCTTCGCTCGCATCCGCGCCTCGCGCCGCTGGGCGCGGCGGCGGCCCTCGCCGTGCTGCTCGCGGTGCTGATCCTCGTCGTCCCGGCCGCCAGCGCGGCGAGCCGCGGCCAGCTCGAAGCAAAGCTGGCGGCGGCGCACGAAGAAGCCGGCTCGCTGGCGGCGAGCCTGCAGCAGTCCCAGGACGAGCTGGGCGGCGCCGAAGCCGAAGTCCGGAGCGCCGAGAGCCACGAGCGGCGGCTGAGCCAGCTGCTCGCCGAAGGCGAGGCGCGGGCCGCGGCGCTGGAACGCAAGGTTGAGCGCACGCGGGCCCATCTGCGACGCGAACGGGCGCGGCTGCAGCGGGCCCGCACGGCGCTCGCCAACCGTCTGGTGGCGATCTACGAGACCGGCGTCGTCGACCCGGCCAGCATCGTCCTCGGCTCGGGCGACTACGAAGAACTGGCAACGCGCGCCGAATACCTGCGGCTGATCTCGGAATCCGACTCGGCCCTGGCGGCCCGGGTCGTGCAGGTCCGCAACGAGGTCCGCAGCGCCGCCGACCGGGTCGAGGCGCTGCACCGGCGCGCCCTCGCCTACGACAGCCGCCTTGCCGCCGCGCGCGGAGAAATCTCCTCGGTCCGCGAAGCGGCCCAGGCCGCGGCGGCTCACCTGGCGGCGGTCAGCGCCAGCCGCGAGGCCTCGCTGGCGACCTTGAAAGCCGACATCGGCACCTGGGTCAATCAGGTGCAGCAGATCCGCGCCGCGGAAGCTCGCACCGCCAGCGAAGCCGAAGCCGAAGAAGAAGTCGGTCGCTGGCTTGGCGGCCCGTACTCGATCCCGACCTACATCGTGATGTGCGAGTCCGGCGGCAACTACAGCGCCTTAAACCCTTCCAGCGGCGCCGGCGGTGCCTACCAGGTCCTCCCCTCGACCTGGGAACTGTACGGCGGCAAGGGCGAACCGCAGAACGCCCCGAAGGCCGAACAGGACCGCATCGCCGCCGAAATCTGGGCCGACTCGGGCCCCAGCGCTTGGGTCTGCGGCTGAGCCCGCGCTCCGGGTCCACTTCCGCCACGTTCCGCCGCCGAATCAGAGCGGAGATAGCGGCAAAGCCCACCGGTGCCATCTGCCCCGATTGCGATGATCGCCGCAGACTCGATGAGCACCCCCGCGGCCGTACATCTCCATGCCCACAGCGAGTACTCGCTGCTCGACGGCGCCTGCAAGATCGACGCGTTGGCGGCGCGGGCGGCGGAGCTCGGGCAGCCGGCGCTGGGGCTGACCGACCACGGGGTGATGAACGGCGCCGTCGACCTCTACAAGGCCTGCAACAAGCACGGGATCAAGCCGATCATCGGGCTCGAGGCCTACCTGGTCGACGACCGCAAGGCGATCAAGGAGCAGACCCGGTACGAGCGCAACCACCTGACCCTGTTGGCCGAGAGCGACGCCGGCTTCTCGAACCTGGTCAAGCTCACCTCGGCCGGCTTTCTCGAAGGCTTCTCGCGCGGCAAAGCCAACGTCGACATGGAGCTGCTGGCCGCCCACGCCGAGGGCGTGATCGTCCTCACCGGATGCCTGCAGTCGCGCTTCTGCCGCCGCCTGGTCGAAGAGCGCCACGACGACGCGCGGGCCCACCTCGATGACCTGATCCAGGCCTTCGGCCCTGACCAGGTCTACTTCGAGGTGCAGAAGAACGGGATCGCCGAGCAGGACAAGGCCAACGAGGGGATCGTGCGGTTCGCGCGCGAGCTGGGCCGGCCGC
Organism: Solirubrobacterales bacterium; assembly: GCA_036489595.1. GTDB lineage: Bacteria > Actinomycetota > Thermoleophilia > Solirubrobacterales > 70-9 > VAYN01. Next base: position 11,072 of record DASXFL010000182.1, read on the forward strand.
TGGTCGCCACCGCCGACGTCCACTACCTGCGGCGCGAGGACTTCGACAACCACGCGGCGCTGCTCTGCGTGCAGACGAAATCAACCCTGGAAGCGCCAAAGATGAGCTTCGACACGAACGAGTTCTACATCAAGAGCTCGGAGGAAATGCACAAGTCCTTCGCCGAGTGGCCGGAAGCGGTGCCGAGCTCGCTGGAGATCGCCGAGCGCAGCTCGGTCGAGATCGAGCTCGGCAGCCTGCTGCTGCCCCGCTACCCGACCGAGAACGGCGAGGAGCCGGAGGCGATGCTGCGACGGATCGCCGCCGAGGGGCTGCGCGAGCGCTACGGCGACCCGCCGCCGGCCGCGGCGGTCGAGCGGATGGAGTTCGAGCTCGGGGTGATCGAGGAGATGGGCTTCCCCTCCTACTTCCTGATCGTCTGGGACTTCGTCCACTGGGCGAAGCAGAACGGCGTCGCCGTCGGCCCCGGCCGCGGCTCGGCGGCCGGCTCGATCATCTCCTACGCGCTGCGGATCACCGACGTCGATCCGCTCGCCGAAGGGCTGATCTTCGAGCGCTTCCTCAACCCTGGCCGCAAATCGATGCCGGACATCGATATCGACTTCTCGGTCCGCGGCCGCGAGCGGATGATCCGCTACGTCGGCGAGAAGTACGGCCGCGAGTCGGTCGCCCAGATCATCACCTTCGGCAAGATGGCGCCGCGGGCGGCGACTCGCGACGCGGCCCGCGTGCTCGGCTTCGACTACGCCACCGGCGACCGCCTGGCGAAGCTGATCCCGGAGCCGATCATGGGCCGCAGCCCCTCCTTCGCCGATTGCCTCAAGCCCGGCCAGGAGCTGAGGAAAACCTATGACGCAGAGCCCGACGCGAAGCGGATCGTCGACGTCGCCCAGGGCCTCGAGGGGATCGTCCGCAACAACTCGATCCACGCCGCCGCGGTGGTGATCGCCGACCGGCCGCTGCACGAGGTGGTGCCGCTGCAGCTGGCCGAGGACAAGACGGCGCCGCCGGTTATCGACGCGAACGGCAAAGCCAAGGCGGAGCGCCAGTTCAAGATCGTGACGCAGTACTCGATGGGGCCGATCGAGGAGATCGGGCTGCTGAAGATGGACTTCCTCGGCCTCCGCAACCTCGACGTGATCGAGGACGCGATCGACATCATCCGCCGCTCGCGCGGCGAGGAGATCGCGATGGACGCGATCCCGATCGACGACGCCAAGAGCTACGAGATGCTGGCCAAGGGCGACTCGACCGCGGTCTTCCAGTTCGAGTCGGAGGGGATGCGCGACGCACTGCGCAAGGTCAAACCGACCGAATTCGCCGACCTCGTCGCCCTGGTCGCCCTCTACCGCCCCGGCGCGATGGCCTACATCCCCGCCTACGCGAAGGGCAAGAAGGACCCCTCGAGCGTGCGCTACCCGGACCCGCGGCTGCGGGCGATCACCGAGGAGACCCACGGATGCGTCATCTACCAGGAGCAGCTGATGTCGATCGCCCGCGAGATGGCCGGCTTCTCCGGCACCGAAGCGGACGACCTGCGCAAGGCGATCGGCAAGAAGAAGCGCGACCTGATGGCGACGATGAAGGACCGCTTCCTCAAGGGGCTGGCGGAATCGAGCACCGCCGCCAACGTCGCCGCCGACCTCTGGAAGCTGAACGAAGCGGCCGCCGACTACTCCTTCAACAAGTCGCACGCCGCCTGCTACGGGCTGATCGCCTACCGCACCGCCTACCTCAAGGCCAACTACCCGGCTGAGTACATGGCGGCGGTGATCTCCTCGGTGATGAACACCAAAGACAAGGTGCCGTTCTTCGTCAACCGCTGCGCGGAGATGGGGATCGACGTGCTGCCGCCCGACGTCAACTCCTCCGATCACAGTTTCGTCGTCTCCGAGAACGCGATCCGGTTCGGCCTCGACGCGGTCAAGAACGTCGGCCACTCGGCGGTTGAGGCGATCCTGCGGGCGCGCGAGGACCAGCCGATCGCCTCGATCTGGGACTTCTGCGAGCGGGTCGACTCGCGCGCGGTCAACAAACGGGCGATCGAATGCCTGATCAAATGCGGCGCCCTCGACTCGACCGGGGCCAGCCGCAAGGGGATGCTGGAGATCCTGCCGGCGGCGCAGTCGGCGGGGCAGAAGGCGCAGGAGGACGCCCAGCTCGGCCAGGGCTCGATCTTCGATTTCGGCGACGACTCCGGAACCGGCGGAGCCGCAGCGGCACAGGTCTCACAGCACCGGCCGCCGATCTCCGCCGCCGAGTTCGACCGCGCCGAGCTGCTGGCGATGGAGAAGGAGGTGCTCGGAACCTACCTCTCCTCGCACCCGCTGACCGAAGTCGGGCCGGCGCTGCGGGCCAAAGTCGACTGCAGCATCTCGGCCCTCGACGGCAAGCCAGACGGCGCCTGGGTGATCGTCGGCGGCATCGTCGTCGACTGCAAGAAGATCCGCACCAAGAGCGGCAGCCAGATGATGTTCGCGACGCTCGACGACGTCGAGGGCCAGGTCGAGATGCTGGTCTTCAAGGCCGAGGAGGCGGAGAGCGCGCAGGTGATTGCGCCCGACGCGATCGTCCTCGTCCGCGGCCGCGTCGACCACAAGGACCGCGGCGAGACGAAGCTGGTAGTGCAGGAGGCACAGCGCTTCGAACCCAACGGCGAGGAGATCGCGGCGGCGGCGAAGAAAGTGACGGCGCTCCCCGGCGGCCCCTTCGAGTTCTCCCTGCTCGACTGCCGCAAGCTCGCCGACCAGGCGCTGATGGACGAGCTGAAGTCGCTGTTCGAGGACCACAAGGGCGAGACCGACGTCCACCTGGTGATGCACACGAGCGAGGGGCCGCGGCGGCTGCGGTTCGGGAGCGAGTACAGGGTGCAGCCGTCGGCGAGCTTGAGGCAGGAGATCGATCAGTTGCTGGGCAGCGGTGGAGCGATCGCGGCTTAGGTAGGGACGGG
>DASXFL010000183.1:0-29204 GCA_036489595.1 Solirubrobacterales bacterium
CCAGTTGGTCCAGAAGCGGCTGGCGCCGGCGATCGCCGGCTCGGCCGCGGCGGGCTCCGGCTTGCGGCGGCGGTAGAAGCGGCGGCGCCCCCACACGGCGACGCGGCCGACGATGCCGCCCGGCAGAACGCGGTCGCCAAGCATCGCGATCAGCGCCGGCAGCAGAGTGGTGGCGGTGAGGATCGAGACGGCGACGACGGTCATCGCTCCCAACGCCATCGATCGCAGCGCCTGGTTGTCGAGCATCCAGAGGCCGGCCAGCGAGATGACCACCGCGAGGCCGGAGAAGCTGACGGCGAGGCCCGAGGTCTTCAGCGCCTGCGCCCGCGCCGCGTCGCGGTCGCGGCCCAGTTCGCGCTCCTCGCGGTAGCGGGCGAGGATGAACAAGGAGTAGTCGATCGCCACCCCGATCCCGATCATCGAGGCCATGTTGGTGACGAAGACCGAGGTCGTCATCTGCAGCGAGATGAAGTAGATGAGGGCGCCGGTGACCAGCACGCTGACGAACCCCAGCGCCAGCGGCAGCACCGCCGCCGCCAGCGAGCCGAAGACGGCGAGGAGGATGATCGCGACGATGGGGAACCCGGTCGCCTCCGCCTCGGAGAGGTCGCGCTTGGAGATTTCCTGCATCCCCGCCCAGATCGTCGGCTGCCCGACCAGGTAGGGAGTGACCCCGCCCGACGCCGCCCCGGGTTCGAGGTCGTCGCGCAACGTCGTCGCCGAGTCGATCAGCTCGTCGGCCGAGCGGTCGCTGCGCAGCGGCAGGATCGCGGTGCCGGTGGCGTCGAGGCGCCTCAGTCCAGCGGCGGCGGTCGCCGCCGGAAGCGTCACGCCTTCGAGCCGCCCGACCTCATCTCGCACCCGCCCGATCGCCGCCTGCCGCTGGGCCGCCGACGCCCCGGGCGCCGCCTTCAGCAACACCGAGATCCCGTCGGCCTGCGAGCCGAATTCCTCCTGCAGCGCGTCGCCGACCGCCTTCGACTGACTGCCCGGCACGTCGAAGCCGCCGCCGGTCAGGTGTTCGGTCTGCTTCGCCGCGAACGGCAGCGCCGCCAGCACGATCGCCACCCAGCCGGCAAGAACCCAACGCCGCCGCCGGCCGAGAAGCCCGGAGAGCTTGTCCATCAAGTCGCGCATGACCCCTCGAGCCTCCTCCTGGCCACTCGGCCAGGTCTGTGAGGACCGTCACTGCGTGAGCCGCGTCACGCGGCGGCGGCTACTCGTTGACGAGCAGGAATCGGGCGCTGGCGGCGCCGGCTTCGACCGCGGCCTTGTCGTTCAGGTTGGGGTCGGAGAGGGCCTGGAGGGCGAAGCCGTCGCCGAGGGCGAGGAGGTAGGCGACGACGGCGTCGGCGTCGAAGCGGAGGCTGAGGACGCCCTCGCGCTCCTTCGCCCGGAGGACCTCGGCAACGTGGGCGCGGGTGGTGGCGAAGAGGCGGCCGACCTCCTCGCGGATGTCCGGGTTGCGGCGGCCGGCGCTGAAGAGCTCGAAGATCAGGAGGAAGACGTCGGGTTCGTTCTCGATCAGGTCGGTGAGGCTGGAGACGAGGGCGCCGAGGACGTCGTCGACGGTCTTCGCCTCGGCCAGCAGCTGGTCGAGGCGGGCGATCCGCAGCTCGGAGTCGCGGCGGACTACCTCGACCAGGAGCCGCTCCTTGGTGCCGAAGTAGTAGTGCAGGAGGCCGCGGCTGACCCCCGCCTCCCGGGCGACGTGCTCGAAGGTCGAGCCGGCGGCGCCGCGACGGGCGACGCTGTCGCGCATCGCGTCGACGATCCGCGTCGCCTTGTCGCCGCTCAGCTCGCGCTCTTTGGTCGCGGCCTCCACGTCTGGCTGCCCGGTTGCGGTGGCGGCTCTAGGAGCCGTTGATGCTGGTGGTCGAGGTGTACTCGAACTCCTCTTCGGCGCCGAAGAGAGCATCGAGCACCGCCTTGCGGGCGCCCTCGCTGACGACCAGGGCGACGACGCCGCCGACGATCGCGAGCAGCAGCAGCCGGCCAAGCTTGCTCTTCTTCCTCGGCTTCTGCAGGCGCTCATTAGCGTCGCGGAGCTTTTCGGCGGCCTTGCGGAGCTCCTTCTGGGTCTTCTTGTCGGAGGTCACCGCCTTGACCGGGCCCTTGCCGTTGCCGGTCGCACGCGAGTAGGCCTTCTTCGCCGAATCGAAGGCGTCCCGGAGGTTGTCGCGCAGCTCTTCGTCCTCGATCAGCCGCTGCACGTAGGGATTTTCCCGGGCGCTTCCGTAGATGTCGGTGGCGCGGTCGGCCTTCGTCTTGCTCATACCGTCTCCTCGCTGGATTCCGTGTCCGCATGCAGGATATGCCACTACCCCAGCTCAGTGTGGGCAAGCAGGACGAACTCAGCTGGGACCGACGCCGTCGATGAGCACGCCGGTGGACCGGAAGTTGAGCGGAGCTTCGCGCAGCCGGCGTAGCCCGATCCGGCCCAGGCTCGGGCCCGGCAGGCTGTAGCGACGGACGAACAGCCGCCCGGATTCGTAGGCCCCGTGTTCGCGGAAGCGCGGTCCGAGCACGCGCGGCGGGGGCGGCGGCGCGACGCCGTCGGAGATGAAGTCGACTTCGTGGACGTACCACGGGTTCCGTTCGGAGGCTCGGACCTGGAAGGAGCCGCTCGAGAGGTAGTAACGCAGCGGTGCCTCGCCGAGGGTCCAGGTGACCATCGCCCGCGGCCCGGTCGGTTCCCCGAGGTCGGCGGCAACCCCGTCCCAGTTCGGCCGCTGCAGGCTCGGCTGGGTGCTGGCGGCGACGCAGAAGCCGAGCGAGTAGGCGACGAGCGCGATGCCGACGACGGCGCCCAGCCGCCGCGCCGCCGGCAGGCTGACCGCGATCGCCACCACGATCAGCAGCGGCACCAGGGCCGGGATCAGGTTGCGGGCGAGGACGAAGTCCTTGCCCGGCGAGATCATCGCCAGCGCGACCGGGATCGCGATTGCGCAGACCGCGACCGCGACCGGCAGCGCCGCCGAGCGCCGCTCCTCGCGACCCCCGCGCCAGAGCAGCAGCGCGAACGCGCCCGCGCACATCGCCAGGGGGAAGATCGAGAGACCAGGGCGCTCGGCTTCGCCGATGATGTCGGCGGTCTCGCCGGTGACGAAGGTCCCGGCCGATTCCCAGAGCCGGTGGCCGAGGCTGAGGCCGCCGATCCACTCCGCGTGCCCGCTCGACATCTGGTGCAGGGCGAGCGGCAGCAACGCCAGCGCGAAGGCGGCGAGGACGGCGAGCCCACCGAGCACCGCGCGGCCGCGCCGCCGCAGCAGGAAGAGCAGCTCGGCGACGAGCGGGAAGACGGCGAAGTAGTGCGTCGCCAGGGCGAGCCCCGAGAAGACCCCCCACCAGAGGATGTCGCGGCGGCGGCCGGAGCGGGCGGCGCGGATGCACCAGAGCAGCGAGAGCGCCGAGAGGAGGACCATCAGGGCGTAGGCGCGGGCCTCCTGCGAGTACCAGAGCAGCATCGGGTTGAAGGCGACCAGCGCCGCCGCCCAGAGGCCGGCGCGGCGGCCCCGCAGCTCGGCGGCGATGAAGTAGGCGACGGGAACCGTGAGCACGCCGGCGACCGCCGAGAGCGAGCGCAGCCCCCACTCCCCCGTCCCGGTCACCTGCGTCCAGGCCCAGGCCGCCGCGTAGTAGAGCGGCGGCGTCGACTCGCTGAAGCCGACCGCGTCCATCGCGTGGCCGAAGCTGCCGCGGAGGATGCGGCTGGCGGTGACGATCTCGTCGTGGTGGTAGCTCTGGTCGCCGAGGGTGAGGAAGCGGAGCAGGGCCGCACCGACGGTGAGGCCGGCGACGATCCAGAAGGCGCGCGAGCGCGAGCGCGCCGCTTCGGCGACCGACTGCAGCGGCCCGGCGCCGCCGCGCGGGAGGCTTGCCGCCTCCATCAGACGTTCACCCCATCCGCCGTCAAGACAGTGCTACGTCGAGTGCCTTGGAGACTTCGTCGACGAAGACGAACTCCAGGTTGCCGAGCTCCTGCTCGGGGATCTCCTCGACGTCTCCCGCGTTTCGATCCGGAACTATCACTCTCTTGATCCCCGCCCGCTGGGCCGCCAGCGACTTCTCCTTGAGGCCGCCGATCGGCAGCACCTGCCCGGTCAGGGTGACCTCGCCCGTCATCGCGACATCGTTGCGAACCGGTCGGCCGCTGATCAGCGAGCCGAGGGCGACGGTCATCGCCACCCCTGCCGAGGGCCCGTCCTTCGGCACCGCTCCGGCCGGGACGTGGATGTGGATGTCGTGCTCGGCGAACCAGGCTTCCCCCAGCTCGGGCGCGATCAGCCCCCAGTGGCCCCGCACCCAGGAGAGCGCCGCCTGCGCGGACTCCCTCATCACCTCGCCGAGCTGGCCGGTGATCGTCAGCTTGCCCGCACCCGGCATCGCCGTCGCCTCGATGAAGAGGACGTCGCCGCCAGTCGGGGTCCAGGCGAGGCCGGTGGCGACGCCGGGGTCCTTGGTCCGGCGTCGCGTCTCGGCGAACACCCGCCGCCGTCCGAGCAGCTCGCGCGCCTTTTTCCCCGAGACGCGGACCTTGCCGTTGCTCTTCCCTTCCGCGACTTCACGGGCGACTTTGCGGCAGACCGTGCCGATCAGCCGCTCGAGGTTGCGGACGCCGGCCTCGCGCGTGTACTCCTCGACGATCGTCGACAGCGCCGCGTCGGAGAACTCGATCTGCGACGCCCTCAGGCCGTTGGCCTCGACCTGGCGGCCGACCAGGTAGCGGCGGGCGATCTGCTTCTTCTCCTCGAGCGTGTAGCCCGCCAGCTCGATCGTCTCCATCCGGTCGAGCAGCGGCGCCGGGATCGTGTCGAGAACGTTCGCGGTGGCGATGAAGGCGACGTCGGAGAGGTCGAACTCGAGGTCGAGATAGTGGTCGCGGAAGGAGTCGTTCTGGGTCGGGTCGAGCACCTCGAGCATCGCCGAGGCGGGGTCGCCGCGGAAGTCGGCGCCCATCTTGTCGATCTCGTCGATCATGAAGACCGGGTTGCGGGTGCCGGCGTCGCGCAGGGCGCGGACGATCGTCCCTGGCAGGGCGCCGATGTAGGTACGTCGATGGCCGCGGATCTCCGCCTCGTCGCGGACGCCGCCGACCGAGATCCGCTCGAACTTCCGCCCCAGCGCCTTGGCGATCGATTTCCCGAGGCTCGTCTTGCCGACCCCGGGCGGCCCGACGAAGCAGAGGATCGGCCCCGGCGAGTCCGGGTTCAGCTTGCGCACCGCCAGGTACTCGAGGATCCGGTCCTTGATCGTCTCGAGGTCGTAGTGGTCGGCGTCGAGGACCTCGCGGGCGTGGCCGATGTCGAGGTCGTCCTCGGTCTCGACCGACCACGGCAACTCGATCAGCCACTCGAGGTAGGTCCTGATCACCCCGTGCTCGGCTGCCGCCGGCGGCAGCTTGGCGAGCCGGCCGAGCTCGCGGTCGGCCGCTTTGCGGGCCTGCTCGGGCAGCTTTGCGGCCTCGATTTTCTCTTGCAGCTCGGCCAGTTCGGCGGTCTGCTCGTCGCCCTCGCCGAGCTCGTCCTGAATCGCTTTCAGCTGTTGGCGCAGGAGGAACTCGCGCTGGCCCTTGTCGACTTCGGACTGGACCTGGGTCTGGATCTGGGTGCCGAGCCGGACCACCTCGAGCTCGCGGGCGAGGATCTGCGAGAGGTGACGGAGGCGGGCGCCGACGTCGACCTCTTCCAGCAGCTGCTGCTTCTCCTCGATCGGGATCCGCAGCGAGCCGGCGATCAGGTGGGCGAGCGCCGAGGGGTCTTCGATGTTGGTGACTGCCAGCTGCAGCTCCTCGGGCAGGTAGGGAATCTGCTCGACGATCTCGGCGAAGGTGCGCTGGACGTTGCGGGCCAGCGCCTCCAGCTCGGGGCCAGGGTCGACGACCTCGGGCAGCGGCTCGATCCGCGCCACCAGGTAGGGCTGCTCGGCGACGTAGTCGCCGACGCTGACCCGCTGCATCCCCTGGACGAGGACGCGCAGCGAGCCGTCGGGGATTTTGATCATCCGGGCGACGAAGCCGGCGACGCCGACGCCGTAGAGGTCGGCCGGGCCGGGCCGCTCGAGCTCGGCGTCGCGGGAGGCGACCATGACCAGCATCCGGTTGCCGCCGAGGACGTCATTGACGAGCTGGATCGAGCGCTCCTGCCCGACCGCCAGCGGGGTCAGCGATTCGGGATAGGTGACGGTTTCGCGCAGCGGCAGGATCGGCAGCGCTTCCGGCAGCGGCTGGTCGCTGCGAAACGCCTCTTCGAAATCGAGCGGCGATTCGACGACCTCGAGGACGGGCGAACCCTCCATCAGCGCGGCACCTACCTCACCGGCCCTCGATCGGAACCCGGCGCGTCGTCTCCTCGGGATCGCGCAGCGGCAACTCGATCCGCAGCACCCCGTCCTCGTAGGTGGCGCTCGCCCGCTCGGCGTCGACCTCGACCTGCAGCTCGACCACCCGCCGGAAGGGACCGCTCGGGATCTCGAGCTGCTGGTAGACGCGGCCCTCGGTCTCTTGCACCGGCCGCTGGCCGGTGATCGCCAGATGGCGACCGGAGACCTCGATACCGATCGCGCTCAGCGAGACGCCGGAGAGGTCGACCTCGACCACCGCCCGCTGCGGTTCGCCGCAGTAGTAGACGTCGAGGTTGGGCGAGAAGCCGCTGCTGCGGCGGGCGACGTAGCGGCTGCGGCCCCAGGCGTCGCCGAGCATCGAATCCATCTCGCGGCGCATGCGGGCGAAGTCGGCGAAGGGGTCGCGCTGGGGCATTGGGAGGAAACTACCGGGCGGAAAAGCTCAGCCGCCAGCTACCCGGACATTGCGACGAATAGGCCGGTGGCGCCGAGCGGGCTCAGGCCGCGGCGCGGCTCTGAGAGGCCCAGCGCGGGGCCCGCATCAGCAGCACCGGCTGGCGCGGCGGGACTAGGCCCTCGGGCCGGTTCGGGCGGAAGGTCCCGCAGGGCTCGCCGAGCTCGAGCGCGCAGAGGAGGTTGCGGTGGAAGTAGCAGTCCTCGCAGCTGGGGGTCTTCGTCTTGCGGGCCATCGGCGGGCGCCATCTAAGCACCGCGACGCGAGTCCCGCGGGGGGCGATTCCGCAAATCGCTACCTATTCGCCACGACTTTGAAACAGCTCCGTGACGACTTTCCTGCGTCTTGCGAACAGACCAGTTTTTGAGCCTCGGAGAAGCGTCCACCCCGCGACTCCTTAGGGCGCCCGAACGGCTCTTGACGATCTTCTAGAATTCCCCCCGATGGAGGCACACAACCAGGCCGAGAGCCGCACCAGCAAGCTCGCCGAGTCGCCGCCGCTGTTCAAGAGCGAGTTCCTCAACTTCTTCTCGCGGGTGCATCCGTCGATCCCGGCGATCATCTTCGTCCCGGTGATCGTGGCGATGGAGTGGATCGGCGCCGCCAAGGGCTACTCGGTGCTGGCGCTGATCGGCCTGATCGCGATTGGCGTCTTCATCTGGACGCTGACCGAGTACTGGCTGCACCGGCTGATCTTCCATTGGGAGCCCGACAACGCCTTCGGCCGGCGGATGCACTTCATCATCCACGGCATCCACCACGACCACCCGAACGACAAGCTGCGGCTGGTGATGCCGCCCTCGGTGTCGGTCCCGCTGGCAACGCTCTTCCTGCTCGGCTTCTGGGCGATCTTCGGCGACGCCGGCTTCCCGATCTTCGGCGGCTTCATGCTTGGCTACCTGGGCTACGACTACACCCACTACTACGTCCACCACTTCGTCCCCAGGTCGAACCTCGGCAAGAAGCTGCGCGAGCAACACATGCGCCACCACTTCCAGGACCATCGGTACGGATACGGCGTCAGCTCGCCGATCTGGGACGTGGCTTTCAGGACCCTGCCCAAGAAGCGGAACCGGGAGTAGGGAGGGGGTTCAAGCGGTTGGCGGTGGGACCGAGCCCCGTCCCTACTTTTTTGAGCTGCGGGCGAGCTCCGCGGAAACCGCGGCCCACCCCGAACCCCGCCCCGGACCACGAAGCTCAAAAAGAGAAGTGGGTGGCTTACTCAGAGCTTCCGTCCTTCGGAGCCTGATCCCCGAGCAGGGAGGGTCGGCCCTCCCCACCGCTCGAGCTCCAAAGCCCGTCCCTAGCCAGACGGCCGTCCCCTCAAACCCCCGCCCGCAACGCCAACTCCAGCTCGAACCGCGCATCCGGATCGTCCAGCTGATCCCCCAACAGCTCCCGCAACCGCGCGATCCGATACCTCGCCGTCTGCGCGTGCACATGCAGCTCCGCGGCCATTGCCACCGCGTTGCCGCCGTGTCGCACATACGCCAACGCCGTCTCCACCATCCGCTCCCTGGCTCGCTCGGTCAGCGCCTCGAACGCTCCCAACCGCCGCTCCGCGATCCTCGCCGTCAACGGACCGCCCGCGATCAGGATCAGGTCGGCGAGGTGCTGGTCCGCTTCGACGACGCCGCGCGCCTCAATCCGCCCGCTGGCGACCGCGTCCAGCAGCCCCCGCGCCAGCGACCATGACTGCCCCGCGCCGGGCGGCTCGACCGCGGGGCCTAGCGCAACCACGGCTCGGCCGCGGCCGAGCCGCCGCAGCGGCTCCAGTCGCCCGGGCCCTTCCGGGTCGGCGAGCAGCAGGCAGCCGGCGCCGCCGACCACCGCCGCCAGCGTTTCCGGCGGCAGCCGGCGGGCGATCGCGTCGAGGTCGCCCTCGGCGCAGGCGATCGCGGCGAGCCGCGGCGGCAGCGTCCAGCGGGCGGCCCGGGCGGTGGCGGCGAGCTCAGCCGGCGACGGCGGCTCGGCGGCGACGAGCAGCCGGGTCAGCTCGCGGCGGCGGCGCCGCCCCTGGTCCTCCAGCTCGGCCTGGGCCTCGGCGTAGCCGTCGACCGAATCGGCGGAGAGCTCGTCGATGTAGGCGAAGATCGACTCGGCGAGGAGGCTGAGCGAGTCGCCGGGCAAGCGGGCGCGGCGGCCGGCCTCGGCGAAGCGGCGCCAGGCGACGCGGGCGCCGATCCGGTAGGCAGCCTGCAGCGAGTCGAGGGTGCGGCCCTGGCGGTGCTCGCCGCGGCCGAGCTCGAGGTAGACCTCGCGGCCGGTGCTGCTGCGGCCGGCATCCGGGTCTCGGATGACGGCGACGAACTGGGCCAGCGCCTCAGCGACCCCGGTCCGCACGCCGCGGCCGAAGTTGCCCTCGAGCGGCCGCGCGTACTCGGGCACTTCGCGGCCGATCGACTCGAGGATCTCGCCGGTCGTCGCCGGGATCTCGGCCTCGATCAAATCGGCAACCCGCGGCGGCAGGCCGCGCCAGGGCTCGGGATCGAGCGAGCGTGGCACGGACTTGGACAAACTTGTCATTCAGATGATAAGAATAGAGGTTCAACCTGTTGCCGTCACGCCAAAACATGGCAACGAAGGCCGAGTATCTTCGATTCAGATGGGCGAGATGACTAAAGCGGAGAAGGTCGCCAACCTCGGCGCCGTCGTCATCCCCTTCCTCGCCACGATCGTCGCGATCGTGCTCCTCTGGAACAGCCTCGTCACCCCGGCCGACCTGATCATCGCCGCGGTGATGTACATGCTGACCGCGATCGGGATCACCGTCGGCTATCACCGCCTCCTCACCCACCGGTCCTTCCAGACCGCGAAGCCGCTCGAATACACATTCGCGGTGCTCGGCTCGATGGCGGTGCAGGGCCCGGTGATCGCCTGGGTCGCCGATCACCGCAAGCACCACGCCCACACCGACGAAGAGGGAGACCCGCACAGTCCGCACGTCTCCGAGGACGGACACCACCAGGGGGTGCTGCGCGGCCTTTGGCACGCCCACTCGGGCTGGCTGATGTCGAACCAGGGTCGCGCCGACTGGAAGAAATACGCCCGCGACCTCTACGAGGACAACGGCATGCGCAGGATCAACCGCCACTTCCCCTGGCTCGTCTACGCGACGCTGGCGATCCCGGCGCTCGCCGGTTTCCTCGTCACCGGGACCGCGCTCGGCGCCCTCACCGGCCTGCTCTGGGGCGGGCTGGTGCGGATCTTCTTCGTCCACCACGTCACCTGGAGCGTCAACTCGGTGTGTCACTTCCTCGGCAGCCGACGTTTCGACACCGACGACCACTCGACCAACGTCTTCTGGCTGGCGCTTCCCTCGCTCGGCGAGTCATGGCATCACAACCACCACGCCTTCCCCCGCTCCGCCGTGCACGGGATGAGACGGTCGGAGCCCGACCCCTCGGGTTTGATCATCGCCGGCATGGAGAAGCTCGGCCTGGCGCGCAACGTGATCCGCATCTCGCCCGAGCGACAGGCGGAGAAAGTGCGCCCCAGCGGCTCGCAAGGTGACTTGCACGGTCCCTTCGGTACCTCCGTCTAGTCAACGGGGAACAGGGAACTGTTCAATTTCTGGTGGACAGTGTGTTGCCACTGAAACGATTTAGAGCAATCGCTCTCCGCAGTCACTGTGTGTGTCTGGCACACTCTCCGCTATAGGGGACCCCAGAAGCGCAACGGAAAGGACTGCGATGCCCCCCACCAAGAACGTTGTCGATGACGCCCGTGAGCTGGTCGAGAAGCGACTGGCCGAGTTAAACGAGGAGCGCGAGCGTCTCGAGCGGGCCCTGGCCGAGCTCGGCGGCAAAGCGACTCGCCGCTCCCCGGGCCGTCCGCGCGGCCGTAAAGCCGCGCCGTCCGGCGGCAGTGGCCGCAAACGCCGTGGCCGCCGCGGCGGCACCCGCGCCGACCAGGCGGTGAAACTGATCGAAAGTCAGCCGGGCATCAGCGCCTCCGACGTCGCCAAGACAATGAAAATCAAGCCGAACTACCTGTACCGGGTGCTCGGCGACCTCGAGAAAGAGGGCCGGGTCAAAAAGAACGGCCGCCAGTACTACCCGACCGCCGGCTGAGGCAGCGGCCCGTCCCACTCGAGCTCCCTCGCGACCGCGAGGGAGCTTCGGGCCTAGCAGCCTGTCGCAGCGGCCCGCCTATCGCAACCGCTAGATCAGTCCGAGCTGGCTGACCGCGTCCCGCTCCTCCTGCAGCTCCATCACGCTGGCGTCGATCCGCTCGCGTGAGAAGTCGGGGACGTCGAGCCCCTGGACGATCGACCACTCGCCGCCGCTGCACTGGCAGGGGAAGCCAGTGACGATGCCCTCCCCGATTCCGTAAGAGCCGTCGGCGGGGACGCCCATCGAGACCCAATCGCCGTCCGGGGTGCCGAGCGTCCAGTCGTGGATGTGGTCGATCGCCGCGTTGGCGGCGGAGGCGGCGCTGGAGGCGCCGCGGGCGCCGATGATCTCGGCGCCGCGCTTCGCCACCCGCGGAATGAACTCGTCGCGGATGAAAGCCTCGTCGTCGACTTGGTCCCAAGCGCTCTGGCCATCGACCCTGGCGTTGACCAGGTCCGGGTACTGGGTGGTCGAGTGGTTGCCCCAGACGGTCATGTTGCGGACCGCGGTGACCGGCTTGCCGAGCTTGCTCGCAACCTGGGTTATCGCCCGGTTGTGGTCCAGCCGCATCATCGAGGTGAAGCGCTCGCGCGGGACGTCGGGCGCGTTCGACATCGCAATCAGGCAGTTGGTATTGGCCGGGTTGCCGACCACCAGCACCCTGACGTCGTCGGCGGCGCCGGCATTGATCGCTTCGCCCTGCGGCTTGAAGATGCCGCCGTTGGCCTCGAGCAGGTCGGCCCGCTCCATGCCGGGTCCGCGCGGGCGGGCGCCGACCAGGAGGGCGACGTTGACGCCGTCGAAGGCCTGCTTCGGGTCGTCGGTGATCTCGACCCGGTGCAGCAGCGGGAAGGCGCAGTCGTCGAGCTCCATCGCCGTCCCCTCTGCGGCTTTAACCGCATCCGGGATCTCCAGCAGGCTGAGCTCGACCGGGGTCTTGTCGCCGAGCATCTGGCCACTGGCGATCCTGAACAGAAGCGCGTAGCCGATCTGGCCGGCGGCGCCGGTCACGGTGACTTTCACGGGGGTGTTACTGGGGCTCACGAAATCGTCTCCTCTGTTGTCAACTGCGCTCGCTGGGCGTCAGGCCATCGCCGCTTGCAGGTTCTCGTCGATCGCGGCGAGGAACTCCTGCGTCGTCAGGTAGCCCTGGTCGTTGCCGACCAGCAGCGCGAGGTCTTTCGTCATCTTGCCTTCCTCGACCGTCTCCACACATACCCGCTCGAGGGTCTCGGCGAAGCGCGAGACCTCGGGGGTCTCGTCCATCCGCCCGCGCGCCTGCAGGCCGCGAGTCCAGGCGAAGATCGAGGCGATCGGGTTGGTCGAGGTCGGTTTGCCCTGCTGGTGCTGGCGGTAGTGGCGGGTGACGGTGCCGTGCGCGGCCTCCGCCTCGACGGTCTTGCCGTCGGCGGTCATCAACACGCTGGTCATCAGGCCGAGGCTGCCGTAGCCCTGGGCGACGGTATCGGACTGGACGTCGCCGTCGTAGTTTTTGCAGGCCCAGACGTACCCGCCCTCCCACTTCAGGGCGGCGGCGACCATGTCGTCGATCAGGCGGTGTTCGTAGGTCAGGCCGGCGGCCTCGAAGTCGACCTCGAACTCGCTCTCATAGACCTCGGCGAAGATGTCTTTGAAGCGGCCGTCGTAGCGCTTCATGATCGTGTTCTTGGTCGACATGTAGACCGGCAGGCCGCGGTCGAGGCCGTACCGCAGCGAGGCGCGGGCGAAGTCGCGAATCGAGTCGTCGAGGTTGTACATCGCCATTGCCACACCGCCGCCGGGGAAGTCGTAGACGTCGAGCTCGATCGGCTCCGAGCCGTCCTTGGGGGTGTAGGTGAGGGTGAGCGACCCCTCGCCGGGAACGACCAGATCGGTTGCCCGGTACTGGTCGCCGAAGGCGTGGCGGCCGATCACGATCGGCTTCGTCCAGCCCGGCACCAACCGCGGCACGTTGGAGATCACGATCGGCTCGCGGAAGATGACGCCACCGAGGATGTTGCGGATGGTCCCGTTCGGCGAGCGGTACATCTCCTTCAGGCCGAACTCGTCGACCCGCGCCTCGTCGGGGGTAATCGTCGCGCACTTGACCCCGACCCCGTGCTTCTTGATCGCCTCCGCGGCTTCAACCGTGATCCGGTCCTCGCTGGCGTCGCGGCTCTCGATCCCGAGGTCGAAGTAATCGAGCTCGACGTCCAGGTAAGGGAGGATCAGCTGCTCTTTGATGAACGACCAGATGATGCGGGTCATCTCATCGCCGCCGAGCTCGACCACCGGGTTCTTGACCTGGATCTTGGAACTCACCGGGCGGCGATGCTATCTGGCCGGAGTCCTCGACCGCGCCGCGGCCGCTGGCGCCGGGCGACTGGCCCGCCGGCCAATCCACCTGACACAATTCGCCCGGGATGGCAACCAGGGAGCGCACCGCATTCGGCAACCACGAGGTGGCCAACCAGCCGCCGCTGCTGGTCGACTACAACGTCTTCGAGGCTGATGCGGTGCTCGGCGAGGCGGTCCGGCGTGAGGGCGCCGAGTGGGCGTGCGAGCGGATCGCAGCCGTCGGCGAGTACGCCGGCTCGGGCCGGGCGCTCGAGCTCGGCGCGGCCGCCAACGAGAACCCGCCGCAGCTGCGCACCCACGACCGCTACGGGAACCGCGTCGACGAGGTCGCCTTCCATCCCGCCTGGCACGAGCTGCTCGGCGCTGCCGTCGGCTTCGAGCTGCATAGCGGGCCCTGGCGCGACCCACGACCGGGCGCCCACGTCGCCCGCGGCGCCGCCTTCATCTGCATGTCGCAGGCCGAGGCCGGGATCGGCTGCCCGGTCTCGATGACCTACTCGGTGGTGCCAGCGCTCCGCACCCAGCCCGAGCTGGCGGCCGAGTGGGAGCCGCGCTTTCTCTCCGACCGCTACGACCCAGCGAACGCGCCGGCGGGCGAGAAGTCCGGCGCCCTGGCGGGAATGGGGATGACCGAGAAGCAGGGCGGGACCGACGTCCGCGCCAACACCACCGTCTCCCGGCCGGTCAACGGCGGCGGGCCCGGAGCCGAGTACGAGCTGACGGGCCACAAGTGGTTCATGTCGGCACCTATGTGCGACGCCTTCCTCGTCCTCGCCCAGGCCGACGGCGGCCTCTCCTGCTTCCTCTTCCCCCGCTGGACCCCGGACGGCGAGCGCAACCGCTTCCGCCTGCAACGCCTCAAGGACAAGCTCGGCAACAAGTCGAATGCCTCCTCGGAGGTCGAGTTCGACGCCGCCTCAGCCTGGCTGGTCGGCGAGGAGGGCGCCGGGGTGCGAACGATCATCGAGATGGTCAACCACACCCGGCTCGACTGCGTGCTCGGCGGCGCCACCGGCATGCGGGCCGGGGTCGTCCAGGCGATCAACCACACCTCCAACCGATCGGTCTTCGGCACCGTGCTGAGCGAGCAGCCGCTGATGCAGAACGTCCTCGCCGACCTCGCGGTCGAGTCGGAGGCGGCGACGATCTCG
Organism: Solirubrobacterales bacterium; assembly: GCA_036489595.1. Classification (GTDB taxonomy): domain Bacteria; phylum Actinomycetota; class Thermoleophilia; order Solirubrobacterales; family 70-9; genus VAYN01. The sequence continues at coordinate 14,400 of DASXFL010000183.1, forward strand.
GCCCTGCGCCTGGCCCGTGCTTACGACGAGGCGATCGGCGGCGATACCGAGGCGCACGACCTCAAGCGGGTCGCCAACGCGGTGCTGAAGTACTGGATCTGCAAGCGCGCCCCGATGCACGCCGGCGAGTGCCTCGAGTGCCTCGGCGGCAACGGCTACGTCGAGGAGTCGGGGATGCCGCGCCTGTTCCGCGAGAGTCCGCTCAACTCGATCTGGGAGGGGTCGGGCAACGTCCAGTGCCTCGACGTCCTGCGGGCGATGATCAAGGAGCCGGCGGCGCTCGAGGCCTTCTTCGCCGAGGTCGGCGAGGGCGCCGCCCAGGAGCCTCGCCTCGCCGCCTTCACCGAGACGGTCCGCGCCGAGATTCCCGGCGACGTCGCCACGATCGAGGCTCGCGCGCGCCGGGTGGTCGAGCGGATGGCGCTGGCCCTGCAGGGCTCGCTGCTGGTCCGCTACGGCGACGAGGCCGTTGCCGAGGCCTTCGTCTCCTCCCGCCTCGCCGGCGACTGGGGCCAGGCCTTCGGCACCCTCCCCGCCGGCCTCGATTTCGACCGCATGATCCAGCGGCACCGCCCCATCGCCTGACCGGCCGCTGCCGCCTGACCGGACTAAAACTGCATCGAGGGTCGTATGAGCCCCGAATGCAGCAATGGTTGGGTGACGACGCGGGGCGCAGGCGGCGGCGCCCCGTCGCCCGTCTCTCAGTGCGAGGCGGTCGCGTCCCTCAGGGCGCGGCCGACCTGCTCGACCGTGATCACGCCGGACAGCCGGCCGTCGGCGTCGACCGCCATCAGCGCACCGAAGCGCCGCAGGTTCTGGTTCGAGAGCAAGGCATCGAGGGGGGTGTCGTCGCGGACGAAGAGGCCGCGGTCGGCGTCGACGATCTCGGAGACGTAGGAGCTCGCGCGGGAGACCTCGGGGACCTCGTCGGCGCGGTCGCGCTGCAGCAGGCCGAGGAAGCGGTAGGCGGCGTCGACGACTGGGAACCAGGGCCAGCGGTAGCGGAGGAAGTACTCGTCGAGCGCCTGCTCGACGCTGAGGTCGCCGGGGATCGCCACCGGCTCGCGATCCATCACGTCGGCGACCCGGACCTCGCCGATCCGGCTCGAGAGGGCGGTCTGCATCGCGGCGCCGCGGGCGGCGCCGTTGACGACCGTGCCGATCAGCGCCAGCCAGACGCCGCTGAAGAAGTCGCCGCTGGCGACCAGGGCGAGGCCGCCGGCGATGAACAGGTAGCCGAACCCGCGCCCCATCTGCGCGGCGATCCGGGTCGCCTTGTTGCGATCGCCGGTCCGCCACCAGATCAGCGCCCGGGCGATCCGGCCGCCGTCCATCGGGAAAGCCGGCAGCAGGTTGAAGAGGAGGATCAGGCCGTTGATCGTCCCCAGCCAGGCGATCAGCGAGAGGAAGGCGGAGACGCCGGCGTCGGTCTTGAATTCCACCGCCAACCGGAAGATGTGGCCGAACTCGCCGAAGCCGGCGGCGATGCCGCCGGCCAGGTAGAGGACGGCGACGATCGCCAGGGTCACCGCGGGGCCGGCGACGGCGACCTCGAGCTCGGCCTCGGGACTGTCGGTTTCGCGGTCCATCCGGGCGACGCCGCCGAGCATCCAGAGCTGGATGCTCGAGATGCCGACGCCGCGGCGAAGAGCCGCAAAGGCGTGGCCGAGCTCGTGCAGGAGGATCGAGCCGAAGAAGCCGAAGGCACTGAGGACCGCCAACCCAAATGCCTTGGTGCCGGTGCCCGATTCGCCGAGGATGTCGCCATAGACGCTCGACATCGAGACGATCAGGAAAAAGAGGATCACGAACCAGGACCAGTCGACCGCGATCCGGATCCCGCGCACGTGGAAGAGGGTGAAGGAGCGTCCGCCCAGCATCGCGACGAATGGTACGGGGCGCCTGGGGCGCGCCGAGCGGCTGCCGTCCCAAGCTGTCTGCAGCGCCAGCCGCCGGCTCGTTTCCGGCGCCCTGCGGGGCCCGCCCGCTGTGTGACGAATCCCGACTACGCGCTCGGAGTTTGGCTGTATAGCATCCGCGCTCGTGCCCACCCATGACGTTCTCGTAATCGGCGCCGGACTGGCCGGCCAGCGCGCCGCCCTTGCAGCCGCCGAGGAGGGTGTCTCGGTCGGGATCATCAGCAAGGTCCACCCGGTCCGGTCCCACTCCAACGCCGCCCAGGGCGGCATCAACGCGGCGCTCAACCCGGACGACAGCTGGGAGTCGCACGCCTTCGACACGGTCAAGGGCTCCGACTACCTCGGCGACCAGGACGCCATCGAAATCATGGCCCGCGAGGCGCCGGAGGAAATCCTCCACATGGAGCACAGCGGCGTGACCTTCCACCGCAACGAGGAGGGCCGGCTCGGCACCCGCGCCTTCGGCGGCGCCTCCGCCGCCCGCACCTACTACGTCGCCGACATCACCGGCCAGGCGATCATGCACGTGCTCTACGAGCAGCTGATGAAGCACAGCGAGCAGGTCGCCCGCTACGAGGAGTGGTTCTGCACCGCGCTCGCGCTCGACGAGCGGGGCGAGTGCTGCGGGGTCGTCACCCGCAACATCGCCGACGGCTCGATGGAGCTGTTCAGAGCCAAGGCGGTGATCCTCGCCTGCGGCGGCAACGGGCAGGTCTGGAAGCCCACCACCAACGCCCTGATCTGCACCGGCGACGGGATCGCGATGGCCTACCGGGTCGGCGCCAAGCTGATGGACATGGAGATGATCCAGTACCACCCGACGACGCTGGCGGGCAAGGGCTTCCTGATCACCGAGGGCGCCCGCGGCGAGGGCGCGCAACTACTCAACAAGGACGGCGAACGCTTCATGGAGAAGTACGCGCCGAACAAAATGGAGCTGGCCTCGCGCGACGTCGTCTCCCGGGCCGAGCAGACCGAGATCAACGAGGGCCGTGGCTTCCCCGACGGCACCGTCGCCCTCGACATCACCGTGGTGCCGAAGAAGCGCGTCCACGAGGCGCTGCGCGAGATCGTCCTCGTCGGCCGTGACTTCGCCGGCGTCGACATCACTCGCGAACCGATCCACATCAAGCCCGGCAACCACTACACGATGGGCGGCGTCAAGACCGACGTCGAGGGCCGCACCGACATCCCCGGCCTCTACGCGGCCGGCGAGACGGCCTGCGTCTCGGTCCATGGCGGCAACCGCCTCGGCGCCAACTCCCTGCTCGACACGCTGATCTTCGGCCGCCACTCCGGTGTCGACGCCGCCCAACGCGCCAAGCGGGTCGAGGGCTCGAAGCCCTCGAAGAAGGTGCTCGAGGAGGAGGAGGCGATGATCGCCGACATCAACTCGCGCCAGAAGGGCTCCGGCCGCCGGGTCTCCGAGATCAAGCTCGAGCTCGGCGAAACGATGGACAAATACATCGCCGTCTTCCGCGACGAGGCCGGGATCCAGCAGGCGCTGGAGATCGTTCGCCGCCTCAAAGAGGAGTCGCAGAGCGCTTACATCGACGACCACGGACAGGTCTTCAACCAGGACCTGCTCGGAGCAATCGAGCTCTCCTACATGCTCGACAACGCCGAGTGCACCTGCATCGCCGCGCTCGAGCGCAAGGAGAGCCGCGGAGCCCAGTACCGCACCGACTTCCCGGAGCGAAACGACGACGAGTGGCTCAAACACATCGATCTCGAGAAGACCGACGACGGGCCGCCCGAGCTCTCCTACTCCGAGGTCACGATCACCCAGTGGCAACCGGAAGCGAGGACGTACTGATGGCCGAGTACACGATCAAAGTCCGCAGGTTCCAGCCGGAGAGCGGCGAGCCGCCTTACTGGGAGGAATTCGGAGTCGAGCTCGACCCCTCGCTCTCGGTCCTCGACGGGCTGCTGCAGGCCAGGGACCGCGACGACGGCTCGCTCGCCGTCCGCTGCTCCTGCCGCGCCGCGATCTGCGGCTCCTGCGGGATGAAGATCAACGGCCAGTCCGGGCTCGGCTGCAAGACCCAGATCGGCGAGGCGCAGGAGCAGGCGGACAAGATGCTCGCCGCCACCGGCGCCACCGCCGCCCGGGCCTCGAGCCCGATCGGCGCCCAGGCGCCGGAAACCGGCGAGCACGTTCGGGCCGTCGGCCGAGCCGAGGCGGAAGGCGAGGGAAGCAGCCCCCGGCCGGGAGCGGCGGAGGCTGCGCCTATTGTCATCGAACCGATGGGGAACATGCCGGTGATCAAGGACCTGGTCACCGACATGGAGTCGACCCACTGGACCAAGATCCGCCGTGTCACCCCGTGGCTGCTCCCGCATGGGGCGCCGCCGGAGCGGGAGTACGTGGTCGAGCCGGAATCGATGATCGACATCACCCAGTCGATGGCCTGCATCCAGTGCGGCGCCTGCGTCTCCTCCTGCCTCTCGATGGAAGTCGACCCCGAGTTCATCGGCCCGGCGGCACTGGCGAAGGCCTACCGCTTCGTCGGCGACCCGCGCGACGCCGAGACGATCGAGCGCCTCACCGACCTCGCCCACGACCCGCACGGGATCTACGACTGCACCCACTGCTTCAGCTGCATCGACGCCTGCCCGAAGGGCGTGGCGCCGATGGACCAGATCATGCGCCTGCGCCGCAAAGCCGGCGAGAGCGGGATCAGCGACCCGAATAGCGGCCACGACCACGAGATCGCCTTCGTCAAGATCATCGAGAAGAAGGGCACCCTCGACGAGTCGCTGCTGCTGCAGGAGTCCTTCGCGCCGGGCCTGCTCGGCAAGCTGAAACCGAGCAAGCGGGCGATCCGCGAAATGCTCGGCTCGTTGCCGACCGCGATCCGCGGGATCAAGACCGGCAAGATGCGCTCGCTGCCGAAGCTGATCCCCGGGGTCCACCACAAGCTGCCCGGCGGCGCCCAGGACGAGGTCAAGGCGATCTACGAGCACGCCGAGGCGCACGACGAGGAATTCAACCTGTACATCAAGGGCGAGGAGGGCGACGAGGAGGCCGCCATCGAGGAGGGCCTCGAGCCCGATCCGGCGGATCTCCTCCCGACCAACGCCGAGGAGGAGTCGTCCAATGGCTGAGCCGATCAAAGTCGCCTACTGGCCCGGCTGCGTCTCGCGCGGCTTCACCCCCGAGCTGCACGGCTCGATGGCGCTGGTTGCGCAGAAGCTGGGGATCGAGCTGGTCGAGCTCGACCGCGCCAACTGCTGCGGCGCCGGCGTCATCGCCGAGCACAACCAGGAGCTCGCCGACACCCTCAACGCCCGCACCTTCGCGCTCGCCCAGCAGACCGGCCTCTCGATGATGAACATCTGCTCGACCTGCCAGGGCGCCCAGTCGGAGTGCCAGCAGCGGCTCGACGCCGACTCCTCCTATCGCAACCACATCAACGAGGTGCTCTCCGGCCAGGGCCTCGCCTACGAGAAGGCGGGCGACGGCGGCTGGACCAACAAAAACTTCCTCTGGCTGCTGGTCGAGGACTACGGCCTCGACCGTCTCGCCACGCAGGTGACGCGGCCGCTTTCGGGCCTCCGGGTCGGCCCCTTCTACGGCTGCTACATCGTGCGGCCGAAGGAGCGCCTCGGCTACTCCGAGTTCCCCGACCGCGACATCTACCTGGAGAAGGTGATCGAGGTCCTGGGCGGCGAGATCGTCGAGTACGACGGCGCCCGCAAATGCTGCGGCTTCCCGGTGATCACGATGAACCGCGAGACCTCACTGCGCCAAGCGGGCACCCACGTCGGCGACGCGATCGACGCCGGCGCCGACTGCCTCGTCACCCCCTGCCCGCTCTGCCACCTCAATCTCGACATGCAGCAGCCGGAGGCGGCCAAGGTCGTCAACCGCGACCTCGGCCTCTCGATCCTCCACCTGCCGCAGCTGGTCGGCCTGGCCCTCGGCGCCAGCCCGAAGGAGCTGGGGATGCCGAAGCACATCGCCTCGACCAAGTGGGTCGAGGAGCGCCTCAGCGCCGTCGCGGCGTAGCCTCCCAGGGGCACGCCTCGGCCCCGCCGGCGCGGTCTCGGTCGCGCTCGAGGTCCACGGCCCCGGCTCGGTCGCCGAGCTGGCGGCGGCGCTGGGCGAGATCGACGGCGTCCTCGCCGTCGCCGCCGGCGACGTCAACGAGATGTTCGACTGAGCAGGCCGCCTGCGCCTGGGGCTAATGCGACGCGAGGAAGGCGGCGAGAATCAAGCCGAGAGTCACGAGCAGGGCGATCTGAAGCCGATCGAAGCGCTCGTCCATGCGTGCCTGCATCCGTTCGAGACGCGCGTCGACCTGGTCGAATCGCTTGTCGACCTGGTCAAATCGCTCATCGATGTGAGCATCCGTCCACTTGGTTCTTCCGGCCTCCATCGTGGTCCCACCACCGTAGCAGACAAAATGTTTCACGAGGTGCGCGTCTCTGTGACTCTTCGTGCGCGATTCCGCACCGCGAGCGCATAGCCTGCGGCGATCGGACCGCTCGTCCAGCTGCCGCTCGCCGCCACCGACACCGCCGGGGTCCTCACCGACCTCTTCCTCGTCCTGCTCGCGGCCAAGCTCGGCGACGAGGTCTTCAAGCGGATCGGGCAGCCGGCGATCGTCGGCGAGATCCTCGGCGGGGTGCTGGTCGGGCCCTCGGTGCTGGGGCTGGTCGAAATCACCGAGGTGCTGCGGGTGTTCTCCGAGCTCGGCGTCGTCTTCCTGCTGTTCTGGGTCGGGCTCGAGACGCGGCTCTCGGAGATGCGGGAAGTAGGGCCGATCTCGCTCGCGGTCGGCAGCGCCGGCGTCGTCGTCCCCTTCGCGCTCGGCCTCGGCTTCGGGCTGGCACTGGGGGAAGGCACCGACACCAGCGTCTTCCTCGGCGCCGCCCTAGCGGCGACCAGCGCCGGCATCACCTCCGCCACCTTCCTCGAGCTCGGGATCGCCCGCAGCCCCGCCGCCCGCACCGTCCTCGGCGCCGCCGTGATCGACGACGTGCTGGCGCTGATCCTGCTCTCGGTCGCGGTCGGGATCTCTGGAGAAGGCGGCGTCGACGTCGGCAAGATCGCGCTCTCGCTGGCGATCGCGGTCGCCTTCGTCGCCTTCGTCGCCCTCGGCGGCACCAAGCTGCTGGCGCGGCGGCCGCAGCTGCTGAAGGCGCCGCGCTTCGCCCAGTCGGCCCTCCTCCCCGCCGTCCTCGTCTGCCTCGGCCTCGCCGCCTTCGCCGCCGAAATCGGCCTCGCGGCGCTGATCGGCGCCTTCCTCGCCGGGATCATCGTCGCCGAGACCAAGGACCACAACTCGATCGAGGAGGAAGTGCGGCCGCTCTACGCCTTCTTCCCGCCCTTCTTCTTCGCCTTCATCGGGATCGAGCTCGACCTCGGCTCGCTCTTCAACGGCCACGCCCTGCTGATCCTCGCCGCGGTCACGGTGATCGCCGCGATCGGCAAGTACGTCCCCGCCCACCGTGCCTCGCGCCGGCTCGGCCCGCGCGAAGCGGCGGTGGTCGGCGTCGGCATGGTCCCCCGCGGCGAGGTCGGGATCGTCGTCGCCTCGATCGGCGCCGCCGAGGGCGTGGTCGATGCCGAGCTGTTCGGCGTCGTCGTCGGGATGTCGATCCTGACGACGCTGGTCGCGCCGTTCGTGCTGCGCCGGCTGACGGGTCCCGAGGGCCGCCAGGCAAGGACGCAGGAAGCCTGAATAGCAGCGCTATTCAGGCGACTGAGGACGCCGAATGGCGGTTCCCGGAGCCGTCAGGAATGGCGACGAGGTTGCGCTGGTGCAGTAGCTCGGCGATCTGGACGGCGTTCGTCGCCGCGCCCTTGCGCAGGTTGTCGGCGACGATCCAGAGGTCGAGGGCGCGCTCGTTGCCGGGGTCGCGGCGGATCCGCCCGACCAGGACGTCGTCGCGGCCGGCGGCCTCGATCGCCATCGGGAAGCGGGCTGCGCCCGGCTCGTCGACCACCGTCACCCCCGGCGCCGCGGCCAGCAGCTCGCGGGCCCGCTCGGGCTCGAGTGGCTCCCGCGTCTCTACGTTGACCGCCTCCGAGTGGCCGGTGACCACGGGGACGCGGATGCAGGTGGCGGAGACACGGATCGAGGGGTCGCCGAGGATCTTCCGCGTCTCGTTGATCAGCTTGCGCTCCTCGTCGGTGTGGTCGTCCCCAGCGGCGAAGCTGCCCGCCTGGGCGAGGACGTTGAAGGCGATCTGGTGGGGATAGATCGACGCGTGCGGCTGGCGGCCGTCGAGCACCGCCCGGGCCTGCTCGGTGAGCTCGTCGACCGCCGCCTTGCCGGTCCCCGAGACCGCCTGGTAGGTGGAGACGACGAGGCGCTCGATTCCGGCCTCGTCGAACAGCGGCTTCAACGCCACCACCATCTGCATCGTCGAGCAGTTGGGGTTGGCGATGATTCCTTGGTGGCCGTCGAGCGCCTCCGGATTGACCTCGGAGACGACCAGCGGCACCTCCTCGTGCATCCGCCAGTAGCTGGTGTTGTCGATCACGGTCGCGCCGGCCTCGACCAGCTTTGGCGTCCAAGCGGCGCTGACCTTGCCGCCGGCCGAGGAGAGGACGACGTCGAGGCCGTGGATCGTGTCCTCGCCGAGCTCCTGCACGGTGACGGCCGCGCCGCCCCACTCGATCTGCTTGCCGGCCGAGCGCGCCGAGGCCAGCGGCCGCAGCTCCGAGATGGGGAAATCGCGGGCGGCGAGGATCTCGAGGATCCGCGTCCCCACCAGCCCGGTCGCCCCGACCACGCCGACTCTGTAGCCGTCTCCGCTCATCGTCGTCTGAGTATGCCGGACGGGGGCGGTCAGCCGGCGACGGTCGGCCGGTGGCCGGGGCCGGTCGCATCTTCGGGGCGGATCGCGTCGGCGCCGAGCTCGAAGGCGCTGTGGAGGGCGTTGACGGCGTCGGCGACGCGATCGGCCGAGATGACGCAGCTGATCTTGATCGGCGAGGTCGAGATCATCTCGATGTTGATCCCGTTCTCGCCCAGCACCCGGAAGACGGTGGCGGCGACGCCCGGGTGCGAGCGCATCCCGGCGCCGATGATCGAGACCTTGCCGATCCGCTCGTCGGTCCTCACCTCGAGCGAGGCGCCGCCGAGCCTTTCGATCACCTCTGTGGCGATCGGCAGGTCGGCGCGGTCGACGGTGAAGGAGAGGTCGGCGAGCTGGTCGCCGCCGACCGGCTCGTTCTGGATGATCACGTCGACGTTGACGTTGGCCTCGGCGAGGGCGCCGAAGATGCGGCCGGCGACCCCGGGCTCGTCGCGGACCCCGTGCAGGGTGACGCGGGCCTCCGAGCTGGAGTGGGTGACGGCGGTGACGAAAGGCTGCTCCATGGTCTCTTCCTCCGAGACGACGAGGGTACCGGGGCCGTCCTCGAAGCTCGAGCGGCAGTGGATCCGGACCCCGTGGTTGCGGGCGTACTCGACCGAGCGCAGCTGCAGGACCCCGGCCCCCGAGGCCGACATCTCGAGCATCTCCTCGAAGGAGACGACCGGCAGCTTGCGCGCCTCGGCAACGATCCGCGGATCGGCGCTGTAGACGCCGGCGACGTCGGTGTAGATCTCGCAGACGCTGGCGTCGAGCGCCGCCGTGAGGGCGACCGCGGTGGTGTCGGAGCCGCCGCGGCCGAGCGTGGTGACGTCGTGGCTCTCGGTCGAGACCCCCTGGAAGCCGGCGACGAGGACGATCCGGTCCTCCTCGAGGGCGGCGCGGATGCGGTCGGCACGGACGTCGATGATCCGCGCCTTGGTGTGGGTGGAGTCGGTGACGATCCCGGCCTGCGAGCCGGTCAGCGAGATCGCCTCGTGGCCCATGTCGTGGATCGCCATCGCACAGAGCGCGCAAGAGATCCGCTCGCCGGTCGAGAGCAGCATGTCCATCTCGCGGGCGACCGGGCGGGCAGATATCTCGTGCGCCTGCTCGACCAGCTGGTCGGTCGTCTTGCCGCGGGCCGAGAGCACCGCGACGACGCGATTGCCCGCCTCGCGGGCGGCGACGACGCGGGCAGCGGCGCGCTTGATCTGCTCGGCGCCAGCGACCGAGGTGCCGCCAAACTTCATCACGACTATGTCGGAACCGTCTCCGCTCACGGTTCCCCGAGGATAGTCAGCTAGCCCTGGCCGCCGCCGCCGAGGTTGCCGAGCATCGCCTGTTCGGCCATCCGGATCAGGCCGAGGCCGCTGTGCGGGCGCATGTCGCTGGAGCGGACGCGGACGTGGGAGCCGTGCGGCCCGACCACCTCGACGATCGTGCAGACGTCGCCGATTTCGCAGTCGTCGCCGTAGTCCCCTTCGATCGCCTCCATCTGCTCGGCGACCACCCGTCCCACCTTGCTCTGATCGAGCGCCATGCCTCCTGCCTTCCTTCGCTTGATTTCGTCGATACCGCTTGAACAAGCGGAAAATCAAGGGAACATGCGTTCGCGTTTCCCTTGACTACGTCCGACTTCATAGCTACATTCGATAGCTCTACTACGGTCTCCTTATGGCGACAAGACCCCCTGGGGTCTTCTGCTTCGGCAGATAGCCGTCTGGGGGCCGTTAGTAGTTATAGGGCTAATGGTGGTAGGTCGTGCCGGGTCTCCAGATGTCCTTGTTGGTCTTCACCTTGCTTCCCAGGACATCGAGAAATGACGAGTCGCCCCTCTCCCACGAACGCTGGACCGCCCAGCAGCAATAGTCGGCACCTGGATGCAGGGATCACTGTCGGCGGCCCAGAACGCAACCCTGTGGCGCGCCGGCGAAACCTGCCGAACGACGTCGTCAACTGCGGCGCTGAAAAGCTGCCTCGTCTTCTTGGTTCCCAGGCTGGCAGCCACGACCAGGAGCCGATCCTGTGAAGTCGCAACCTGCGGCGCCACGAACTTGAGGTGCATGAACCAGCCCATCTTGTAGAGCGCGAGTTCGCTCTGCAAGTGCGGCTCGGCTTTCCGCTTCTCCAAGACCGTCGCATCGACGCGTATCGGGAATCGCTTCAGAAGATCGAACACAGCGGGTGCGAACAGGCGGAGTGTCGTCGGTCGCATGGAACGTCTTTTGGAGGTTGATCCCCTTCCAGGTCAACTGCCTGCGCAGATGAGCCAACGCGTCGCCGGTTCGGCAATCGCCCATGGTGACCGTGGTGAGAATGAAATAGCGACTGGCTCCAGCACCGGTGCTGAAGTCGAAGTTCCCTGCCTCGTCCGCAAACACAAAGCGCGCGGCCACATACACGAGATTACTTGCAGTACTTCTTGACATTCAGTGTGGATGTCCCCACTCGATATATCTACGTGATATATTCGCCCGAGACATGGACTCGTTGAGCGCAACCGCCTACGTGATCCTGGGGATGCTGCGGTGGGGGCCGTTGTCGGGCTACGAGATCAAGGCGATGGTCGACAACTCGACCCGCTTCTTCTGGGCCGCCAGCTACGGCCAGATCTACCCGGAGCTGCGCCGGCTTGCCGAGGCCGGGCTGGTCGAGGGCGTCGACTCCCCCACCGGCGGCCGCCGCCGCACCGTCTACGAGATCACCGCCGACGGTGAGGAGGAGCTGAAAGCGTGGCTGCGGCAGCCGCCCGAGACCTACGAGATGCGCGACGAAGGGCTGCTGAAGCTGTTCTTCGCCGCGGCGCTGTCGCCGGCGGAGGCGGTCGAGGTCGTGCGCTCGATGCGCAGCCAGCGCGAAGCGGTGAACAAGCGGCTGCGCGAGATCGAGCCGGCCAAAGACGAGGACGAGGCCGCCTACCCGCTGCTGGTCCTGCGCTGCGGGATCGAGTTCACGGACTGGTTCGTCGAGTGGTGCAGGCGGACCGAGGAGCAGATCCTCGGCGCTGCCCCGGGCAAGAGGAGCCGCTGATGTTCGACGCCCTCGCCCGCTTCGCCGACCGCCGGGCCCGCCGGCTAGTCCTCTTCGCCGTCGCCTTCTTCGCCGTCGCCGCCGTCCTCGGCGGCTCGGTCGCCAGCCGCCTCGACCCCTACGGCGCCGAAGACCCGGCGACCGAGTCGGTGAAGGCGCAGAACCAGCTCGAGGCCGCCGGCTACCGCTTTCCGGCGGTCCTCGTCGTGGTCGAAGGCGCGCCGGTCGGGAAGCCGGGGACGCAGGCCCGGGTGACCTCGCTCGAGCGCCAGGTCGCCTCTCACCCCGAGGTCCAGTCGGTCACCGGCTACTACGACACCCGCTCCCCCGCCTTCGTCTCGCACAACGGCGACGCCACCTACTTCGTCGTCACCCTGGTCCCGACCGGCGACAAGCAGTCCCAGGAAGTCGCCGGCGAAATCGGCGAAGAGCTCGAGGGGAAGCCGGGGGTGGTGGTCGGCGGCCCGTCGGTCGCCCAGGAACAGGTCAACCACCAGGTCGAGGAAGACCTGAAGAAGGCCGAGATGCTCGCCTTCCCGCTCCTCTTCTTGCTCACCCTGCTCTTCTTCCGCAGCCTGGTCGCGGCGCTGCTGCCGCTGCTGATCGGCGGCCTGGCGATCGTCGGCACCTTCCTGATCCTGCGGATCGCCAGCGAAATCGGCTCGATCTCGGTCTTCGCCCTCAATCTGACCACCGCGCTCGGGCTCGGGCTGGCGATCGACTACAGCCTCTTCATCGTCTCCCGCTACCGCGAGGAGATCGCCAAGACCGGGCCGGGGATCGAGGCGATGCGGCGGGTGCTCGCGACCTCCGGCCGCACCGTCTTCTTCTCCTCGCTGACCGTCGCCGCGGCGCTCGCCTCGCTGCTCGTCTTCCCGCAGCGCTTCCTCTACTCGATGGGGCTCGGCGGCTCGCTGGTGGCGCTGTTCGCGGCGCTGATCTCGCTGACCGTGCTGCCGGCGATCCTCACCCTGCTCGGCAGTCGGGTCAACTCGCTCTCCCCCGCCTTCCTGCGGCGGCGGGCCGAGGCCGAAGCGCGGCCGGCGGAATCCGGATTCTGGTACCGACTCTCGCGCTTCGTGATGCGGCGGCCGATCCCGGTGGCGACGCTCAGCGCCGCCTTCCTGATCCTGCTCGGCCTCCCCTTCCTCGGCATCAAGTTCGACACCATCGACGCCACCGTGCTGCCGAAGGGCGCGAGCGCCCGCCAAGCCTACGACATCGTCAGCAACGAATTCCCGGCCTACCGCGAAACGCCGGTGCTGGTCTCATTCACTGGCGGCGGCGCGGCGCGGGCGCATGCGTACGCCCGCGAGGTCGCCGGCGTCCCGGGCGTCTCCGAAGTGCTGCCGCCGCGGCCGCTGAAAGGCGGAGTGACGGCGATCGAAGCGATCTCCGAACACCCCTTTGCCAGCAACGCCAGCCAAGAAACGGTGAAGGCGATCCGCGCCCTGCCGACCCCGGCCGGGACTACCGCCCTGGTCGGCGGCGGCACCGCCGACTTCATCGACTTCCAGTCGAGCCTCGCCAGTCACCTGCCGATCGCGCTGGCGATCATCGTCGCGGCGACGCTGATCATCCTCTTCCTGATGACCGGCTCGGTGGTGCTGCCGGTGAAGTCGCTGATCATGAACGCGCTCAACCTCAGCGCCGTCTTCGGCCTCTTGGTGCTGATCTTCCAGGACGGCCGGCTCGAAGGCCTGCTCGGCTACACCAGCCCAGGGGCGATCGAGCAGACGATGCCGATCCTCTTGTTCGCGGTCGCCTTCGGGCTCTCGACCGACTACGCGGTCTTCCTGCTCTCGCGGATCAAGGAGGCCCGCGACGGCGGCGCCTCGGACTCCGAGTCGGTGGCAATCGGCCTCGAGCGGACTGGGCGGATCGTCACCGCCGCAGCGCTGCTGTTCGCGGTCGCGATGCTCGCCTTCGCCACCTCGGAGATCATCTTCATCAAGGAGAACGGCGTCGGCACGGCGCTCGCCGTCCTGATCGACGCGAGCATCGTCCGCGCCTTGCTGGTACCGGCGCTGATGCAGCTGCTGGGGAAGTGGAACTGGTGGGCGCCGGCGCCGCTGCGGCGGCTGTACGAGCGCTGGGGGATCAGCGAGACGGTGCCAGCGGCCACGCCGGCCCGAGCAGACGAGGCCGCCGCCTAGCGGCCTCTTCCTTGCCTCCCTTTGCCTTGCCGCTGGTGGACTCTTCTTCGGGCCCGGTCGATTCTTCTTCGCCGGCGTTGAAGACGGTCGAGCCGAACGGCAGCAGCGCCGGTTCGTTGGCATAGCCGAGCTTTTCGAGTTCGAACAGTTCCTCGATCGTCAGCAACAGGGTGAAGTGGTTGGCGACGGTTTCTTCGTCGACCGTCCCCGGCTTGACGAATTCGGAGAGCAGGAGCATCCCGACCCGGCCGCCGCCGCCGGCCTTCCTGATCCCTTCGACCGGCACTTCTTCGGGCAGTGCCGCCAGGTTCGGGTAGGCCGGGGTGCCGCAGCAGGAGCTGGCGTCCGGCGTGGCCCCGCTCTGCGGCGCCTGCGCGGAGGTGATCACCAGCAGGCCGCCTTCGGCGTAGGCCTTCGAGGCGACGATCTCGGGCACCACTTCGCGCAGGAACGGTTCCGCGGCCAGCGGGCCGGTCGGCTGCCCTTCTTCGCACGGTTCGACCGCGCCGGCGTGGCAGCGGTTGGGGACGATGTAGGAGAAGGCCGGGGTCTTCTTCGGGCTCTTCAGGTCTTTGGCGAGCTGCGGCAGGCCGGCGACGCTTTCCTGGCATTCGGGCTTCTCGAGCAGCGAGTGGAAGAGGCCGAACGGCTTCGCGCAGCTCGGCGGTTCGGGCGTGCCGGGCACCGCTTCCTCGACGTAGGCCTTCCACTTCAGCTTCTTTTCAGCCAGCTGCCCGACCACGGTTCCGACCGTCGACGGGAAGACGCAGCCGTTGCCTTCGACCTGCTCGGTCGTCGTCGCGGTGTCGGCACGGACGGTTCCGGGAGTGATGTCGGTCGGGGTAGGAGCCGGGCATTCGGCGGTCAGTTCTTCGGTCGGACCCTGG
>DASXFL010000021.1:0-4822 GCA_036489595.1 Solirubrobacterales bacterium
TGACTCGTAGGCCATGTTCGCCTTGTCGGTCTCGATTTCGACTAGCTCCTCGCCGATTGCTACCGCCTCTCCCTCCTGCTTTAGCCAGGTCAGGATCGTCCCCTCCTCCATCGAGTCAGAGAGGCGGGGCATGACGATCTCGCTCATCGGGCGAGGTCGAGGGTACGGAGGACTGCGGCGGCGAGGCGGTCTTCCGTCGGCATCGCCGCCAGCTCCAGCTCCTTCGCGTAGGGCAGTGGAACCTCGGCCATGCCAAGGCGCTCGACCGGGGCGTCGAGGTGGTCGAAGCAGGCGAGCTGGATGCGCGCGGCGAGCTCGGCGGTGACGCCGTAGGTCGGCCAGCCCTCCTCGACGCAGAGCGCCCGGCTGGTCTTGGCGACGGAGGCGGCGACGGTCTCGACGTCGAGCGGACGCAGGCTGCGGAGGTCGACGACCTCGACCGCGACGCCGTGGCTGGCGGCCAGCTGCTCGGCGACTTTCAGCGCCCGCACGGTGGCGAAGCCGTGGGAGACCAGGGTCAGGTCCGAGCCCTCGCGGGCCACCGCGGCGAGGCCGATCGGCGTCGTCAGCTCGGCGTCGACCCCGACCTCGCCCTTCTCTTTGTAGATCGGCAGGTTCTCGATCACCAGCACCGGGTCGTCGTCGCGGATCGCCGCCTTCAGCAGGCCCTTGGCGTCGGCCGGGCTGGCCGGCGAGACGACCTTGAGGCCGGGGGTACCGGCGAACCAGGCGTCGAACGACTGCGAATGCTGGGCGGTGAGCTGGTTGCCGGCGCCGTTGGGGGTGCGGATGACCAGCGGGCAGCGGACCTCGCCGCCGAACATCGCCCCGATCTTGGCCGCGTGGTTGACGACCTGGTCCATCGCGACGAGGAGGAAGTTGAGGGTCATGATCTCGACGATCGGGCGCTCGCCGAGCATCGCTGCGCCGACGCCGGCGCCGACGAAGCCCTCCTCGGAGATCGGAGTGTCGCGGACGCGGTCGGGGCCGAACTCGTCGAGCAGGCCGGCGGTCACCTTGTAGGAGCCGTCGAAGACGCCGACCTCCTCGCCCATCACGAAGACGCTGGGGTCACGCTCCATCTCCTGGCGCATCGCCAGGCGCAGCGCCTCGCGGTAGGTCATCAGCTCGGTGCCGGCCGACGCCGGCGCGGCGACGCTGGGGTCCGCTTTGACCTCGGTGGCGGCGCTCACTCCCCCAGCCCCCCGGCGAAGACGAGCTCGCGCTCGCCCAGCGGGCTGCCGAGCGCCATCCGTTCGAACTGGTCACCCGAGCCCGGCGCGTACATCCCGGCGGCGAGACGGTCGACGTCAGGGGCAGGGTCGGACTCGGCGAAGGCGACGGCGCGCTCGACCGCCGCTTCGGCGGCGGCGTCGGCGGCGGCGATCCGCTCGTCCTCCACCCCGCGCTTGTTCAGCAGCGCCCTGGCGCGCTCCAAAGGGTCGGCGAGCTTGCGCTCCTCGATCTCCTCCTTGGTCCGGTAGGCGAGGCCGGCGTCGGCGACCGAGTGGCCGCGGTGGCGGTAGGTCATCGCCTCGAGCACGGCTGGCTTGCGCTCCTCGCGGGCGGCGGCGAGCAGGCGGGTCGCCGACTCGATCACCGACTCGACGTCGTCGCCGTCGACCCGCTCGCCGGCCATCCGGTAGGAGGCGGCGCGCTTGAAGAGGTCCGGCTCGGCGGAGGCGCGGTCGACGCTCGTCCCCATCCCGTACTGGTTGTTGATCACAAGGAAGACGATCGGCAGATTCCAAACGGCCGCGAGGTTCAATGACTCGTGCCAGGCGCCCGTGTTGACGCCGCCGTCCCCGAGCTCGCAGAGCACCGCCTGGGGGGCGCCGCGGCGGACCAGCGAGAGCGCCATCCCGGTGGCGATCGGCAGCTGTCCGCCGACGATCCCCCAGCCACCGTAGTAGCCGCGGGAGACGTCGAGCAGGTGCATCGAGCCGCCGCGGCCATGGGCGCAGCCGTCGCGGCGGCCGAACAGCTCAGCCATCACCGCCTCGGGCGTGACGCCGCGGGCGAGGGCGAAGCCGTGGCAACGGTAGCCGGTGACCAGCAGGTCCTCCTCCTCCATCGCGGCGACGGTGCCGACGGTGGCGGCCTCCTGGCCGGAGGAGAGGTGGCAGTAGCCGCCGATCCGGGCGGCCTTGTACTGGCGCTCGGCGGCTTCCTCGAAGCGGCGGATCAGGACCATCTCGCCGTAGAGGCCGAGGAGGTCGGTGGGCGGGGCGGCGGTGAGGGTGGTCGACATGAGGGCTAGGCCTCCTCGAAGTAGTCGGGGTGTTCCTCGCGGATCCGCGGGATCTCGCGCAGGACCATGCGGAGGTGGTGGCGGAGCGCCTCCTCGGCCCCGTCGGCATCGCGGGCGCCGACGGCGGTGGCGATTTCGCGGTGCTCGGAGACCATCTCCGGGAGGTAGTCGGAGAGGCCGAGGCTGAGGCGCCGGAGGCGGTTGAGGTGGGACTTGGCCCGCTCGGAGACGGGCCAGACGGCCATGTGGCCGGAGAGGTCGCAGAGGTAACGGTGGTAGGCGTCGTCGAGCAGGTAGAAGGCGTCGAGGTCGCCGCCGTCGCTGTCGCGGACCCGTTCCTGGGAGCGGATGTTTTCCTCCAGCGCGGCGATGTCGTCCTCTCCGGCCTGTTCGGCGGCGGGGCGGATCGCCGCGCACTCGAGCGCCTCGCGGATGAACTGGGCGTCGCCGATTGCCTGGATGCTGATCCGGGCGACAAAGGTGCCGAGCTGGGGCACGACCCGGACCAAGCGGTCGTCGCGGAGGCGGCCGAGGGCCTCGCGGATCGGGGTGCGGCTGACGCCGAAGCGCTCGGCGAGCTCGTTCTCGGAGAGCTTGGCGCCGGGCGGCAGCTCGGCGCGGACGATTGCGTCGCGGATCGCGGCGTGGACGAAGGGGCGGGCTGGGCCGCGTTTGGCGGGGGCGTCGGGAACCGCGCGGAGCGGGGTCGGCTCTGCCACTAAACGGCCCCGGCGGAGAGGAGGAAGCAAGCGCCGGCGCCGGGACCGAAAGAATCGAGGAGGGTCCCGGCGCCGGCTAGCTCAGCTGCCACGGCCCCGCCCGGGGGCAGGGTGTGCGCGAGCACTGCGGCGGCAAGCAGGCCGGCGACTGCCCTGGGGTGGGGACAGAGGGGAACGCCGGTTGCGGCCTTGCCGTTCATCGCTTGCATACTAGTATCCCAACACTCGGACGCCAAATCCCGGGCCTCGCCCGCGACCGGCGGCATCGATGACCCGGCGTCACCGTCCTGCTCGCCCGCTCCGCCCTTCCGAGCACTCGATGCCGGCGCAGAAGCTCGGCCTCGCCACCGCTAACTGGCTAGCTAGGTGACCACGGGCCAAGAGCGCGCTCGATCCGGTCGATCACCCGGTCCAGCTCGGCATCGGGGATCGCCGGGTTGTAGAGCGGCGAGAGGGCGGCGTCGCAGAGAAGGCGGCGGCAGAGCGCGGCTCCGAACGGGTGGACCGCGACCGCCTCGTCTCCGAAGGCGACGGCGAGGCCGTTGAGGCGGCGGTGGGCGCGGGCGGCGCGGACCGCGTCGACCAAGCTGAACTCGGCCTTCCGCGGGTCGACGGTGGCGGCGGCGCGGGCGAGGCCCTCGGCGAGGCGGCGGCGCTCTCGCGCCGAGACCAGCCGCCGGGCCGCCCGCGCGACCTCGGGAATCGACCAGGCGTCGCCTTGGGCGACGAGCCGGACGAGGAGGCGGCTGCGGTCGTCCCGCGAGAGCGCCGCCAGCAGCGCCGCGGCGGCCGCGCCGATCGACAGCGGGATCCCGGCCGAGTGGCCGAGGACGAGCAGCGCCGTCCCGGCCGCAGCCAGGGCGAGGCCGAGGCCGAGCCGGTGGTGGGCGCGCTGGCGCAGCTCGGCGAGGCCGCGGCGCGCCTCGGCCAGCGACAGCGGCGGCTGGTCGAGAATCGTCATCGCGACGAATTCTGCCGGGTGCGGACGCTCGGCGAGGACGCGGGCTCGGACGCGCCCAGGCCCGCAGCGCTCTCAGCCGGAGACGAGCTGGTGGTTGCGCAGGCCCTTCTTGCGGTCGAGGACGACGAGGGCCCCGTGCAGGACCCCCTCGCCGTACTCGCTGCCGGGGTTGATGCAGACGGTCTTGCCGATCCGCACCGTCCCCCGCGACTCGTGGATGTGGCCGTGCAGCGAGAGCGGCGGCTGGTAGCGCTCGATCAGCTCGCGGACCGCGGTCGAGCCGGCCGCCCCCATCTCGACGCTGCCGCCGCGGACCACTGGCTTCAGGCTCTCGTCGAGCACCGGCGCCTGGTCGATCGCCGTCCCCTTCGGCGGCACGTGCAGGTTGAAGACCGCCTGCGAGGGATCCTCCAGCTGCGAGGCGAGCTGCTCGAGGTGGGTCGCCAGCTCCGCGTCGGGCATCTCCCGCGGCGAGCTCCAGGGGGTGGTGTTCGCGTGCCCGCAGGAGAGCATCTGGATCCCCTCGGGAAGCTCGATCGGCTGGTCCTCGCAGTCGACTTCGAGCGCCGAGGCCGCGAGCACCTCGCGCAGGTGCGGCTCGTCGTCGTTGCCGAGCATCACGTAGAGGCGGATCCCGGTGCCGGCCAGGCGCTCCTCGGCCAGCGCCATCCAGCGCTCGAGGCTGGCCGCCATCGCCCGGCGGAAGAGCTCCTCGACCCCGCCCTCGGCCTTCCCCACCGCCGCCAGCTCCTCCTCGTCGGTGACGTAGGGATAGAAGCCGCGGTCGCGGATCGCGCTTTCGACCGCCTCCAGCTCCTCCTCGGGCAGCGTCCGCTCGCCGCGGATCTCGCGCGCCAGGTAGCCGCCCGCCGTCTTCACGATCGGCACCAC
>DASXFL010000022.1:0-9077 GCA_036489595.1 Solirubrobacterales bacterium
CCACCCAGCGCCGCCGCTGTAGCAACCGCACCAGCAACGAGGCGTGGAGGCCCTCCGCCGTCGGCGTGCTCCGGGCCTCGAGCGCCTGCAACGCAATGCCGACGTTGAACAGAACCGAGGCGAGCAGCCCGCTGGCCAAGCCGATCGCAAGCATTGCCCCCTCAGTTCCCGCCTGCACCGAGACCTAAGCAGCCGGGCCGCCGGCCTCTTCCCCCTACGATCGGTGGATGCCCCTCGCGCTGGGCCAGCGACTCCTCCTCCACCACGTCTTCGGCGGCGGCGTGGTCGCGATCGCGGCGATCGTCGCCGTCGGCATCCTGCTCCGCCTCTGGCCCGTGATCGTGCGCTGGTTCGAGACCCGCGGGCGCTGAATCGCCTGGATCGCCCGACCCGTCGGAGCACGCCGCTGCCCTCCACCTAAGAATCGCGGCCTCCGGTTGCCAATTTTCGATGGCCGTTCGTCCGCCCCCGTTGTGGCCCCTGGACATCCGTGTGATCTTGTCCGCCGCGATGCAGAAGCTTCACCGCCACCACCATGCCGAGCCCGTCGAGCTCGCCGAAGGCTGGATCGGGATCTGCGCTACCTGCGGCTGGGTCAGCCGCGACTACGGCTCCGAGGAGCAGGCGCGAAGCGAGAGCGCCGGCCACGTCGCCAACGCGGGCGAGTGCCTCCAGCACTCCTTCCGCCGCCACTCGCAACGGGCCCCGCAAGCGCGCCGCGGCCGCGGCGCCTGCCGCGGCTGAGATCCCGTCCGCTTACTGTCGATTTCCGTCCCGCCCGTTCGTCGCGTCAGCAGAGGTGCGGCGAACGGCCCGTGCCAAGCGAGCGAAGGAGAAGACGATGGCGGCGACCGTGCTCTACATGTCGATGTCCCTCGACGGCTTCATCGCCGGGCCCAACGAGCGGCCCGACAATGGCCTAGGCGACGGCGGCGAGCGCCTGCACGAGTGGGTCCTGACCGATCCACCGGACCCGGACACCGGCGTCCCCGGGCGTCCCTCGGGCCTCAACGGCGAGGTCTTCGACGAGATGGTGTCAACCGGCGCCGTGCTCGCCGGCCGCGGCACCATCGAGCCGGCCGGGGGCTGGGGCGGCGACCACCACCGCGGCGTCCCGATCTTCATCCTCAGCCGCCACCGGCCGCCGGCCGAGGCGGCAGACTGGCCCCTGGTCGCCTACGTCGACGACCTCGCCGTCGCGGTCACCCGGTCGAAGGAGGCCGCGGGCGAGCGCAACGTGCTCGTCCACGGCGCCGGGATCGCCCAGCGGGCGCTCGCCGCCGGTCTCCTCGACGAGATCCAGATCCACCTCGTCCCCGTCCTCTTCGGCCAGGGCCGCCGCCTCTTCGACCACCTCGCCGCCGGGCAGGTCGAGCTCGAGCCGCTCGCCGTGATCGAGGCCCCCGGCGTCACCCACCTCCGCTACCGCGTCCTGCGCTGAGCTCGGCGGCGCAGCTCGCGCACCTCGGCGCGCCCCGCCTCCCCGATCCTGGCCCACCGCAGCCAGGTCTCCTGGACGACGTCCTCGGCGTCGCCGGCCGAGCCGAGCATCTCGTAGGCGACGGTGAAGAGGAGGCTGCGGTGGGCGAGGAACGGGGCGGCGCTCAACGCTTTCACGTTACGCCTCAGCCCGCGCGCGGCGGCGCCAGCGGATCTTGCAGTGGAGTGCCACAATCCAACTGATGCGCGGGACCAACGCGGAGCTTGCTCGCCGCGGATTCGAAGCGGCCTCCCACGGCGACCTCGAGGTGATCGCCGAGCTGCTCGACGACGGGGTCAAGTGGCATGGCGGCGATCCCTCCGGGCCGGGGAGTTGCAGCAACAAGGGGCAGGCACTCGAGTTCATGCGCCAAGCAATTGCACGCGGCGGGGTCGGCGAACTGGTCGAGATCGTCGAAGCCGGCGACCGGGTCGTCGTGGTTCTGCGCCCGGCCGGCTCCGGTGAGGAGGGCGAGACGACCGCGAACCTGACCACCTTCCGCGACGGCAAGGCGGTGGAGATGATCCACTACCCGAGCGTCCGCGACGCCCTGGCGGCGGTCGGCCGCTGACCCCGGGGAGGCGGAGATGAACATCGAGTTCGTCACCAGCGTCGCCGTCGTCACGCCCGACCCCGCGCAGTCGCTGCAGCTGTACGTCGACACCCTCGGGCTTCCCCTGGCCAGCAGCGGCGGCGATTACTTCCACAGCGAACAGGTTCCGGGCACGAAGCACTTCGGGGTATGGCCGCTGTCCCAGGCGGCCGAAGCGTGCTTCGGTGACGAGCAGTGGCCGGAGCATCTCGCGGTGCCGCAGGTCAGCATCGAGTTCGAGGTGGCTGGGCTGGACGAGGTCGCGGATGCATCCCGAGAGCTCGCCGCCGCCGGCTACGAGCTCCTGCATCCGGTGCGAGAAGAGCCGTGGGGGCAGACCGTCGTCCGGCTGCTCTCACCCGAGGGCGCGATCGTCGGAATCTCCTTCGCCCCCACGCTGCACCCGGCGGCGTAGCGCTCGAGCGATGCCGAGAATGGGGCGGGCTGGACTCGAACCAGCGACCAAGGGATTATGAGTCCCGTGCTCTGACCAACTGAGCTACCGCCCCGGCGAAGCCCCGCGGACGATACGCGCTGAGAGGGGTCGAACGGTCGAGGATGTTTTGGGTAAGCATTTTCGGGTAAAACTCGTAAATGCGAAAGTTCGTGGTTGCCACCTGGGAGCCGCAGAGGCGGCGCGAGCGGGAGTTGAGGACGGTCGAGGCCGACACCGCGGAACACGCGGTCGTCTCGGTCGCGGTGACGCGGCAGGTCGGCTCGGGAAGCGTCGAGCACGAAGTCGTCTACGAAGCGTGGCCCGAGCGGGAGCCCGGCTCCAACATGCGGATGGTCCTCGGCCGCGTCGACCGCCAGCTCCGGCTCTAGCTGCCAGCGGCTAGGCGCTGAACAGCTGGGCCAGGGAGCGCCCCACGTCGGGTGGCTCCTCCTCGCCTTTGGCCGCCGCCGCCGCGCCCTCGGCGAGAGCCTTGGCCGCGTCGGCGATCTGGTGGTCGCGGCCGCCGCGGATCGTGCCGGTCTTCTTCGCTTCCGCCAAGTCAGACTCCATCAGCCCAGCCAGCTCGGCGAGGCGGCGCAGGCCGACGACGCCGGCGGTGCCGCGGAGGGCGTGGGCTTCGGCGCGCATCGTCTCGAAGTCGGTGGTGGCAGTGGCGAGGCCGGCGGAGATGACGTCGCAGCGGCGCCGCGCCTCGGCCGCGAAAGCGTCCAGGAGCTCGGTCTCGCCGGCCGCTTTGTCGCTCACCTGCCCACCGCCTTTTCCACTGCTTCGTCCATCAGTTCGGATCCGAATCCGCCCTCGACCGTCGCCTTCACGATCCCTTCCCGGCCGATCGCGAACAGCCACGGTTCACTCGGCAGGTGAAACGCCCGCACCTGCGGCAGCGGCCTCACGTTGCTCGGATTCTTGTCGTTGTAGATCTCCATGTGGATGAAACGGGCCTCTTTGCCGAATTTTGACTTCGCCTGCTCGGCCACGTCGACGGCGGGGCTGCAGACCCGACTCTGGCAGAACTTGGGGCTCGCGAACAAGAGGAGAATCGGTTCCTTCCCCAGCACGTCCGCGTAGTCCACTTCGTTCTGGGTATCGGGTGGTACTCGGGTGGTGATCTTCGACAGGTCCCCGCCGACATCCTGCGCGGTCGGCGTGTGGATCAGCGGTGCCGGGCTGCCGACGGCGGGGACCGCGTCGAATTCGCCCACGGCGGCGCCCGGCACCGCCGTGGCGCCGATCTCGTCGCCTTCCTTGATCAGCGCCTCCAGCCGGTACTGCCCCCGTTCCGGCAGCGGCAGCTGGGCCGAGTAGACGACCCGGGCCGTGTCGGGGTCGTCCTTGGTCGTCTTCGATTCGAACCGCGGCTGCGTCGCCAGGGTTTCGACCTTCGCTGGAAAGGGGCCGAAGGCCGGCTGGTCGAGCGCCTTCTTGGCCGCCTCTCCGCTCGCCCCCGGGATCCCCGACTTGGAGCCGTTTCCTTTCGTCGCGGGCAGCTTCGAGTAGTAGAGCGCGACTTCGGCGTCGTCGATTTCCCTGCCCGCCTTCCCGTTCTTGTCCTTTTCCAGGACCAGGAAGGGATAGCGGTTCTCGCCCGGGGTGAAGACCATCGCCTGCGGTTCCACCTTCAGTTCGGCGGGACGGTCGGCGGTTTCGGCGATCTGCCGAAGGGTCTTGCCGGCTGCCGCGGGGAAGGCGCTCTCGGCGGGCGGTGGCGTGCTGTGGGCGGGCGGGGCCGGGCGGACGCCGCCGCCGGAGGAGCTGGAGCCGCCGCCGCAGCCGGCCAGCGCCAGGGCGCCGGCGAGCAGGCAGGAGACAGCCACGGTTGTTCGTGAGGGCCGCATCGGCCCGCCATGTTCTCAGACGACAAAGCGCTCCGGCCGCACCCCGGCGCTGCTCACCGAGGCCGGATAAGGTGGCGCCTTCTGCTAGCGAAGGGAGAGTGGATGGCGGAGCGAGCAGCTTTGATCACGGGGGGCTCGGGCGAGATCGGCCTCGCGATCGCGCGCGTGCTCGGCGAGGAGGGCTACGGCCTCACCCTCTCGGCGCGGCGCCCGGAGAAACTCGAGGAGGCGGCGCAGCCGCTCCGCGACGACCGCTTCGAGGTCCTCACCATATCCGCCGACATGACCTCCGAGGAGGGGGTCGTCGCCGTCTTCGATGCCCACAAAGAGCGCTACGGCCGCCTCGACGCCCTCGTCAACAACGCCGGCGTGGGCGTCGGCGCGCCGGTCGAGGAGATCCAGACCAAGTTCCTCGACATGCAGCTCGGCGTCAACCTCCGGGCGCTGATCCTCGGCACCCGCGAGGGCGTGCCGCTGCTGAAGCAGGCCGGCGCCGAGCACGGCAAGGCGCTGCTCGTCAACACCGCCTCGCTGGCCGGCAAGGCGGGCCCGGGCTGGCTGACCGTCTACGGAGCGACCAAGGCGGCGGTTATCAACTTCACCGAAGGGACCGAGCGCGAGGTCGCCAAGTCGGGGATCCAGTGCACCGCCCTCGCCCCGGGCTTCGTCGACACCGCGATGGCCGACTTCATCAAAGAGTCGATCGGCGAGCCGCTGATCCAGCCCAGCGACATCGGCGAGGCGATCCGCTTCCTCCTCCGTACCTCTCCCAGCTGCCACGTGCCGGAGATCGTCTTCGTGCGGCCTGGCGAGGGATACGTCAGCGCCGGCTGAGGGCCGCCGGGCCGGCCCGCGGGACGAGAGCAATGGCACTGCGGGTCCTCGTCGCCGCCTTCGGCGACCCCGGCCACGCCTTCCCGGCGATCGCCCTGGCGCGGGCGCTGCGGGGGCGCGGCCACGAGGTCGTGGTCGAGACCTGGGAGGAGCGCCGGGCCGCCGTCGAGGGCGCCGGCCTGCGCTTCGCGGCGGCCGAGGAATACCGGATGTTTCCGCCGCCCGAGCCCGACTCCGAGGACGGCCGCCACGCAGCCGAGGCGGCGCAGGCGCTGCAACCCCTGCTCGACGACTTCCGGCCCGACGTCGCCGTCAGCGACATCCTCACCCTGGCGCCGGCATTGGCCGCCGAGCGCGCCGGGGTGCCGCTGGCGACGCTGATCCCCCACCTCTACCCGGTCGTTGAGCCGGGGCTGCCGTTCTTCTCGATCGGCCTGCGGCGGGCGCGGACCCCACTCGGGCGCGCCGGCTGGCGGGCCGGGCAGCGGGCGCTGGCGGTCGGCCTCGAGCACGGCCGGCGCGACCTCAACCAGCAGCGCCAGCGGCTCGGCCTGCCGCCACTCGAGCGCTTCCACGGCGGTATCAGCCCGACCCTGGCCCTGGTCGCCACCTATCCCCAGCTCGAGTACCCCCGGCGCTGGCCGGCGGGGGTCGAGGTGACGGGTCCGATGGCCTTCGAGCAGCCCTTCCCGGGGATCGAGCTGCCGCCCGGAGACGATCCGCTCGTCCTCGTCGCCCCCAGCACCGCCCACGACTCCGAGAACCACCTCGTCCGCACGGCGCTGCGGGCGCTGGCGCGAGAGCCGGTTCGGGTGGTGGCGACGACCAACCGGGTGCGGCCGCAGCGCCCGATCGAGGTGCCACCGAACGCGGCCCTGGTGGAGTGGCTGAGCTACAGCCAGCTGATGCCGGCGGCGGCGCTGGTCGTCTCCCACGGCGGCCACGGGACGGTGGCGCGGGCGCTCGGCGCCGGCACCCCGGTCCTGATCAGCCCGATCACCGGCGATATGGGCGAGACCGCGATGCGCCTCGACTGGTGCGGGGCCGGGCTCTCGCTGCCCTGGCGCCTGTGCCGGCCGGCGCCGCTGCGCTGGGCGGTGCGGCAGATGCTGACGGAGCCGTCCTTCGCGGCGCGGGCCGGCGAAATCGCCGCCTGGGGCCGCGAGCACGATGGCGCCGTCCGCGGCGCCGAGCTGGTCGAGGAGCTGGCGTCGCGACCCTGAAGCTCCGGGGGTGGG
Source organism: Solirubrobacterales bacterium (assembly GCA_036489595.1). GTDB lineage: Bacteria > Actinomycetota > Thermoleophilia > Solirubrobacterales > 70-9 > VAYN01. The sequence goes on from DASXFL010000022.1 coordinate 6,437, forward strand.
ACTCGAACCCACAACCCTTCGGTTAACAGCCGAATGCTCTGCCGATTGAGCTACCCCGGACCGCTGCCGGCGAGCCGGCTACGGTAGGGAATTTAGCGGTCCGCCGGGCGCCGTGGGCGTCAACCGCTGGCGTGGGCGATCCGCTCGACCAGCGCGGCGCGCTCGCGGCTGAGGCTGGTGCGGCGCTCGTAGTCGCCGCGTTCGCCGGCGGCGGCGAGCTCGTCCTCGAGCCGCCGCTGCTCGAGCAGGAGGAAGTTGATTTCCATCGCCTCCGGCGAGGCGGGCTCCTCGCGCGAGAGCATGATTAGTTCGGTGACGAGGCCGGCGAGCTCGTCGTCGCCGCGGGGCAGGTTCGAGGCCTCCTCACCGGGGTGCTGGCGGAGCCAAGCGACGGCGCGGGCGCCGGTCGCCGAGAGGTGGGCCTCCTGCAGCCGCTCCAGGTACGTCCTGCCCTCCGCCGGCAGGGCGATGCACATCGCCAGCAGCGCCCGCTCGCGGCGCTCGCGCGAGGTCAGCGCGGCCGGCCGCCGCGGCGGCGCGGTCACCTCAGCGGCGGCATGGCTCCTGCCCCCGCTCCGGGCCTCGCCGATCTCGACCGATCCCCCGCTCGCCGGCGTCGCCGCCACCACCCGGCCTTCGACCACTGCCTGCTCCAGGTCGAGCCGGTTCGCAACCTGACGCACGAGCTCCTCACGCGCGAAGCCAATCGTCATCGCCGCCAAGATGGGCGCGACCTCGGTCAGCGAGCGGTCGCGCGCGGATGGCGAGCCGACGTCGGTGCGATCGAGCACCATCTTCACCTGAAAGGCGGCGATCTCGGAGGCAGCCTCGACGATCTCCGCGAACCGCTGGTCGCCTCCCCCTTCGGCGACCATCTCAGCCGGGTCCTCGCCGGGCGGCATCGCCGCGACGCGCAGCCGCATTTTCCTCCCTTCGGCGACTCGCTGCGCCCGCAGCATCGCCTCCTGACCCGCCGAGTCGGCGTCGAGCGCCAGCACCACCTCCTCCACCATCCCCGAGAGCGTCGCCACCTGCTCGCCGGTGATCGCCGTCCCCATCACCCCAACCGCCTCCTCGATCCCCACCTGGTGCAGGGCGAGGACGTCGGTGTAGCCCTCGACGACGACCGCGCGGCCAGCCTTTGCGATCGCCGCTTTCGCTCGATCGACGCCGTAGAGCAGCTGGCTCTTGTGGAAGAAGTCGGTCTCGGCGGTGTTGACGTACTTGGCGCCCTGGTCGGAGCGCATCGCCCGGCCGCCGAAGCCGAGCACGCGGCCGCGACGGTCGCGGATCGGGAACATAATCCGGGCCCGGAAGCGGTCGTACTCGCCGCCGCCGCGGCCGCGCTGGACCAGCCCCACCGCTCGCAGCTCCTCGACCCTGAAGCCGGCCCGCTGCCCGGCGACGAGGATCTTGTCCCAGGCGCTCGGCGCGAAGCCGACGCCGAAGTCCCGCAGGGTCTGCTCGGCGAGGCCGCGGCCGGCCAGGTAATCGCGGGCTTTGCCGCCCTCGCGCGAGTCCCAGAGGCAGCTGGCGTAGTAGGAGGCGGCCCGGTCGAGCAGTTGCTCGAGCCGCCGCTGCTGCGCCCGGCGCGCCTCCGCCCGCGGGTCCTCCTGGTCGCGCTCGAGCTCGACCCCGTAGCGATCGGCGAGCAACTCGACCGCCTCGACGAAGCCGAGCCCGTCCTTCTCCTCGACGAACTTGATCACGTCGCCGCCGACCCCGCAGCCGAAGCAGTGGTAGAGCTTCTCCTGCGGGTCGACGGAGAAGGACGGCGTCCGCTCCTCGTGGAACGGGCAGAGCCCGACCATCCGCGCGCCCTGGCGCTTGAGGTCGGTGTGGGCGGTGATCACCTCGACGATGTCGGCCGCCTGCTTCACCCGCTCGACGCTGTCGTCGGCGATCCGCGCCATCAGAAGCGCGCCTCCTCTGGGATCGTCAGCTGGGTGAACTTGGCGATGCAGAAGCGGTCGGTCATGCCGGCGATGTAGTCGGTGACGCGCTGCAGGTCGCTCGCCGCGGGGTCGGCGCTCGGCACCTCCTCGGGGTGGGCGAGATAGTGGTCGAAGAGATCGTGCATGGCGCGGTCGACGCGGGCGTGCTCGCTGCGCGCCTGCGGGCCGAGGTAGACGCGGTCGAACATGAACTTGCGCAGGCGCAGCATCGCGCCGCCGATCTCTTCGCTCTGGACGATGTCGCCGGCCGCCTCGGAGCGGTCGACGATGTCGCGGGCGAGGGTGTCGATGCGGACCGACCCGGTCGGGCCGAGCAACTCGATCTCGGGCGCCGGGAGGTCGCCGGGGGCGAGGATGCCGGCGCGCAGCGCGTCGTCGATGTCGTGGTTGATGTAGGCGACGCGGTCGACCAGCTTGACGATCCGGCCCTCGAGCGTCGCCGGCTTGGTCGGGCCGGTGTGGTTGCGGATGCCGTCGCGGACCTGCTCGGTGAGGTTTAGGCCGCGGCCGTCCCGCTCGAGCGCCTCGACCACCCGCAGCGAGTGCTCGTTGTGCTTGAAGCCGCGCCCGGCGCGCTCCTTGAGGCAGCGGTCGAGGGTCTCCTCACCGGCGTGGCCGAAGGGCGGGTGGCCGAGGTCGTGGCCGAGCCCGATCGCCTCGGTCAGGTCCTCGTTGACGCCGAGCGC
>DASXFL010000029.1:0-8955 GCA_036489595.1 Solirubrobacterales bacterium
CTCGACGCCGCGGCGCCGCAGCTCGACCGCCAGCGTCAGCCCGGTCGGGCCGGCGCCGACGACCAGTACCTCGGCGTCCACCGGCTAGCCGAGCCTTTCCGCCAGCTCGACGATGACCCCCTCCGGGCCGCGGACGTAACAGAGCCGGTACGCGTCGCTATAGCTCTCGATCGTGCCGACCAGCTCGCCGCCGCGCGATTCGAGCCGCGCGAGGGTCGCATCGAGGTCGTCGACGGCGAAGCAGAGGTGGCGGATGCCCGCCGCGTTCGACGGCGCCTCGCGATCGCCGGCGCGGATCGCCGGCGAGTGGAACTTCACCAGCTCGATTTTCCCGCGGCCGCCCGGGGCCTCCAGCATCGCGATCTCGGAGCGGACGCCGTCGAGGCCGACGATCCTGTCGACCCAGTCGCCTTCGATCATCCCGTCGCCCTGGGGCTCGAGCCCGAGGGCGGTGAAGAACTCGATCGCCGCCGCCAGGTCATCGACCACGATCCCGACATGATCCATCCGCTCGACGGCCATCGGTGTCGATGCTATGGGAACGTCGGGGAGCTAGCCGACGATCATCGTCCCCTGCGCTTCGCTGAGGGCGGCAAGGCGCTTCCGCGAGATGGTCGAGCCGCGTGGGGTCGCCGACGAAGTGGGCCGCGTTTGTGTCGCTATGCGCTACAAACGCGGCCCAGGACGCTCAGCTCGCGCTGAGCTCGAAGCGGTCGAGGTCCATCACCTTGGCCCAGGCGGCGACGAAGTCGGCGAGGAAGCGGTCGGCGCCGTCCTCGCTGGCGTAGACCTCGGCCAGTGCCCGCAGCTCGGAGTTCGAGCCGAAGACGAGGTCGACGCGGCTGCCGGTCCACTTGAGGTCGCCGCTGGCCGCGTCGCGGCCCTCGTAGGCGTTCTCGTCTCCGGTCGCCTTCCAGACGGTCCCCATGTCGAGCAGGTTGACGAAGAAGTCGTTCGTCAAGGTGCCGGGACTGCCGGTGAGGACGCCGACCGCTGAGCCGCCGCTGTTGGCGCCGAGAACGCGGAGGCCGCCGACGAGGGCGGTCATCTCGGGCGCGCTCAGGGTCAGCAGGTTGGCCCGGTCGACCAGCAGGTGCTCGGCCGGCAGGCGCTGGCCGTCCCGCAGGTAGTTGCGGAAGCCTTCGGCGCTCGGCTCGAGCGCGGCGAAGGAGTCGGCGTCGGTCTGCTCCTCGCTGGCGTCGGTGCGACCCGGGCTGAACGGGACCGCGACCTCGTGGCCGCCCTGACGGGCCGCCTCCTCGACCGCGGCGCAGCCGCCGAGCACGATCAGGTCGGCGAGCGAGACCCGCTTGCCGCCCTCGGCGTTGAACGAGGCCTGGATCTCCTCCAGCTTCGCCAGCACCGCCGCAAGCTGCTCGGGGTCGTTGGCCTCCCAGCCCCGCTGTGGCTCGAGCCGGACCCGCGCCCCGTTGGCGCCGCCGCGCTTGTCGCTGCCGCGGAAGCTCGCCGCCGAGGCCCAGGCTGCGGAGACCAGCTGCGAGACGGTGAGGCCGGTGTCGAGGATTTGCGTTTTCAGCGTCGCCACGTCCGCCTCGCCGATCGCCTCGCCCTCCGGCGCCGGCACCGGGTCCTGCCAGATCAGCTCCTCGCTCGGCACCTCGGGCCCGAGGTAGCGGACGCGCGGGCCCATGTCGCGGTGGGTGAGCTTGAACCAGGCCCGCGAGAAGGCCTCGGCGAGCTCCTCGGGGTGCTCGAAGAAGCGGCGCGAGATCGGCTCGTAGACCGGGTCCATCCGCAGCGCCAGGTCGGTGGTCAGCATCGTCGGCAGGTGCTTGACCGCCGGGTCCTGGGCGTCGGGAACGGTGGCGGCGGCGTCCTTGGCCTGCCACTGCCAGCCCCCGGCCGGGCTCTTGGTCAGCTCCCACTCGTGCCCGAAGAGGGTTTCGTAGAAGCTATTGTCCCAGACGGTCGGGGTCGCGGTCCAGGTGACCTCGAGGCCGCTGGTGATCGCCGCGGTGCCGTTGCCGGGGCCGAAGCCGTTGCGCCAGCCGAGGCCCTGCTCCTCCAGCGGCGCTGCCTCGGGCTCGGGGCCGACGAACTCGTCGGGGTCGGCGGCGCCGTGGGTCTTGCCGAAGGTGTGGCCGCCGGCGATCAGCGCCACCGTCTCCTCGTCGTTCATCGCCATCCGGGCGAAGGTCTCGCGGATGTCGACCGCCGCTTTCAGCGGGTCGGGGTTGCCGTTCGGGCCCTCCGGGTTGACGTAGATCAGACCCATCTCGACCGCCGCCAGCGGCTCCTCGAGATCGCGCTCGCCGGTGTAGCGCTCGTCCGTCAGCCAGACCTGCTCCGGCCCCCAGTAGACGTCCTCTTCGGGCTCCCAGACGTCCTCGCGGCCGCCGGCGAAGCCGAAGGTCTCGAAGCCCATCGACTCCAGGGCGACGTTGCCGGCGAGCACCATTAGGTCGCCCCAGGAGAGCTTCTGGCCGTACTTCTGCTTGATCGGCCAAAGCAGCCGCCGCGCCTTGTCGAGGTTGCCGTTGTCGGGCCAGCTGTTGAGCGGGGCGAAGCGCTGCTGCCCGTGGCCGGCACCGCCGCGGCCGTCGTGGATCCGGTAGGTGCCGGCGCTGTGCCAGGCCATCCGGATGATCAGCGGGCCGTAGTGGCCGAAGTCGGCCGGCCACCAGTCCTGCGAGGTCGTCAGCACCTCGGCGATGTCCGCCTTGACCGCGTCGAGGTCGAGCGATTCGAATTCCGCCGCGTAGTCGAAGTGGGGGCCGAGCGGGTTGGCCTCGGCCGGGTTCTTGGCGAGGATCTTCAGGTTCAGGCTCTTCGGCCACCAGCCGCGGCTGCCGCCGCCTTCGCTCGGGTACGGCGCGCGGCCGTGGGCGACCGGGCAGCCGCCCTCGGCGCCCGTCTCCTCGTTCATCTCTCCAACTACGGCATCAGGGTGATCGGACACAGGGTTCCTTCCGGGTTCGTGGTGGTTCAGTTTCGGGTCGTGGGGGATGCGCCGGCGAGGCAGTCGGGGCAGCGGCCCCAGTAGACGACCTCGGCCTCGTCGATCTCGAAGCCGTGACGCTCGGAGGCCTCGAGGCAGGGGGCGGGGCCGACGGCGCAGGCGACGTCGGCGATCGCGCCGCAGGAGCGGCAGACGACGTGGTGGTGGTTGTCGCCGACCCGGGTCTCGTAGCGAGCGACCGAGCCGGACGGCTCGATCCGCCGCACCAGCCCCTTCTCGGTCAGCGCCTGGAGCACGTCGTAGACGGCCTGGGTCGAGACCCTGCCGAGATCGCGCCGCGTCGCCTCGACCACCGAGTGGGTGTCGGCGTGGGGGTTGTCGTGGAGCGCGGTCAGGACCGCGACCCGGGGGCGGGTGACGCGGAGGTCGGCTCTGCGCAGCATCTGCTCCAGCTCGGCGGTCGTCGGCACCGTCGCCAGTATGCCGCATTTCTGGAATCGATCAAGTTTGTGCGAATCGACTACTGAGCGGCGACGGCCACCCGCCGGGCGGCGACGGCGGGCATAGGTTGGTTGGGTGGAGGGTCGAATGAGGAGCGGGCGGCTGCGGGAGCGGGTTGCGGTGGTGACCGGCGGCGGCCGCGGGATCGGCCGCGCGATCGCCCTCGGCCTCGCTGCCGAGGGGGCGACGGTCGCCGTCCTCTCGCGCACCGCCTCCGAGCTCGAGGAGGTGGTTGCGGCGGCGCGGGAGCGGGGCGGCGAGGGCCTCGCGCTGATGGTCGACTGCATGGACGGGCCGGCGCTGAAAGCCGCGGTCGCCGGGGTCGGCGAGCGCCTCGGCCGGCTCGACGTGCTGGTCAACAACGTCGGCGGCCTGATCGGGGAGCCGGCGCAGCTGACCGCGCTCGACCACGACGACGAGCTGTTCGAGCGGATCGTCTTCCTCAACCTCACCACCGCCTACTACGCGACCAGGGCGGCGCTGCCGCCGATGGTCGCCGGCGGCTACGGCCGCGTCGTCAACGTCGGCTCCGGCTATGCCACCCACGGCGGCGGCACCCTCGGCTACGGCGCCGGCAAGCACGGTCTCGTCGGCCTCACCCGCTCGCTCGCCCACCAGGTCCCGGCCGAGGTCACCGCCAACTGCCTCTGCCCGGGCTGGACCGACACGACGCTGCTCGAGTGGGGCGGCAGCGGCGGCGCCGAGGCCGCCCGGGCCAAGGCCGAGGCCCACACGATCCAGCGCCGCCTGCTCGACCCCGGGGAGCTGGTGCCGATGGCGGTCCTCCTCGCCAGCCCCGATGGCGCCGGCATCACCGGCCAGGTGATCAGCGTCGACGGCGGCTACAAAGTCTGAGCACGGGAACGCTCAGTGGGTCTCGCCGGCTCGTTCGGCGCGCTGCTCGTCGAGCTCGGGCTCAGGCGCCGAGATCGGCATCTCGAGCGGCGCCCGGTCCGGGTCGGAGAGGCCCTCGGGCGGCTTCCGCGAGCGGCGGCGGCGGTCGGCGAAGCCCATGTAGAGGACCAGCTCCCAGTCGGTCTTCTCGGGCTCGCCGGCGGCGAGGGAGCTGGGGCCGCTCCGTGCCGGCACCGGAGCCGGCCGCTGCGGCTTGTAGAGCCAGGAGATGACGTTGGTCCAAATGTCGACGAGCGAGTTGCGGACGCCGATGAAGGCGACGATCGCGTAGGCGCCGAGGAGGCCGTTGAGCGCCGCGAAGGCGGCGTTCGACCAGAGGCCGTGCTCCCAGGCGAGCCGGAAGGTCCAGACCGAGAAGGCGACCAGCAGGTAGGGGAGGACGACGTAGACGAAGGCCGGGATCGTCCGGTTCCTGACCTTCGGCGTGCGCATGAATTTGCCCTTGGCCCCGGTCAACGCCTGGACGATCGAGCTGAAGCTGCCGGCGAGGTTGACCGGCAGCAGCAGCAGGTTGAAGCCGTAGATCCGCGCCGCGTCGAGGGCCTTGTAGCCGCAGTAGCGGAGGTCGACCGCCATCGCCAGGAAGTAGGGGACGGCGATCGCGTAGGTCAGCGGCGAGATCAGGTGGCCGTTGAACGGGATCACCATCAAACAGAGGACGAAGAGCGAGCTCCAGAAGATCGAGGCCATGTAGTTGAGCCGCAGCAGCAGCTCGCCGATGCTGGTCCGCTCGCCGCGCTCGCGCCGCCGCCGCATCGCCTGCCACAGCTTCGGCACGATCAGCAGGCCGCCGTTGGCCCAGCGGTTGCGCTGGATGCAGAGCGAGCCGAAGTCCGGCGGGGTGGCGCTGAAGGCCAGTCGCTCGGGATAGTTCTGGAGGGTCCAGCCGTGGGCGGCGAGGTCGATCGTCGACTCGGTGTCCTCGATCACCGTGCGGTCGGAGATGTAGCGGTAGATCTCGAACTCGCCCTGGTACTCGACCTGCTCGATGTCGGCAAGCGCCCGCATCCGCAGGACCGCGTTGGCGCCGACCCAGAAGGTCGCCCCGTGGTAGGTCATCCCCTGGTGGATGATGTGCTGGAGGTCGGTGGTGGCGCCGGCGATCCGCTCCAGCCGCGTCGCCGCCCCCGGGAAGGCGCTGTAGGGCGATTGCGCAACTGCCACTTTCTGGTTCTCCTCGCGCTCCAGCAGGTAGACGAGACGCAGGCAGTACTCGGGCATGATCACGCTGTCGGCGTCGATCGTCAGCACGTAGTCGGAGTCGGGGACGACGAGATCGGGCTGGGCGCCTTCGGCCGGCATCAGGTGGCGTCCGGCGGGGGTCGTGACCTCGCGGTAGGCGCCGCCCATCAAGCCGATGTAGCTGTTCAGGTTCATCGCCTTGTTCGCCTCGCCCGAGAGCGAGGCGTATTGCTTGCGTTGGAAGGAGGTGATCTCGGCGCGGAAGGTCCAGGCGAGGCGGCGGTGGAGCTGCGCCAGCCGGGCCATCGTCAGCTTCGCGGGGTCATCCTCGGCGGCCGCCAGCAGCGCCCCGCCGGTCAGCGCCAGGTCGCCGGCAAGCTGGCCGAGGACGTGGGAGGCGAAGAAGCGCTCGTTGTGGTCGGAGGCCTGGTAGCGCTCGCCGAGCGAGCGGACCCAGCTGGCGGCGTAGGCGTACTCGCCGGCCAGGTCGAGCAGTTCCGCCGCCCCGGGCTCGCGGTCGAGGTCGGCCTCCGCTTCGAAGCGCTCGAGCGCCAGGTCGAAGCGGCGCCGCGGCTCCGAGAGCAGCCGCTCGACCTCGGCCGGCAGGGCGAGGGCGCTGTCGAGCAGCCGCCGCGGACCGGTGTAGCGCGGTTCCGGCGGGTCGTCGACGAGCAGGACCACGCGCAGGTCGGGGTACTCCTGCAGCGCCGTCGAGAGCAGCGTCATCAGGATCACTCCTGGCTCCTCCTGGTAGGAGGGGACGAGGACGGTGACCGGCGGCCGCTTGCGGGCGAAGTACTCGTCGACCATCGCCCGCGGCACCCGGCGGTGCTGCTTGGCGCGGTAGTAGAAGCCGAGGCGGCCGAAGAGATAGGCCGTGGCGGAGGCGGCGAGGACGGTGACCGCGAGCAGGAAGCCGCCGGTCTCGAGCGGCCCGGCGCTGCCCGAGGCGCCTTCGATGTCGCCGTTGAGGACGGTGATCACCAGCGCCAGCCAGGCGGCAACGGTGAAGACGACGGCGGCGCGGCCGAAGGCCATCGTCCAGTCGCCGGCGACGCGCGGCACCGCCGGCATCGGGTCGCGGTGGCTGTCGGCGCCCCACTGGCGCCGGGCGCCGGCGTGGTCGTGCCGCCTGCGGCGAAGGGAGATCACCCTTCGGCTCCGGTCGGTTCGGCGGCGGTCGGCTCGCCGGGGTAGTTGAAGAGCGGTTCCCAGGGGGCGCTGGGGTCGGACGGCAGGGTGGAGAGCGGCTGTTCACCCTTCGTGTACCAGCGGGCCTGGTAGGGGAGGCGGTCGAATTCGACCCGGTCGCCCTGGTGGTAGACCGCGCTCGGCGACCAGGCGGGGAAGCTACCCTCGGCCAGGGTGACCAGCTTCGGAGCCCGGCTGCCCGGCGGCACCGGGCCGATCGGCTGCCAGGGCCCGGTCGGTGAGTCGGCCGCGGCCGAGCCGGGCGGGGTGCCCTGGTTCCACCAGCTGGCCTCGTAGATCTGGCCTTGCCAGACGACCTTGTAGCTGCTCAGGTAGGCGGCGCTCGGGCGCCAGACCGGGTACGGGCTCTTGGCCGGGTCGTCGGGCTTCGCCTTCGCCGCTTCCGCCGGCACCCGCGGCGCCGCCGCTTCGTGCCGCGCCGTCTTCGTCCCCCGCAGCTCGCTGAGGATCTTGGTGAATTCGAGCGGCTTCTGGACGACCCCGCTGCAGGTGTTGGAGAGCATGCCGGTGCGAGGGAAGGCGCCGCCGCACTGGGAGTCGCGGTTCAGCGACCAGGCCGAGACGCGGGGGATCCCGACCTTGTCGACGAAGGCCGCGAGACCGTGCGCGTCCCTGACGGTGAAGTGCTCGTCGGTGTCGTCGTTGACGCCGATCATCACCGTCGCGCCGACGTGGCCCCAGGCCGCCGCCGCCCCCGATTCGAGGCCGGCGCCGCGCCACAGCGCCTCGACCTGCGAGTGGGTCGCGGCCAGCGAGTGCTCGACGGTCCCCAGCATGTCTTCGGCCGCTTCGGAGGTGCCGAAGTCCATCGCCATCGCGTTGACGCCGGCCAGCTTCACCCCGGCGTCGAGCAGCGAGCGGACGGCCTGCTCGCCTTCGCCGGTCAGGCCCGCCGCCGAGACCGGCAGCGTCACCCAGACCGTGAGCGGCTTGCCCGGTCGCGAGGCCTGCTTCTGGACCGCGGCGATCGCCGCCGCCCGGCGGGCGTCGGCGCTGCGGTCGGCGAGCGTCGCCCCCTCGAGGTCGAGGTCGATCGCACTAGCGTGGTAGCGGTTGACCGGGGCCAGGTAGGCGGCTTTCAGCTTTTCCGGGTCGGTGCAGCCGACGGCGAGGTCGCTGTTGGCCTGACCGCCGTAGGAGACCATCACGCTGCCGCCCTGGTTTCGCAGCTGGGCGGTGCGGGCGTCGAGGTCGAGGCCGGTCTCCGCCTGGTCGAGCGTGTAGTAGTTGCCCCAGCTCGGCGTGCAGGGTTCGGAGGAGTCGCTGACGACGAAGGCTAGGTAGACGCTCGAGACGGGGTTCGCCGAGGGCAGCTGGAAGGGGTAGGTGGGGGTGAGGGTGACGTCGACGTAGGGCGCGTAGACGGGCACCGCGTCGGATTTGGCGGCGCTCGCGGCGGTCTCGTGGTCGACCAGCTTCCAGCCGCCGAAGATCAGCGCCGCCAGCACCACGACCAAGATCAGCACGCGCAGCAGCGAGAGCTGGCGCGGCGGCGGCTCGAGACTGGGCGGGATTGGGTCCCGCGGCTTCTGTTTGCGCATCACGGCCATCTGGCTGGCCGCCCCTGACCGAGACGACGCTAGGGGGATCGGCATCGGCTGCGCCTCACTTGAGGGCGGCGGGGTGGCGTGGCGCAGGGTAGTGCTTAGGCAGCGCTAGTTGTCATTTCAGCGCCGCGGTGGGCCGGCTACGGCACCGAGGCCGTCTGCTCGCAGCGTTTCGCGCTGTCGTTGCCGCCGCCGCCGATGCAAGTGTCGTCGCCGCCGGCGCCGTCGAGCTTGTCGTCGCCGCCGCGGCCGAGCAGGACGTTGGGCCCGTTGTCGCCGGTGAGGATGTCGGGGCCGGGCGAGCCCTCGATCTTCTCGGTACTGGAGTCGATCTGGCCGGCGTCGCAGTTGGCGATATCGGGGTCGAGGACCGAGCCGCCGATCGTCGCCTCGACCGAGATGCCGCTGTTGTGGACGCGGGCGAAGGAGGCGCTGTCGTTGTCGCCGGGGCCGCCGTCGAAGGTGTCGCCGTCGCAGGGCTGGCCGCCGATCATCAGGTCGTTCCCGGGGCCGCCGCGCATCGTCGCCGCCCCCGAGTCCTTGCGCGGGTGGAAGATGTTGACCCCGTAGAGGACGTCGTTGCCGCCGCCGCCTTCCAGCGTGTCGGGGTCGCTGTCTTCACCGGCGTAGAGGACGTCGTTGGCCGGGCCGCCGACGAGCTTGTCGGAGCCGGTGCCG
>DASXFL010000097.1:0-10339 GCA_036489595.1 Solirubrobacterales bacterium
TTCTACACCTCGGTCTTCAAGGCGCCGGAAACGCCGCCCGGGCTGACCCTCGACGGCGACATCCTCGGCCTCATCCCGGGCTACGAATCGCCGTTCGCCGGACACGTCAACGCGATCGTGCTCGAAACCGCCCTCGGCCGGCTCGACGCCCTCTACCAGGAAGGTGCCGCGCCCTCGGGCCTGCACGTGACCATCGCTGACGGCAGCCTCGGAACCTTCCCGCTGCTCTGAGGCCGGGCCTGAGCTAAGGCCGGATCACGCCGGCGCCGGAGACCTTGACGCCGGCGGCGCCGAGGTCCTCGCGCGAGAGTCGGCGGACGAGGGCGGCGCCGGCGCCGCTCGGGTCGGGGGCCGGGCGGCCGGGGCCGGTGAGGCGGACCGAGGCGAGGCGGCCGGAGCGGAAGGCACCGTGGCGGGAGAGGGTGACGTGGAGGACGACCGAGTCGCCGAGGGCGCCGCTGGTGTCGAAGTCGTGGAAGCCGCAGAAGTTGCCGAGGCTGTAGGCGATCAGGCGGCCGCGGTAGACCTGCATCGCCCGCAGCACGTGGGGGCCGGAACCGAGGACGAGGTCGGCGCCGGCGCGGACCGCCATCCGCGCGAAGCGCTCGGGGTTGCCGCGGTTCTCGCCGAGATAGTGCTCCTCGCCCCCGGTCAGGTGCTGGGCTCCGAGGCCCTCGGCACCGGCGTGGATCGCGACGACGACGATGTCGGCACCGCGGGCGGCGCGGCGGATCAGCCGCCGGGCGGCGGCGAGGTCTAGCAGCGAGGCGGTGGTCGCGTAGGGAGCGAAGCCGACGGCGGCGATCCGCGCCCCGCCCGCCCGCAGCCGGGTGATCTCGCCGGGCAGCCCGGTCTGGGCGATGCCCGCCCGGTGCAGCGCCCGCACCGTCTGCTCCTGGCCGGCGGCGCCGAAGTCGTAGGAGTGGTTGTTGGCGTTCGACATCAGCGTGAAGCCGGCCCCGGCGAAGACCCTGGCGAAGCGCGGCGGCGCCCGGAAGGCGAAGCAGTCGCCGCCGTTGCCGCCTGGGCACTTGGGGGAGGAGGAGACGTCGGTCAGCGTCCCCTCGAGGTTGCCGAAGACGACGTCGCCACGGAGCTGGCGCCGGACCGGATCGAGGTAGGCGGCCGGCCGCGAGGGCAGCTCGGGGGTGTTGCCGAGCATCGTGTCGCCGACCGCGGCCAGGGTGACGGCGCCGCGCCCCTGGTGCGGGTGCGCGGGCGGCGCGGCAGCCGAGGTCGCGGCGGCGGCGAGGCAGATCGCGAGCGCAGGGACCGCTGCGGCGAGGCGGCGCGTATACCTTGATGTGAGGGCCAACCGCATGGGATTCGGAATCCGGGCAGCGATCATCGCAGCCGTCATCGCGGCCGCGGCGCTGGCGCTCCGCACCGGCACGGCGCATGCCGACGTCGGGGTCGAAAGAGCGAGCCGCCACGCCGGGCGCCCGGGCGCCGAGGTGAAGTTGACCCTGGCCTGCGGCTTCTGCTTCCCGCCCTGCGTCGGCCCGAAGGGCGAACGCCACCCGGAAGGGTTCGAGCGCGGGCCCTGCATGCTCGGCACGCACCGGCCGCCGCCGTCCTCCTTCGGCGTCTCGCTGGTCTCGAAGCGCCGCGCCGAGCGCCTCGTCGCCTGCGAGCGCGAAAACGGAGCCTGCCCGGCTCCGGTCGGGCCACCGCGAGGTCACGGCTACCGCTACCTCGGCTGGGCGCTGCCGCCGCCGGGCGGCAACAACCCCGAAACCGGCGACCCGCCCCGCTACCTGCTCGGCTTCCGGATCCCGCCGCTGCCGGCCGGCGAGTACAGCTACGTGGTCTGGTGCGACTCCTGCCTCGGCGGCCGCGCCGGCTCGCTGGTCGCCGACCCGGCCTCGCCGCGCTGGCGGCTCGCGATCGGCGCTCAGTAGCGGGCGCTGGAACGACGGCCGCCTTCCCGCCGGTCTTCCCTGCGGGAAGCAAGCCGCAACTCAGGAGGTTTTTCATGGCTGATGCAGGATTGTTCATCGGCTGGGGCGCGCCGGTGCGGGGCAGGGAGGAGCGAGGGCTCGACGTGTTCGGGGAGGCCTTGGCGCTCGAGGCGAGCCTGCAGGAGGAAGGGGCGATCGAGAGCTTCGAGGTCGTCCTGCTCGCTCCCCACGGCGGCGGGCTCGCCGGCTTCGTGCTGGTTCGCGGCTCGCGCGAGCAGATCGCCGCGGTGCGCCAACGCGAGGACGTCGAACGGCTGAACACCCGGGCGGCGATGATCGTCGAGGAGTTCGGGATGATCGACGCCTACCTCGGCGAGCGCGTCGCCGCCCAGATCGAGACCTACCGCGAGGCGGCCACCGAGCTTGCCGTCCCCGCGTAGTCGTAGGCGTTCTCATCCTTGCTGCGGGGCTTGGGCAAGCAGCCATTCGTAAACTCGTCCATGTATGCAGCTTCTCGAGCCGCTCTGCGACGGCCACGGCCGGCCGATCACCAGCCTCCGGGTCTCGGTCACCGACCGCTGCAACTTCCGCTGCCGCTACTGCATGCCGGCGGAGGGGATGGAGTGGTTGCGGCGCGAGCAGCTGCTGAGCTTCGAGGAGATCGAGCGGCTGGTGCGGCTGCTGGTGCGGATGGGCGTCACCGACCTGCGGCTGACCGGCGGCGAGCCGCTTAGCCGCCGCGAATTCCCCCAGCTGCTGGCACGGCTGGCGCCGATCCCCGGCCTCGAGGACGTCTCCCTCACCACCAACGGCTACCTGCTCGAGCGTCAGCTGCCCGAGCTGGCGGCGGCCGGGCTGCGGCGGATCAACGTCTCGCTCGACTCGCTGGTCCGGCACCGCTTCGAGCAGCTGACCCGCCGCGACGCCCTCGACCGGGTGCTCTCCTCGCTGCGGGCGGCCGAGGCCTACCCGCAGCTGCACCCGATCAAGATCAACTGCGTCGCGATCCGCGGCTTCACCGAGGAGGAGGTCCTGCCCTTCGCCGAGCTCGCCCGCCGCCGCCCCTACGAGGTCCGCTTCATCGAGTTCATGCCGCTCGACGCCGACCACGCCTGGGAGCCCGACAGCGTTCTCTCGGGGGCCGAGATCCGGGAGGCGATCGAGCGCGAGCACCCGCTCGAGGAGATGCCCCGCGAGCCGCACGCGACCGCCCGCAGCTACCGCTTCCGCGACGGCGCCGGCCAGATCGGCTTCGTCAACCCAGTCTCGGAACCGTTCTGCGCCGACTGCAACCGCATCCGTCTGACCGCCGACGGCAAGCTCCGCACCTGCCTCTTCAGCCTCCACGAGACCGACCTGCGCAAGACCCTGCGCGCGAGCGAGGACGACGCCGTGCTCGAGCGGACGATCCGCGCGGCGGTCTGGCGCAAGGAGCTGAAGCACCGCATCTCCGAGCCCGGCTTCCGCCAGCCGGCACGGACGATGAGCGCGATCGGCGGCTGATCAAAAGGGGCTCTAGATCGTCAGCAGCTCGCGGACGGCGGCGGCGATCGAGGCGGCGTCGGGGAGCGCCCCGGCCTCGAGCGGCGGGCTGTAGGGGGTCGGGGCGGTGACGGCACCGAGGCGGCGGATCGGGCCCTCGATCTCGAACAGCAGGCGTTCGGTCAGGCGCATCGCGATCTCGGCGCCGGGACCGAAGGACTCGACCGCCTCGTGGACGACGAGGGCGCGGCCGGTGCGGGCGACGCTGGCGGCGGCGGTGTCGAGGTCGAGCGGGACCAGGGTCCGCATGTCGATCAGCTCGACCGAGAGGTCGCCCAGCTCCTCCTCGCAGGCGCGCGCCGCCTCACCGACCATCCGCCCCCAGGCGATCAGGGTCAGGTCAGCGCCCTCGCGCACGACCCGCGCCCTCCCCGGCGGCAGCGAGTCGCGCTCGTAGTCGGGGTCGGGACGGTTGTAGAGGCGGCGGTTCTCGACGAAGACGACCGGGCCGTCGTCGGCGATCGCCGCCCGCAGCAGGTCCTCGGCGTCGCGGGCGTCGGCGGGCAGGTAGACCTTGAGCCCGGGGACGTGGGCGACCATGCCCTCGAGGCTCTGCGAGTGCTGGGCGCCGCTGGAGCGGCCGCCGCCGGTCTGGGTGCGGAAGACGATCGGGATCTCGACTCCGCCGCCGGTCATGTAGCGGAGCTTCGCCGCCTGGTTGACGATCGGGTCGAGGCAGACGGTGAGGAAGTCCATGTACATGATCTCGGCGACCGGGCGCAGGCCCGCCATCGCCGCCCCGACCGCGGCGCCGAGCAGGCCCGCCTCGGCGATCGGCGAGTCGATCACCCGCTCGGGCCCGAAGCGATCGAACAGCCCCTTGGTGGCACCGTAGACGCCACCGCCGGCGCCGACGTCGACGCCCATCACGACGACGTCCTCGTCGCCCTCCATCTCCTCCGCCAGCGCCCGGCGGATGCCGTCGATGTAGCGGGGCGGGCGCTTCTCGGCGGCCTCAGGAGGCATAGACGTCCTCGAGCAGCGCCGCCGCCGCCGGGTAGTCGGCGGCGAGGCCCTGCTCGACGGCGCGGTCCATCTCCTCCGCGGCGGCGGCGATCACGGCGGCGGCCTCCTTCCCGCGCCCCTGCTCGTCCAGCGCCCGCCGCGCCAGCTCGAGCGGGTCGCGGTCGAGCCACTGGCGGAGCTCCTCCTCGTCGCGGTAGGGGGTGGCGTCACCCTCGTAGTGGCCGTGGACGCGGTAGGTCATCGCCTCGATCAGCGACGAACCCCGCCCCGCCCGCGCCGCCGCCACCGCGCGCTCGCTCGCCGCCCGCACCGCGGCGACGTCGTTGCCATCGACCCGCTCCGCCCCGGCCAGACCGTAGTCGAGCGCCCGCTGGACCAGCGAGGCGCCGCGCCAGATCTCCTCGCTGCGGGTGAACTCGGAGAACTGGTTGTTCTCGATCGCGAAGACGACCGGCGCCTCCCACAGTGCCGCCAGGGTCAGCGCTTCGTGGAAGGGACCACCGTTGACCGCGCCCTCACCGGCGAAGGCGACGGCGACCGCACCGCTCCCCCGCCGCCGCGCCGCGAGGGCGGCGCCGACCGCGATCGGCAGCCCAGCGGCGACGATCCCGTTGGCGCCGAGGATCCCGAAGCGGGGATCAGCGATGTGCATCGAGCCGCCCTTGCCGTGGCAGGTGCCGGTGGCGCGGCCGAAGAGCTCGGCCATCATCGCCACCGGGTCGGCCCCCTTGGCGAGGCAGTGGCCGTGGCCGCGGTGGGTGGTGGTGATGTAGTCGTGCTCGCCGAGGGCGGAGCAGACGCCGCGGGCGACCGCCTCCTGGCCGATCGAGACGTGGACGAAGCCGGGGATGTTGCCCTCGCGGAACTGCCGCGCGACCCGCGTCTCGAAGGCGCGGATCCGCGCCATCTGCCGTAGGTCCTCGAGCAGCGCCTCGGTCGCCTCGGTGGTCACCGAGCCCATCATCCCGTCGCCCCCGGGGCGCCGGGGGCGCCGCGGCGGCGGCTTCTGGACCTTTCTACAGCCGCGGTAGGCTTGTGCCGTGGCGGGGGGCGAAGTAACGCCTGCGGGGGCGGGCGACCGCGAGCGGGTCGCGGCGGCGTTGACGGCCGCCTTCATGGACGACCCGGTGACCGAATGGGCGGCGCCGCGCGAGCGCCATCGCGCCACTGTGATCCGCCACTTCTTCCGCTGCTACTTCGACTTCCACCAGGGCGAAGGGGCCGTCTACGTCGATCCCGAGCGCCATGGGGCTGCGGTCTGGGCGCTACCCGGCAACTGGAAGACGACGGCCCTCCAGGACCTGAAGATCTCCCGCGCCTTCGCCCACCCGCGCCACTGGCCGCGGGCGGCGGCCGTCGCCAACGGCCTGCTCGGCCTCGAGCGCAAGCACCCGCCGCGGCCGCCGCACTTCTACCTCGCCTCGCTCGGGGTCGAGCCGGAGCGTCAAGGCCAGGGGCTCGGCTCGCGCCTGCTGCAGCCGATCCTCGAGATCTGCGAAAGCGACGGCGTCCCCGCCTACCTCGAGTCCTCGAAGGAGTCGAACATCGCCTTCTACGCCCGCCACGGGTTCCGGGTGACGGGCGAGCTGAAGCTCTCACGCCGCGGCCCGACGATGTGGGCGATGTGGCGGCAGCCGCGAGCCGGCGCTCCGGTTTTACCGCCGCTTCACTTGGGCTGAAGCTTGGCGCGCCACCCTCGGCCGCAGATATCGAGAGGAGGGGTGAGATGCCGCAGATACTGATCGTCACGGACTCCAGTGAGGGCGCCGGCGAGGTCGTCTACACCGAGCAGCTGGTCCCGGCCCATCTGCAGTCCGAGCACTCCGGGCGGCTGCTGGTGGAGCGGCTCGCCTGGGCGGTCGAGGACGCACGGCGGGCCGAACGGAACCGGGTTGACACCCGTATGCGGGGACGTAGAGTCGATCTAACGAGTTCCGAGGAGGAGCAGAAATGGATACGTACGTGATTCTTCGCCGCAACGGCTGGCGCTCGCCGGAAGAGCTGCAGGCGGCGGGCGAGAAATCGGCCCGGATCGGGGACGAGGAGATGCCCGACGACATCCGCTGGATCCGCAGCTACGCGCTCGCCGAGGAGGACGGGACCATCGGCACCGTCTGCATCTACGAGGCCTCGAGCCCGGAGGCGCTCCGCGACCACGCCGAGCGCGTCGGCATGCCGGCGACCGAGGTCATCGCGGTGGCCGACACCGTGATCGTCCGACCCGACCCCGAGGAGGCGGCGGCCTAGCCGCCGCCTCCTCGGCCTCGGCGATGACCGAGACGACGACGCTCGGGGCCGAGTTCGCGCAGGCGCTGGCGGCGAAGGACTTCGACCGGGTCGCGGCCCTGTTCGCGCCCCAGGTCGACTTCCGCGCCCTCACCCCGCGGAAGTTCTGGGAGCAGAGCGATCCCGAGCAGATCGTCGCCGGCGTCCTCCGGGTGTGGTTCGAAGACTCGGACCGGATCGAGGCGCTGGAGAAGCTCGAAACCGACGCCTTTGCCGACCGCGAGCGGGTCGCCTACCGGTTCCGGATTCGCAACCCCGAAGGCCTCTTCCGGGTTGAGCAGCAGGCCTACCTCAGCGAGGGCGAGGGCGGGCGAATCGCCTGGATGCGGGTGCTCTGCTCGGGCTACCGCGAGATCGAGGAGGAGTAGCGATGGTCGAAATCGCGAGCGCCAACGCAGAGGCGATCGAGGCCTGGAGCGGGCCGCTGTTCGAGCGCTTCGTCCGCTTCCGGCCGATCATCAGCCAGGGCAACGGCGCCCACAGCGAGGCGGCGATCGCCGCCCACCCGCCCGGCCGCGGCGATCGCGTGCTCGACATCGGCTGCGGCTGGGGCGACACCACCCGCCGCCTCGCCGAGCTGACCGGCGGCGGCGCGGTCGGGGTCGACGTCTCCGAGCCGTTCGTCGAGCTTGCCAGCCGCGAGGCGGCGGGGGCCGACGTCGAGTTCCGCGTCGTCGACGTCCAGAGCGGCGAGCTCGGCGGGCCCTACGACTACGCCTTCTCGCGAATGGGGATCATGTTCTTCGCCAACCCGGTCGCGGCGCTCCGCAACATCCGCTCGGCGCTCCGCCCCGGCGGCGCCCTCTGCGCCGTGGTCTGGCGCCGCAAGCTCGACAACGACTGGGTCCATCGAGCCGAGCTCGTCGTCGACCAGTACCTCGAGCATCCGGACCAGACCGAGGAGCCGACCTGCGGCCCCGGCCCCTTCTCGATGGCGGACGCCGACGTCGTCAGCGAACAGCTGACGCTGGCCGGATTCGAGCAGGTCTCGCTGCAGCGCTGCGACATCCCGCTGAAGCTCGGCGACGACCTCGACACCGCGGTCGACCTGACGATGGCGATCGGCCCAGCGGGCGAGGTGCTGCGGCTCTGGGGCGACCGGGTCGACGAGATTCGGACGAAGATCGCGCGCGAGATCCGCGAGGCGCTGGCCGAGTTCGACGGGCCGGACGGCGTCCTTGCGCCAGCCTCGACCTGGATCTTGGCGGCGCGGGTGCCGGAGGAGTAGGTTGGCATCGATGCGCCACCGTGCCGGAAGGCTCGCCCTTGGGATCGCCGCCTGCTGCGCGGCCCTGGCCCTGGCCGCGCCGCTCGCGAGCGCCGGCGGCAGTAGCGCGACCGCTTCGGCCGCGACCTGTAAAGCCTCGAACCTGGTGGTCTGGCTGCCGAACGCCAACGGCAACGGTGCCGCCGGCAGCGTCTTTTACAAGCTGCGGATCACCAACCTCGGCGCCGCCTGCACCCTGACGGGCTTCCCGAAGGCGAGCGCGGTGAATCTGCGAGGCCAGGCGATCGGCAAACCAGCCTCCAAGGAAGCCGGGCAGAAAGCGGGTGGCGTCAACCTGGCCGCGGGCGGCTCAGCGAGCTTCCAGCTGCGGATCGTCGAGGCCGGCAACTTCTCCCCCGCCGACTGCCACGCGACGATGGCCGCGGGCCTCCGCGTCACCCCGCCCGGCGCCGGCGGCTCCAGGCTGGTTCCGTTCCCCTTCGAAACCTGCGCCAAACCGACCCAGCCGGTGCTAACGGTGGGGCCGGTGAAGAAAAGCTAGCCGCGGCCGGCGGCCGTCCCGGCGCTACTCCGCCCCGGCGAGCCCGTGCCGCTCGAGGTACTCCTTCGCCAGCCGCTTCGGCGCCCGCGCCAGCCACGCCTCGGCGATGATTTCCGCCAGGTCCCCCTCGCCGATCCGCTCCAGCTGCACGAGCACCGACGGGGAGCCCTCGAAGTGAGAGGTCGTGAAGTAGAGCTCCGGCTCGTCGGCCAGCAGCGCCTCCTTGGCGCTCAGGTCCTCGACCCGGGCCCCGAGGATCGGCCCCTCCGGCGCCGCCTCCCCCAGCTCTTCCACTTCCTTGTCCCGCAGCGGCCGTTCCCAGACGAACAGCTTGTCCCGGACCCGCCAGGAGACCATCCCGTGCATCGGTTTCTCGGAGGTCTCGGGCAGCGCCAGCGCCAGCCGCCGCACGTCGTCCCAGCTCGCCATCGGCCCAGGCTAGACGACCCGCGGGGTACACAGATCGTGCTTTTCCGTGCCACTATTTACAATGGTCTCGGATGGCAGCGCGACCGAAGCGGATCAACGTGACCCTCGATGACGCTCGTGCCGGCAAGCTCGCCCGGCTCGCCGAGAGGACGCACGTACAGGAGGGAACGCTGGCGCGTTCGCTGCTATCGACCGCGCTGGACGAGGCCGACCCGGACGCGGCCCGCATCACCGAGATCCTCGACGGGATCCCTGGCGGCTGGGAGCGGACCCGCGAGGGGATCAAGCAGGCTGGGCGCGGCGAAGGCAGGCCGCTCGACGAGCTCGCCTGAGTGGCTCAGGTCTTCGTCACGCCGCGGGCGCAGCGGGACGTCGAGGAGCTGATCTCCGCCCTCAGCCTTCCCGCCGACACCTGGGCGCGAATCGCCGGCTCGCTCCGGCCGCTGGAAACCTTCCCCCTCTCCGGACCCGAGCTGCGCGGCCGCTGGGCGCCGATCCGCTTCGTCCCCGGACCGCGGCCATCGATGATCGTGCTCTATCGCTATGACGAAACCGACGATCGCGTCGGCGTGGTGGCGGTTCACGACGGACGCTCGGCCGCATCGCCCACCGCCGCCGGCGAATAGCCTCGATGTCGAAATCTCCGTCGCGGCTCCGACAGACTCCTGAACGCGCCCGAGCGAGGGTGCCCGAGCTAGGAGGTAGACGATGAAGTTCATGCTGATCCAGACCTACGGCGGGGTCCCCGAGGGCACGCCGCTGATGGGCGAGTGGACGCCGGAGGAGGTCGAAGCCCACATCGCCTTCCAGAAGGACCTCAACGCGGAGCTACGCGAGCGCGGCGAGCTGGTCGAGGCGCAGGCGCTGACCGCCCCCGAGCTGGCCAAGTTCGTGGTCTCCGACGGCGGCGCGCCAGTCGTCACCGACGGCCCGTTCGCCGAGGCCAAGGAGCTGCTCGCCGGCTACCGGATGATCGACGTCGACTCACCGGAGCGGGCGATCGAGATCGCCGCCCGCGCCTCGGCCGCCCCCGGCCCCGGCGGCGCCCCGATTCGCCAGCAGATCGAGGTGCGCGAGGTGATGGGGCCGATCGAGCACTGACGCCCGGTCCGGCGAGATGGCCATGAGGGGGACGGCGGAGACCGAGGGCCTGCTGCGCGAAGCGGCGCCGCGGGTCCTCGCCGCGCTGGTGCGGCGCTTCGGCGACTTCGCCGACTGCGAGGACGCGGTCCAGGAGGCGATGATCGAAGCCGCCGAGCAGTGGCCGGCGCGGGGGCTGCCGGAGAATCCGACCGGCTGGCTCGTCCACGTCGCCTCGCGGCGGATGACCGACCGCATCCGCAGCGAGGCGGCCCGGCGCTGGCGCGAGATCGCGGTCGCCGCCGACCGCAGCGAGGTGGTGGCGGTGTCGATCCCCGCCCCGGGCGACTCGGGCGAGAGCGAGAG
>DASXFL010000158.1:0-11119 GCA_036489595.1 Solirubrobacterales bacterium
TCGACCCGGATAGCGGGTCGAAAGGCAACCTCATCCTGGGGCGGGCGCTGCGGGAGGCGGCGGTGCCGGTCGACCCTGGGGCCGAGGGCCGGGGACTCGAGGTCGTCCTCGCCGCCTACGCCGAGCGCCGCGCGCGGCCGCGCCGGCGCCCCCTCCCCCGCGTCGCGCTCGCCTGCGCCATGGCCGCCCTGCTGGCGGCGCTGCTGCTGAGCCCGGCTGGCGCCTCGGTCCGCAACTGGGTCGGCGACGTCTTCGCCACCGCGCCGACTCCCACTCGCCCCGGCCTGACCGGGTTCCCGGGCGGCGGCCAGCTACTGGTCCAGACCGCCGCGGGGCCGTGGGTGGTCGGCGCCGACGGGTCGCGGCACCGGCTCGGCGACTACGACGAAGCGAGCTGGTCGCCGCGCGGACTCTACGTCGCCGCCGCGGCCGGCCGCCGGCTGAGCGCGGTCGCACCCGACGGGACCGTGCACTGGACGCTGACCGCACCGGCGACGGTGCGCGAGCCACGCTGGTCGCCTTCCGGCTTCCTCGTCGCCTTCCGCAGCGGCGGCGGACTCAGGGTCCTCGCCGGCGACGGCAGCGAAGACCGCCCGCTCGACGAATCGGTGGCGCCGCTGGCGCCGAGCTGGTCGCCGCTCGAGAAGCCGCAGCTGGCCTACGTCGATGCCGGCGGCGCCCTGCGGGTGGTCGACGCCGAGCGCGACCGCTCGCTCGCCCGCGCCGCCGCCCTGCCGGGGATCGAGTGGCTCGAATGGGGCAGCCGCGGCAAGGTCCTGCTCGAAGCCTCGCCGCGGCGGCTGCGGACGAGGCCGGTCGCGGCGGCGCCCGGCGGCCACCTCTCCCTCGGCCGTCCGCGTGCCTTCCACCTCCCCGCCGGCGAGCGGGTCCGCGACGCCGCCCTCGCTCCCGGCGGCCGCAAGGTCGCGGTGCTGCTCGCCAGCACGGTCGCCGGCGCCCCGCGCAGCGAGCTGGTCCTCTACGACCTCCGCCACCGCCCCCCGGTACGGCTACTCGCCATCCGCGGCCGGCTGCGCGAGCTCGCCTGGGCGCCGAGCGGCGGCCGCCTCCTCGTCGCCTGGCCACGCTTCGACGAGTGGCTCTTCCTGCCGACCCGCCCGGTCGAGGGCAAGGCGGTCAGCGGCATCGCCGAGGCGTTTGCGCCGACCGCCGGGGCCTTCCCGCGGGTCGAGGGCTGGTGCTGCTCCGTTGCCCCGCCGGACCGCGGTCACGGCTGAGGCCACCCCACGGCGCCGGCTCGGCCCCTCCTGCCGCCGCAATACCCCCTGCACCACGCAAGATCGCCTGCTCGACGGCGCGGCCGCTTTCCAATTGGCGGCGCCCCTGGGACAATCGCGAGATGGCGAGAGCAATCTGGTCCGGATCGATCAGCTTCGGCCTCCTCAACGTCCCCGTCCGCCTCTACAGCGCGGTCGCCAGGCGCAACATCGCCCTGCGCGAGATCCGCGAGTCCGACAGCGCCCGGATCAAGCACCGCCGCTTCGCCGAGGGAACCGACGATGAGGTCCCCTACGACGAGATCATCAAAGCCTTCGAGATCACCCCCGGCCGCTACGTGCCGCTGACCAAAGACGAGATCGGAGCGCTGGCGCCGGAGAAGACGCGGGCGATCGAGGTCCAAGACTTCGTCGACATTGAGGAAATCGACCCGATGTACTTCGACAGCCCTTACTACCTCGGCCCCGCCGACGGCGCCGAGAAGGCGTATTCGTTGCTCGCCGCGGCGATGGAATCCTCGGGCAAGGCGGCGATCGCCCGCTTCGTCTTCCGCAACAAAGAGCACCTGGCCGCGGTCCGCGCCTCGAGCGGGGTCCTCACCCTGACCACGATGCGCTTCGCCGACGAGGTCGTCCCGGCCTCCGAGCTCGACGACGCCCTGCCGCAGAAAAAGCCGAAGGTGGCGAAGAAGGAGCAGGAGATGGCGGAGAAGCTGATCGACAGCCTCAGCACCGAGTTCGAGCCGGCCAGCTACCGCGACGAGTACCGCGAGCAGCTGCTGCAGCTGATCGAAACCAAGGCCGAAGGCAAGGAGATCGTCGCCCCGGAGACCGAGGAGCCGGAGCCGACCAAGGCCCCCGATTTGATGGCGGCGCTGGAAGAAAGCATCGCCGCGGCAAAAGCCCCGAAGAAACGCAAGAGCGCGCCGGAAACGAGCAAAGCGAAATCGAAGCCCAAATCGAAATCTAAAAGCTCGCGCGCCAAAGCGAAATCGAAATAGGCCGTGGCCGAAAACCGGGTGGTCGAGGTCGACGGGCGTGAGCTGAGCCTCACCAACCTCGACAAGGTCCTCTATCCGCAGGCCGGCTTCACCAAGGGCGAGGTCGTCGACTACTACGCCAAGGTGGCGCCGGCAATGGTGCCCCACCTCGACGGCCGCGCCGTCACCCTCCGCCGCTTCCCGGAAGGGGTCGAAGACCTCGACGCCGCCTTCTTCGAGAAGCGCTGCCCGAAGCACCGGCCGAAATGGGTGAAGACCACCCCGGTCGAGGCCGAGACGGGGAAGATCGACTTCTGCGTCTGCGACGGCCTCCCGACCCTGATCTGGTTCGCGCAGCTCGCCGCGGTCGAGCTCCATCCCTCGCTCTCGAGGTCGCGGGCGCCGAAACGGCCCACCGTGCTCGCCTTCGACCTCGACCCGGGACCGCCCGCCGACGTCGTCGACTGCTGCCGCGTCGCCCTCCGCCTGCGCGAGATGTTCGGCCACTTCGGCGTCGAGTCGTTCCCCAAGACCTCAGGCTCGAAGGGCCTCCAGGTCTACGTCCCACTCAACGGCAAGGCCCGCTACGAGGTCACCAAACCGTTCGCCAAAGCGATCGCCCAGCTGCTCGAAAAGCAGACCCCCGACCTGGTCGTCTCGAAGATGAAAAAGGTCGAACGCGGAGGCAAGGTCTTCGTCGACTGGTCTCAGAACCACGAGCGCAAAACGACGATCGCGGTCTACAGCCTGCGCGCTCGCCAACGCCCCACCGCCTCGACGCCGGTCACCTGGAGAGAGGTCGAAGCCGCCGCCGACTCCGGCGACGGCTCGGGCCTCGTCTTCGAGGCTGGCGAGGTGCTCGAGCGGATCGAAGACCACGGCGACCTCTTCGCGCCTGTGCTCGAGCTCGAGCAGGACCTGCCCGAGCTCTAGAGCGCCGGCCTAGGCGGCTGCACCGCTGGGCTCACGCCACATCTGGGTGCCGCCGATGCCCGGCACCAGCTCGACCTCGCGCAGCGGGCGGAAGCCGAGGCGTTCGTAGCGGCGGACGTTCACCGGGTTCGAGGACTCGAGGTAGGCGGGAGCGCCGGCGCAGTCGATCTGCTCGAGGCAGGCGGCGAGTAGGCCCATGCCGAAGCCGTGACCGGCGCGATCGGGGTGGGTCGCGAGCAGGCTGAGGTAGAAGTGCGGCGGCCCGGTCGGGTGGGTGCGCTCGAAGGCGGCCATCAGAGCGCTCACCCGGGGCGCCGACAGCGGCCCGCACCACTCCTCGATCAACTCCGGCACTCGCTCGGCCGCGGCCGGCGGCATCTCCTCCTCGCCGGGCGGAATCCAGAGCGCCACCGCCTCGGCGCCGGCGGTGATCCGCACCCAGCCGTAGCCGAGCGCAGCCTCGGCACAGAAGCCGAAGATCGCCCGCAGCGCAGCCCGCTTGCGCTCGGGGTCGGCGTCTTCGAAGCCCCAGCCCCAGACCGGGTCGCGCTCAAAGGCGCGGGAGAGCGCCTCGGCGATCGCCGGCAGGTCCGCCTCGGTCGCGACCCGCGGGCGCGGCCCCACGCCACCCACCGGCTCAGCGTCCGTCGGTCCGGGGAGCGCCGCGCGGCTGGCGGACAACCGGGCGACGGGTCGCCCGCACCTCGTCGAGGCGGCGGACCGGAGTCGTGTAGGGCGCGTTCTTCGCCAGCTCGGGGTCGCGCTCTGCCTCGGTCAGGATCTCCTCGACCGCGTCGGCGAAGGCGTCGAGGCTCTCCTTCGTCTCGGTCTCGGTCGGCTCGACCATCAGCGCCTCGTCCACGAGCAGCGGGAAGTAGACGGTCGGCGGGTGGAAACCGAAGTCGAGCAGGCGCTTGGCGAGGTCGAGGGTGGCGAGACCGAGCTCGCGTTTCATCGGCTTGCCGGAGAGCACGAACTCGTGCATGCAGTGGCGGTCGAAGGCGACCGGGAGGCGCTCGCCGGCCCGCCCCTCGGCCAGCCTCGCCTTCAGGTAGTTGGCGTTCAGGACAGCCGTCTCCGAGGCCTCGGCCAGGCCGTCGGCGCCGAGGCTGAGGATGTAGGCGTAGGAGCGGACGAAGACACCGAAGTTGCCCTGGAAGCCGCGCAGCCGCCCGATCGACCGCGGTCGCTCGAAATCGAGGTCGAAGCGCGGGCCATGGCCGTTGGAGCCCTCGCGGCGGACCACCTGCGGCCGCGGCAGGTAGGGCTCGATCCGCTCCGAGACCGCGATCGGGCCCGCCCCCGGACCGCCGCCGCCGTGCGGCTGGCTGAAGGACTTGTGGAGGTTGACGTGGACGATGTCGAAGCCCATGTCGCCGGGCCGCGAGTGGCCCATCACCGCGTTCAGGTTGGCGCCGTCGTAGTAGAGGGTGCCGCCGGCGGCGTGGATCAGCGAGGCGATCTCGGCGATGTTCTCGTCGAAGAGGCCGAGGGTGTTGGGGTTGGTCAGCATCAGGCAGGCAACGTCGCCCTCGTTCTCGGCCAGCTTCGCCCGCAGGTCGTCGATCGCAACGCCGCCGCGCGGGTTGGTCGCGACTTTGACCACCTCGTAACCGGCCATCGTCACCGAGGCCGGGTTGGTGCCGTGGGAAGTGTCCGGGGCCAGCACCTTGTGGCGCTCTTCGCCACGATCGGCGTGGTAGGCGCGGGTCAGCAGCAGGCCGGCTAGCTCGCCGTGGGAGCCGGCGCTCGGCTGCAGCGAGACGTGCGGCAGGCCACAGATCTCGGCCAGGCTCTCCTGCAACAGCCACATCAGCTCGAGCGCGCCCTGCGCCCGCCGCGGCTCCTGGGCCGGGTGCAGCCGGGCATGGCCGGGTAGCGCCGCCACCCGCTCGTTGAGCCGCGGGTTGTGCTTCATCGTGCACGAGCCGAGCGGGTAGAAGCCGCTGTCGAGGTCGAAGTTGCGGCGGCTCAGCCGGTTGTAGTGGCGGACGATCTCCGGCTCGGCGATCTCCGGCAGCGCCGGCGGCTCGGAGCGCAGGAGCCCCGGCGGGATCAGCTCCTCGATCGGTACCTCGGGCACGCCGGCCTCGGGGAGGACCGCGGCGCGCCGCCCGGGCTTCGACTTCTCGTAGATCGTCCGCGCCCGTTCGCGCTGCATCGGCGCCTCGGTCAGTGTCATGCGGCGACTCCCTGCCGCTCCGCCGCGATCGCTGCGCCGAGCGCCTCGGCCAGGGCGTCGATCTGCGCCGGCGTCCGCCGCTCGGTGATCGCGACCAAGAGGCCGTCCTCGTACTCGGGGTACTCGCGGCCGAGCGGGTAGCCGGCGGCAACGCCTCGCTCCGCGCAGCGCTCCAAGACCGCGTGAACCGGGGCGTCGAGCCGCACCGCGAGCTCGCGCACCACCGGCGCCTCGTGAATCGGCTCGACCCCCTCGACCGCGACCAGTCGCCGACGGGCGTAGGCGGTCCGCCGCACCAGCAGCTCGCCGAGCTCGCGGAAGCCCTCGCGACCGAGCCAGGCGAGGTGGACCATCGCGGCGAGCGCGTTCAGCGCCTGCGCGGTGCAGATGTTGTTGGTCGCCTTCTCGCGGCGGATGTGCTGCTCGCGCGTCTGCAGCGCCAGGACGAAGCCGCGGCGGCCGTCGACGTCCTCGGTCTCGCCGGCGATCCGCCCAGGCATCCGCCGGATCTGCTCCGCGGTCGCGCAGAAGAAGCCGAACGAGGGGCCGCCGAAATCGAGCCGGTTGCCGAGCGGCTGGCCCTCGCCGAGGGCGATGTCGGCGCCGCACTCGCCGGGCGGCTTCAGGATCCCGAGGGTCATCGGGTCGCAGGCGACCACCAGCAGCGCCCCGTGCTCCTTCGCCGCGGCGCCGAGCGCCGCCACGTCCTCGACCGCGCCGAGGAAGTTCGGGTTCTGGAGGAAGACGGCGGCGGTCTCGCCGTCGACCGCCTGCGCCAGCGCCGCCGCGTCGGTCAACCCGCCCTCGAGCCCGACCTCGACCACCTCTGCCCCGAACCCGGCCGAGTAAGTCGCCAGGGTCTCGCGGCTATGCGGGTGGAGGCCGCGGGAGACGACGAAGCGCCGCCGCCCGGTCGCGCCGATCGCCAGGTAGCCTGCCGAGGCGACCGAGGACGGTCCCTCGTAGAGACCGGCGTTGGAGACCGGCAGGCCGGTCAGCTCCGACATCGCGGTCTGGAACTCGAACATCACCTGCAACCCGCCCTGCGAGATCTCCGGCTGGTAGGGCGTGTAGGGAGTGAGGAACTCCGAGCGGCTGGTGATCGCGTCGACGATCGCCGGCACGTAGTGGTCGTACATCCCCGCGCCGAGGAAGCTCACCTCCGCTTCGGCGTCGGTGTTGCGCTCGGCCAGACCGGCCAGCAGCTCGTAGACCTCCGACTCGCTCTTTCCCGCCGGCAGCCTCAGCTCGCGCCCGAGCCGCAGCTCAGCCGGGATCTGGGCGAACAGCTCGTCGACCGAGTCGACGCCGATCGCCGCCAGCATCGCGGCGCGGTCCTCGGGGGTGGCGGACGTGTAACGGCTCACGTCGCTAAGGCTAGGGAAGCGACCGGCCCGGCTCTCTCACTGATTTTCGACCAGCTTGCGGTATTCCCCAGCGCCGAGAAGCGCCCCGGCCTCCTCCGGCGAGGTCAGCTTCACCTTGATCAGCCAACCGTCGCCGTAGGGGTCCTCATTGATCTTCTCGGGCGCGTCGACGAGCGCGTCGTTGACCGCGGTCACCTCGCCCGAGAGCGGCGCGATCACGTCGGATACCGCCTTCACCGACTCCACCTCGGCGTAGCTCGAGTCTTTCTGCACCGTCGCTCCGACCTCGGGCGGCTCGTAGAAGACGACCTCGCCGAGCGAGTCCTGCGCGTACCAGGTAATGCCGAAGGTAGCTTCGTCGCCCTCGATCCGCGCCCAGTCGTGCTCCTCGTGGTAGCGCAGCTCGTCGGGGTAGGTCGGCTCGGCCAAGGTCAGCTCCTTTTGGTTGGGTCGTAGAGGGGTTTGGCGACGATGCGGGCGGCGCGGCGCTTGCCGCGGACGTCGATCTCGATCTCGGTGCCCGGCTCGGCGAGGTCGCTGCGGACGTAGGCCATGCCGGCGCCCTGCCCGAGCGAGGGCGCGAAGGTGCCGCTGGTCACGGTCCCGGCCTCCTCGCCGCCGGCGAGGACCGGGTTGCCGGCACGCGGGATCCCGGCACCCTCGATCAGGAAGGGGGCCAGCTTCTCCGGCGTGCCCTCGGCGCGGGCGCGGGCGACCGCCTCGGCGCCGACGAAGCCGGTCTCCTCCTTGCAGGCCCAGCCGAGCCCGGCCTCGATCGGGTTGCGCTCGCTGCTCAGCTCGTTGCCGTGGAGCGGGAAGCAGACCTCGAGCCGCAGGGTGTCGCGGGCGCCGAGCCCGCAGGGGACGATCCCCGCCTCGAGCAGCTCCGCCCAGACCGGCACCGCGACCTCGGGGTCGATCAGCAGCTCGACCCCGTCCTCGCCGGTGTAGCCGGTGCCACAGGCGAGCGCCGGCCGGCGGCCGATGTGGACCGCGCCGACGTGCATCCGCGGCGGCAGCGAGACGCCCAGCGTCCGCTCGACCACGGCGCGCGCGTGCGGCCCCTGCACCGCCAGCATCGCGTAGCGATCGGCCACGTCCCGCACCGCGACGTCGAACCCACGCGAAACCCGCCCCAACTGCGCCAGATCCGTCTCATGGTTGGCCGCGTTCGTCACCACCAGGTAGCGATCGTGCCCGGGCCGGTAGAGGAAGAGGTCATCGATGACACCGCCGTCCTCGTTGCAGAGCAGCTGGTACTGCGCTCCGCCGATCTCGACCTTCGCGACGTCGTTGGAGACGGCCCGCTGCAGGAGCCGCAACGCCCCGGGCCCCTCCACCTCGACCTCGCCCATGTGCGAAACGTCGAACATCCCCGCGTGCGTCCGCACCGCGGTGTGCTCCTCCTTCACCCCCTCGAACGTCACCGGAAGCTCCCACCCGGCAAACGGAACGAGCTTCGCACCAAGCTCGAGACAAGCTTGGTGCAGCTGCGTCGTCCTGAGCGCGGTCGCCTCGGCCATAGCCGCAGCGTATCCGTCCCGCGCAAGCTCAAGGAGCAGCAACGGCTGGATCGGCGAGGGCCGCCGGGGGACCCTCCCCAGGAACTCCTGCGAAGCAGCCTCGGGAGGGGCCCCGGCGGCCCTAACGCCTACCTAGTCTTTGAGGAATCCCGGCACGTCGATGTCGTCATCGCTGACCCGAAGTTTCCGAATGTCCCGATCCTCCGCATCCACCCGAGGCCGCGACTCGTAACGGCGGCGGACCCTTTGCGGCGAGCGCGCCAGCAGCTCGAACCCTTCGAACCCGGTCGCGATCACGGTCACCCGGATCTCGTCCCGCATCGACTGGTCGACCACCGAGCCGAAGATGATGTTGGCGTTGTCGTCGGCCTCGGCCTGCACCAGCTGGGCGGCCTCGTTGACCTCGAACAGCCCGAGGTCTTCCGGCCCGGTGATGTTCAGCAGCATCCCGGTCGCGCCTTTGATCGACTCCTCGATCAGCGGCGAGGTGATCGCCAGTTTGGCGGCGTCGAGGGCGCGTTTCTCGCCCGAGGCGGTGCCGACTCCCATCAGCGCCGAGCCGGCGTCGCGCATGATCGTCCGCACGTCGGCGAAGTCGAGGTTGATCAGGCCCGGGATCGTGATCAGGTCGGTGATCCCCTGGACGCCCTGGCGCAGGATGTCGTCGGCCTGGCGGAAGGCGTCGAGCACGGAGGTGCGGCGCTCGACCGCCTGCAGCAGCTTCTCGTTCGGGACGATGATCAGGGTGTCGACGTTGTTGCGCAGTTTCTCGATCCCCTCGAGCGCCTGCTGCATCCGCCGCTTGCCCTCGAACTCGAACGGTTTGGTGACCGCGCCGACGGTCAGGGCGCCGATCTCTTCCTTGGCGATCTCGGCGATCACCGGGGCCGAGCCGGTGCCGGTGCCGCCACCCTCGCCAGCGGTGACGAAGACCATGTCGGCGCCCTTCAGCGCCTCCTTGATCTCGTCGCGGCTCTCGGCCGCGGCGCCCGCTCCGACCTCGGGGTTGCCGCCGGCGCCGAGGCCCCGGGTCAGCTCCTGCCCGATCGAGAGCTTGATGTCGGCGTCGCAGGCCTGCAGCGCCTGGGCGTCGGTGTTGACGGCGACGAACTCGACGCCGCGGATGCCGGCGTCGACCATGCGGCTGACGGCGTTCGTGCCGCCGCCGCCGGCGCCGACGACCTTGATGACCGCGAGGTAAGTGGATTCCATCTCCCGATTTCTCCAGCGCGCCAGTCAGGGGGGCCAGCGCTAGCCGTTTTCGAAGTCTTGGTTTGAGTTGAGCCCTTGTTCTGTCCGAGCCTGCAGCGATGCTCAAGGGTTGCAGCATCAGCCTCAGTCGCGGAAATTGCGCTCAACGTAGGGCATTCTCGGGGGTCTGTCAAACGCCCGGGAGCCATCCTGCAAGCGCGATTTCTCAACCATGGGTTGAGGGTTTCGCAACCCTCACCCTCAAGTTTAGACATCCGGCGAACCGCGCTCCAGAGCGCCGCCCCGATGCATTCCCCGCTCTGGGCGACGAATCGGCGACGACGGCTGCCTGCCGCGAAGCCGGCGCCAAACCCTCGACCTGCCTATTCGGGGAGGCTGTGTTCTTCGCCACCGTAGGACGGTTTGCTGGGCGCATGCAGGTCGACATAACTGAGCGTCGTCACTTCGTGATCGGCGAGCACCGCCGCCGCCGCTTTCCACTTGCGCTCGGCCTGCGAGGAGTCGCCGAAGCGCAGTTCGATCCCCGAGGTCAGCTCGACATCGACCCCGCTTTCGCCATGATGGCTGGAGGCGACGAAACGCCGCAACGCCGGCGGCACCGCCCCCAGCACTTCGGCTTGTTCGAGCGCCGGCCCGTGCAGCTGCCCGGCCTTCGGCGCTTCGCTCAGCGGCAGCACCGGTAGGTGCAGATGCCGAGGCCGGTAGCCCCAGCGGATCACCTCGCCGTCGGCGGCAACCGGGACCGCGTCCGGCCCTTCGCCGATCTGCGCCGCCAGCCGCGGCACCTCGACCGTCGCCGCAACGGTCTCGTCGCGGATGGCGAACCAGTAGATCGCGATCGCAGCGACGACGAGGATTGCCGCCGCCGCGAGGAAGCGCCTCACAGCTCCCAGCCGCCGGGCGGCTCAGCCACGCCCAGCACCTGGACCTCCGGCTGCAGCTCGACGCCGAAGCACTCGTGGACTCGCCGCCGACCCTCGGCCATTAGGGCCAGCACGTCGGCGGTGGTCGCGTCCCCCTCGTTCTCGACGAAGTTCGCGTGCTTCTCGGAGAAGCGCGCACCGCCGACCCGCAGGCCGCGGCAGCCGGCGGCCTCGAGCAGCTGGCCCGCCGAGCGCCCGTCGGCGCTGGGGTCGTCGGGGTTCTTGAAGGTCGAGCCGAAGGTCTTGATCCCCGAAGGCTGCGCTTCGCGACGGCGGTCGCGCATCGAAGCGAGCGTTGCCCGGACCTGGTCGGGGTCGGCCGGGATGAGGTGGAAGCTGGCGCGGGCGACGACTTCCCCCTCGCCGAGGCTCGAGCGCCGGTAGGAGAAGCCGAGCTCGTCCGGGGCGCGGCGGTCGACCCCGGCCGCGGTCGCGACGTCGACCCACTCGAGCACGTGGGCGAGCTGTCCTCCGTAGGCGTTGGCGTTCATCCGCACCGCCCCACCGGCGGTGCCGGGGATGTTGATCCCGAACTCGAGCCCGGAGAGTCCCCAGCCGGCTGCTTTCGCCGCCGCCGAGGGCAGGCGGGCGCCGCCGCCGCAGAGCAGAGTCTCGCCGTCGCGCTCGATTGCGGCGAGCGCGCCGTCGAGCTTGATCGCGATGCCGTGGAAGCCGTCATCCGCAATCAGCAGGTTCGATCCGGAGCCGACCATCCCTACAGGAACCCCCTCCGCCGCCGCCCAGCGCAGGATCTCGACCAG
>DASXFL010000195.1:0-21091 GCA_036489595.1 Solirubrobacterales bacterium
CCTGATCGGCCAGGAATTCAAGGGCAAGGGTTACTTCCACGGGCGCCCCTCGGCGACCGAATACTCGGGCGACGTCACCTTCTTCGGCAACTCTGGCCCGAACAGCAGGGAAGGGCGCGAAGAAATCCGCAAAGCGCTGCGCGAATACGTCACGCTCAACAAGCCCTACGACCGCTCGCTGACCCGCGAAGACGTCCCCGTCGACGCCGTGACCGAGTCGGGCTCCGGGGTCGACCCCGACATCTCCGAAGCCAATGCGCGGATCCAGGCCCACCGGGTCGCTGCCGTCCGCCGCCTGCCGCTCTCCCGAGTCGAAGACCTTGTCGCCGCCAGCACCGACGGCCGCTCGCTCGGGGTCCTCGGCGAGCCCGGAGTGAACGTGCTCGAACTGAACATCACGCTCGAAGAAGCGGCGCCTCTCGAATGACCGACACCACCGCCACCGTCCCGCAGCGCGAGCCGGAGCGCCTGCCCGAGCCCGACCCTCAGCCGACCCAGACCGGCACCGAGCGCAACAAGGCCCGCTCGCTCCTCGACTGGGAGGTTCTGCGGCCGGCGCTGTGGGAGTCGGTGGTCAAGCTCGACCCCCGGGTCCAGGTCCGCAACCCGGTGATGTTCGTGGTCGAGGTCGGGGCGGCGATCACCACCTTCGGCTGGCTGCTCCAGGCCTTCGGCGACAAGCCGCTCGGCGGCGGCCATGAGCCCGCCTGGTTCGCCTTCACCGTCACCATCTGGCTCTGGCTCACGGTCGTCTTCGCCAACCTCGCCGAGGCGCTCGCCGAGGGCCGCGGCCGCGCCCAGGCGGCGAGCCTGCGGGCGATGCGCAGCGAGACGACGGCGCGGCTGGTCGACGGTGGTGAGAGGGCGGCCTCTGAGCTGGTTCGCGGCGACGTGGTCGTAGTCGAGGCGGGGGAGACGATCCCCGGCGACGGCACCGTGGTCGAGGGGATCGCCTCGGTCGACGAGTCGGCGATCACCGGCGAGTCGGCGCCGGTGATCCGCGAGGCCGGCGGCGACCGCTCGGCGGTCACCGGCGGCACCAGGGTCCTCTCCGACCGGATCGTCGTCGAGATAACCCAGGAGCCGGGCGGCTCCTTCCTCGACCGCATGATCTCCCTGGTCGAGGGCGCCTCCCGGCGCAAGACCCCGAACGAGATCGCGCTCGGGATCCTCCTCGCCGGGCTGACCCTGGTCTTCATCATCGTCATCGTCAGCCTGCGGCCGTTCGCGCTCTTCGCCAGGACCGAACTCTCGGAGACGACGCTGATCGCGCTGCTCGTGGCGCTGATTCCGACCACGATCGGGGCGCTGCTCTCGGCGATCGGGATCGCCGGCATGGACCGCCTCGTCCGCCGCAACGTCCTCGCCCTCTCCGGCCGGGCCGTTGAGGCCTCCGGCGACTGCGACGTCCTCCTCCTCGACAAGACGGGGACGATCACGCTCGGCAACCGCGAGGCGGTCGAATTCATGCCGATGCCGGGGGTGCCGGTGGAGGAGCTGGCCGAGGCGGCGCAGATGTCCTCGCTCGCCGACGAGACCCCGGAGGGCCGCTCGATCGTCGTCCTCGCCAAGACCTATGGGATCCGCGAGCACGACTTCGCCGGGCACGAGCCCGAGTTCGTCCCCTTCAGCGCCGAGACGCGGATGAGCGGCGTCGACTTCGACGGCACTCGGCTGCGCAAGGGGGCGGGCGACGCGATCGCCAGCTGGATCGCCGCCGAAGGCGGTCGCGCGCCCGAGGAGCTGCGCGGCGAGCTCGACCGGATCGGCCGCGAGGGCGGCACCCCGCTGGCGGTCGCCCGCAACGAGCGGGTGCTTGGCGTCATCTACCTCAAAGACATCGTCAAGGAGGGGATGAAGGCTCGCTTCGACCAGCTGCGGGCGATGGGGATCCGGACCATCATGGTCACCGGCGACAACAAGCTGACCGCGGCGAAAATCGCCGAGGAGGCCGGCGTCGACGACTTCCTTGCCGAAGCGACCCCCGAGCGCAAGCTCGAGCTGATCAGGGAGCAGCAGGCCGACGGGCGCCTGATCGCGATGACCGGCGACGGCACCAACGATGCCCCGGCCCTCGCCCAGGCCGACGTGGGAGTGGCGATGAACACCGGCACCCAGGCGGCGCGCGAGGCCGGCAACATGGTCGACCTCGACTCCAACCCGACGAAGCTGATCGAGATCGTCGAGGTCGGCAAGCAGCTGCTGATCACTCGCGGCGCCCTCACCACCTTCTCGATCGCCAACGACGTCGCCAAGTACTTCGCGATCCTGCCGGCGATGTTCGTCTCGACCTGGGCGGCGGCGGGCGAAAAGGGCCCGCTCAGCTCGCTCAACGTGATGTCACTGGGGACGCCGGAGTCGGCGATCCTCTCAGCGGTCATCTTCAACGCGCTGATCATCCCGCTGCTGATCCCGCTCTCGCTGCGCGGCGTCCGCTACCGGCCGATCGGCGCCACGGCGCTGCTCCGCCGCAACATCCTGATCTACGGCCTCGGCGGCCTGATCGTGCCCTTCGTCGGGATCAAGCTGATCGACCTCGTCGTCCACAACCTGCTCGGAGCTTGAGGTGGCGGCGGTGGCGGCGCGGCAGCAGGAGGCCCGCGACGGGCCCGGCGGCCGCGGCCGCTACAAGGTCTTCCTCGGGATGGCGGCGGGGGTCGGCAAGACCTACCGGATGCTGCAGGAGGGCCACGCCGAGGCGGCTGCCGGCCGCGACGTCGTGATCGGCTACCTCGAGCCCCACGACCGCCCGGAGACCAGCGCCCAGGCGCGCGGCCTCGAGCTGGTGCCGCGGCGCAGCGTCGCGATCCGCGGCGGTGCCGAGGTTGCTGAGATGGACCTGCCGGGGCTGCTCGAGCGGGCGCCGGAAGTGGCGTTGATCGACGAGCTCGCCCACACCAATCCGCCCGGGCTCGAGCACGAGAAGCGCTTCGAGGACATCGCCGAGGTGATCGCCGCCGGGATCGACGTCTTCTCGACCGTCAACGTCCAGCACCTCGAGTCGTTGAACGACCAGGTCGCCGAGCTGACCGGGGTGCGGGTGCGGGAGACCGTCCCCGACTCGGTCCTTGCCGGCGCCGACGAGGTCGTCCTCATCGACCTCACCCCGGAGGCGCTGATCGGGCGGCTGCGCGCCGGCAAGGTCTACCCCGGCGAGAACGTCGAGGCGGCGCTCAACAACTTCTTCAAGATCGAGAACCTGGCGGCGCTGCGCGAGGTCAGCCTGCGGCAGGTCGCCGAGGAGGTCGAGTCGAAGCGGTTGGTGCTCGGCGAAGTGGAGACGGTGGGGACGCGGAGCGCCGAGGAGCGGGTCGCCAGCGAGGTGCCGAAGGCGGTCGGCGAGCGGCTGCTGGCGCTGGTCCGCCCGCAGGCCAGCTCGCAGCGGCTGGTCCGCCGCGCCTGGCGCTCGGCGCAGCGGCTCGGCACCGACCTCGACGTCCTCTGGGTAAAGCCGCCGGGGCTCCTGATCGAGGGCGAGGTCGAGCGCCAGGTGACGGCGCTGCGCCAGCTCGTCTCGGTGCTCGGCGCGAGCTTCCTGATCGAGGAGCACGACGACGTCGTCGCCGCGGTGGCGCGGGTCGCCCGCGAGCGCGGCTCCACCTACATCATGGTCGGCGAGTCGAAGCCGCCCCGCACTCCCTGGGCGCGGCTTCGCGAGCCGCTGCCGCAGCGGCTGATGCGGGCGACCCCCGGCGGCGTCGACGTGCGGATCGTCGCCCACCGCGGCGCCAAGAAGGAGGAGGAAAAGTGATCGAGCACGTTCTCGTCGGTGTCGCCCTCTTCGTCGGGCTCGGCGGCGGCTTCCTGATCGCCCGCTCGCGCCTCCGTCGCAAGTCCGAGGCGGCGACGGTCCACCGCATCCTCCTGCCCTTCACCGGGACCGAGATCTCGCGGCGGGCGCTCGACGCGGCGCTGCGGCTGGCCCGGGCCGAGGGGGCGACGCTGATGCCCGCTTACCTGGCGGCGGTCCCGAAGGACCTGCCGCTCGAGTGCGCAATCCCAGCCGAGGCGGCGAAGGCGATGTCGATTCTCGAGGCGATCGAGCAGCGGGCGGCGGCGCAGGAGGTCGCGGTCGACTCGCGGATCGAGCGGGGCCGCACCTACCGCCACGCGCTCGAGCGGCTGCTCGGGGACGAGGACTTCGACCGCGTCGTCGTCTCGGCGACGGCGACCGGGAGGAAGGGGATCTCCGGCGACGATCTCGTCTGGCTGCTCGAGAAGGCGCCGGCCGAGGTGCTGATCCTGCGCCCGGCGCCCGAGGACCACACCGTCCTCTCCGCCCGCTCCAACGGCCGCCCCACCTCGGTCGCGGTGGGCTAAAAAGTCGGGGTACCGAGGTTTTGGCCGCCATAGGGGCCAAAAGATCGGTGTGCTGATCTCTTCCCCACAGGAGGGCGGGAAAAGTCGGGGTACCGATATTTCCCCCGCTGGGGTGAGGGAAAGATCGAAGTCGTGGTCAGGCGACGAGGGCCATGCGGAGGGCGCCGGCGGCCTCGAGCATCGCTGCCAGCGCGGTCGGGCTGACCGCGGTCTCGTTGGCGAAGCTGTGGATCAGGCCGGGGTGGCGGCGCAGGGCGACCCGGTTGCCGGCCTCGCGCAGACGCAGCGCGTAGGCCTCGCCCTCGTCGCGCAGCGGGTCGAAGCCGGCGGTGACGACGTAGGCGGGCGGCAGCGCCGAGGGGTCGGCGCCGTGTAGGACCGAGACCCTGGCGTCTGCGTGGTCGGCGCCGTCGGGGAGGTAGGCGGCCTCGAAGGCGTCCATGTCGGCCTTGGTGAGGATGTAGCCCTCGGCGTAGGTGCGCCGCGAGGGCATTGTCCCCTCGGTGTCGGTGACCGGGTAGATCAGCAGCTGCGCGCCGGGCGCCGCGCCGCCGCCTTCGCGGGCGAGCAGCGTGACCGCCGCCGCCAGGTTGCCGCCGGCGGAGTCGCCACCGACCGCGATCCGGGCCGGGTCGGCGCCGAGCGCGGCGGCGTTGGCGGCCGCCCAGGCGAAGGCTGCCCATGCGTCTTCGACCGCGGCCGGGAAGGGGTGCTCGGGGGCGAGGCGGTAGTCGACCGAGAGCACCGAAGCGCCCGAGGCTTCGGCGAGCAGACGGCAGACGCCGTCGGCGGTGTCGAGGTCGCCGATCACGAAGCCGCCGCCGTGGTAGTGGACCAGCAGCGGCGCTGGTGCGTCGGCAGGCTGGCCGAAGGGGACGTAGAAGCGGGTCGGCAGCGGTCCGGCCGGGCCGGGGAGGCTGCGCTCCTCGACCCGCTCCATCGGCCGCTGCCGCGGGCCGTCGGCGACGGCGGCGCTGCGGCGGCTGTGGGCGCGGGCCTCGGCGGCGGTCATCCCGGCGTAGAAGTCGTGGGTGCCGCTCAGCCTCGCCAGCAGCAGGATCGCCTGGATGTCGCGGGCGAGGGTCTGTCCCTCGCTGCGGATCGGGCGGCCGAGGACGAGCCGGTGGGCCGCTGGCGGCAGGCCGCAGAACCCCCTGAGGATCCGGTGCTCGACCGGCACCGGTAGCCGTACGCTCGCCATCCGGCGCCAGCTTATGGGAACGCGGACGGTACGCGACGAAGATCACAC
The DNA here is from genome assembly GCA_036489595.1 of Solirubrobacterales bacterium. Lineage (GTDB taxonomy): Bacteria > Actinomycetota > Thermoleophilia > Solirubrobacterales > 70-9 > VAYN01. The sequence continues at coordinate 5,570 of DASXFL010000195.1, forward strand.
TAAATCGACGCACTCGGGGACTAGGCTCGACCAAGAGCTATGGAGGCGATGGCCAAAGCGGCTGCTCCGCCGACCGCTCCGCAGAGCGGCCCGGTCAGGGGGCTGCCGCGCGGGCCGCGGATGCACCGCGCCGTCCAGACCGCGATCTGGTCACGGCGAGCGCAGTGGATGCTCGAGCAGTGCCGGGCCCGGCTCGGGCCGACCTTCACGCTGCAGATCGCCTACGAGAAGGACTGGGTGGTCGTCTCCGAGCCGGAGGCGATCAAGCAGGTCTTCACCGGCGACCCGAAGGTCTTCCACGCCGGCGAGGGCAACCAGGTCCTGCGGCCGCTGCTGGGCGAGAACTCGATCCTGGTCCTCGACGAGAAGCGCCACATCGGCCAGCGCCGGGTGCTGCTGCCGCCTTTCCACGGCGAGCGCATGCAGGGTTACGGCGAGCAGATGCGGGCGATCGCCGCCCGTGAGATCGGGAGCTGGCCGACCGGCACCCCCTACCGGCTGCGGCCGCGGATGCAGGCGATGACGCTCGAGATCATCATCGAGACGGTCTTCGGCGTCCACGGCGGCGCTCGGTTCGAGCGGCTGCGCGCGGCGCTGCGCGGCTTCCTCGACATCACCACCGATCCCCGCTTCCTGGTGCCGATGCTGGCGGTCGGCCCCGAGCGGATCCGCTCGGTTCCCGCCTTCCGGCGCCGCGTCGAGGAGGTCGACGCCCTGATCGCCGCCGAGATCGCCGAGCGCCGCGTTGACGGGGGCCTCGAGCAGCGCACCGACGTCCTCTCGTTGTTGATCGCCGCTCGCCACGAGGACGGCTCGCCGATGAGCGACGCCGAGATCCGCGACGAGCTCCTCACCCTGCTGGTCGCCGGCCACGAGACGACCGCGACCGCCCTCGCCTGGGCGGTCGAGCGCCTCGTTCGGCACCCCGAGAAGCTGGAGCGCTTGCGCGAGGAGACGCTGGCCGGCGAGGACGCATACCTGACGGCGACGATCCAGGAGACGCTGCGACTGCGGCCGGTGATCTCGATCGTGATCCGCCGCCTCACCGAGCCGGTCGAGCTCGGCGGCTACGAGCTTCCCGCCGGCGCCGCCGTCGTCCCCGCGATCCACCTCGTCCACCGCGATCCGCGGATCTACCCCGAACCGGCCGCATTTCGACCCGAGCGCTTCCTCGAGGAGCCACCTGGCACCTACACCTGGATTCCCTTCGGCGGTGGCGTCCGCCGCTGCCTCGGCGCCGCCTTCGCCCAGTTCGAGATGACCGTCGTCCTCCGCGAGCTGGTGCGGCGCCACCGGATCCGCCCCGCCGACCCGGCACCGGAGCGCAACTACCGCCGGGCGATCACCGAGACGCCGCGCCGCGACGCCGAGGTCGTGCTCGACTGAGCGCCGGCGCCGCGCGGCTCGGTTTCGCCCCTGCCGCCGGCGGGGTAGGTCTCGGCCGATGAGACCAGGCGACCACGAGCGGATCCAGCCCGTCTCCGCGGTCGTGCGCGAGGCGGCGGCGATCACCGACCCGGACGGCGCCGACGACGCGATCACCGCCCTGGTCGAGATCTACGAGGACGACGACCGTCCCTCGACCGCAGTCGAGGACCTACTCGGGACGCTGCTGGCGACCGCCGAAGGCATCGACCTCGAAGGCGACGACGGCGGCGTCGAGGTGACCGCCGCCGCGGCGGCCTGGCTCGCGCACAACCCTGCCGAGGCGAAGGGACACGAGCGGGATCACGTGGTGCGCGAGGCGGTCCGGATCGGCTACAAGGGCAAGCCGACCGGGGCGGTCGAGGACTGGCTCGAGAGCCGCGGGACCAAGACCTGACGCACCGGGCGTCTCATTGGCGCGCTTCCAGGCTGCTGAGGCGTTAGGGCCGAGCGAGGGCGCGCACGCGGCGAAGCGGCAGTGCTTTGCACGACCCGAAGCCGCGGCTGCGGCCTCGCGCAGTGTGCCTAGCGCCTCAGGCGTAGGAGATGAGCTCGATCAGGCGTAGGAGATGAGCTCGATCAGGCTGCCGTCGGGGTCGCGGCAGTAGACGCTTTGGCCGGGCCCGCGGGCGCCGGTGCGGGGGACCGGGCCTTCGACGAGCTCTGCATCCAGGGCGGCGATCAGGTCGACCGCCAGCTGCGGGGAGGCGGGCCAGGCGAAGCAGAGGTCGCTGTTGCCCGGGCGGACCGGGTCGCGGGCCAGCGGCGTCGCCGGCCGGCCCGGCTCCTGCACGTTCAGCACCTGCTCGCCGACCCGGAAGGCGATCCGGCCTTCGGGGCGCTCGAGCACCTCGGCGCCGAGCAGGCCAGTGTAGAAGCGGACGGCGGCGGCGCGATCGGAGACGGCGATGACGACGTGGTCGAGCGGCACCGACCCGACCCGCCCCCGTTCTCGCTCCCAGGCGGCAAGCCGCAACAGCACCGTTAGCGCCACCCCGAGCAGGTAGAGGGTCGCCAGGACGCCGTACACCTTGGCGGAGACATAGAAGCCGTCGACGGCCACGTCGAGCGCGGCGAGGACGCCGAGCCCGAGGATCGAGAGGATCGTGGCGGCGGTGGCGAGTCGCTGGTACGGCGGGTCCTCGGTGCGGTCGTAGGCGAGCGCCAGCGAAGCCTGTCCCAGCGCCAGCGTCAGGGCGAGGCCGATCGCCGGCAGCGTCGAATCGCCTCCGAGGAAGAAGCCGTCGTCGAAGATTCGGTAGGCCACCACGGCGAAGCCGAGCACGCCGACGACCGTCGTCAGGTAGCCGAACGGTGCCAGTTGCGGGCGCCGTTCGGCCAGGTGCAGCCCGGTCGCGGCGCTGGAGCCGAACACGGTCAGCGCCGCCGCGACGTAGATCCAGTTGCCGCTGGTCAGATCCGAGCCGCCGAGGATCTTGACGATCAGCACCGCCGCCCCGACGCAAAGCGCCCCCGCCAGCCCCAGGACCGCCAGCCGACCCCGAACGCTCTCCCTGTCTCCCATCAAACCCCTTTCAAGGCCGGCTGAGGTGCTTGGGACCAAGCCGGGGCGCGCACGCGGCGAAGCGGCAGTGCTTCGCACGACGCGAAGCCGCGGCTGCGCCCCCGCGCAGTTTGTCCCAGCGCCTCAGCCGCAGCCGGTGTTGTTGCCGCAGCTGCTGCACGTGTAGCAGCTGCCCGTGCGCTGCATCATGCCGCCACACTGCTCACAGGCGGGGCCGAGCTCGAGGCCCCGGATCTTCGCCGGGCGGACAGGCGGGGTGTCGGTGAGGGCCGCCGCAGCCGGGACCGCCCCGCCGGCTTTCGCCTTCGCCTTGGCCGCCGGGGCTCCGTTGCCGCCGTTGCCGGTGGCGTGGCCATTGCCGGCGCCGTTGGCCGGTCCTGCCGTGTCGGTCGGGATGCCGAGGCCGAGCTGCGAGGTCTCCGCTTCCTTCTTCGAGCGGACCTCCTGGGTCATGATTCCCAGCTCCTCGAGCGTTTCGACCTCGTCGATGAAGCGGCTCGCGACCCAGCGCATGATGTAGTCCGGCATCGATTTGGCGAACGGGATCTCCGGATTCTGGGTCATGCCCTCCGGGTCGAAGCGCATGTAGCTGAACTTGCGCACGAAGTCCTCGAGCGGGACCCCGTACTGGAGGCCGAGCGAGATCGCCGTCGCGAAGGCGTTCAGCAGCCCCCGCATCGTCGAGCCCTCCTTGCCGATGTCGGTGAGGAAGATCTCCCCGACCGAGCCGTCTTCGTATTTGCCGGCGGTGATGTAGCCCTCGTGGCCGGCGATATTGAACTTGTGGGTGATCGATTCCCGCTCCTGCGGCATCCGTTTGCGCTCCGGCGGCAGCACCACCACCTCGGGCTCTGACGCCTCCTTTTCCTCCTGGGCGTCGGTGCGGAGCGCCTGCGCGGTCTTCGAGCCGTCGCGGTAGATCGCCAGCGCCTTCAGGCCGCCCTTCCAGCCGCGGGTGTAGGCGTCAGCGATGTCGTCGATCGTCGCCGTCTGCGGCATATTCACCGTCTTCGAGATCGCCCCGGAGAGGAACGGCTGCGTCGCGGCCATCATGTCGATATGGCCGGTGTGGGTGATCGCCCGCTGGCCGACCGCGACGTCGAAGACCGGCAGGTGCTCCTCCTTGAGCCCGGGCGCGTCGAGGATCGTCCCCTTCTCGGCGATGTGGGCGTCGATCTGGTCGATCTCGGCCTCCGAATAGCCGAGCGTCCGCAGCGCCAGCGGCACCGAGCGGTTGACGATCGTCATCTGCCCGCCGCCGACCAGCTCCTTGTACTTGACCAGCGAGAAGTCGGGCTCGATCCCGGTGGTGTCGCAGTCCATCAGGAAGCTGATCGTCCCGGTCGGCGCCAGCACCGTCGCCTGGGCGTTGCGGTAGCCGTGCTCCTCGCCCAGTTCGACCGCCTCGTCCCAGGAGCGCTGCGCGGCCTCCAGCAGGTCGCCTTGGATCCCGGTCGCGTCGACGTCGTAGGCGGCGTCGCGGTGCATCCGCATGACCCCGTTGTGGGGCTCGCGGTTGCGCTCGTACTCCTCGTAGGGGCCGGTCGCGCCGGCGGCGATCAGCGCCGACTGGCGGTAGGCGCGGCCGGTCATCAGCGCCGTGATCGCGGCGGCCACGTTGCGGCCCTCGAGCGAGTCGTAGGGGAGGCCGTCGGCCATCAGCAGAGCGCCGAGGTTGGCATAACCGAGGCCGAGCTGGCGGAAGCGGCGGGCGTTGTCGCCGATCTCCTCGGTCGGGTAGCTCGAGGGGCTGACGACGATCTCCTGGGCGAGGAAGACGATGTCGACCGCGTGCTCGAAGTCGGCCGAGTCGAAGCTGCCGTCCTCGCGGCGGAACCGCATCAGGTTGAGCGAGGCGAGGTTGCAGGCCGAGTTGTCGACGTGCATGTACTCGCTGCACGGGTTGGAGGCGTTGATCCGGCCCGACTCGGGGCAGGTGTGCCAGCGGTTGATCGTGGTGTCGTACTGGACGCCCGGGTCGGCGCAGCGCCAGGCGGCGTCGGAGATCTGGTCCATCAGCTCTCGCGCGTCGAGCGTCTTCGTCGTCGAGCCGTCGGTCCGCGCCTTCAGCTCCCAGTCCTCACCGGCCTCGACCGACTCCATGAACTCGTCGGTGACCCGGACCGAGTTGTTGGCGTTCTGGTACTGGATCGAGGTGAAGCCGTCGCCGTCGATCGACATGTCGAAGCCGGCGTCGCGCAGCGCCCCTGCCTTCTCCTCCTCCTTGGCCTTGCACCAGATGAAGTCCTCGATGTCCGGGTGGTCGACGTCGAGGACGACCATCTTCGCTGCCCGCCGCGTCTTGCCGCCCGACTTGATCGTCCCCGCCCAGGCGTCGGCGCCGCGCATGAAGCTGACCGGGCCGGAGGCGAGGCCGCCCTTCGAGAGGTGCTCGACCGAGCCGCGGATGTTGGAGAGGTTGATCCCCGAGCCGGAGCCGCCGCGGAAGATCATCCCCTCCTTGGTGTTCCAGTCGAGGATCGACTCGATCGTGTCGTCGACGCTCAAGATGAAGCATGCCGAGCATTGCGGCTTCTCCTCGAAGCCGACGTTGAACCAGACCGGCGAGTTGAAGGCCGCCTTCTGGTTCAACAGGATCGCGGTCAGCTCGTCCTCAAAGGCGTCGGCGTCCTCGTCGGCGGCGAAGTAGCCGCGCTCGCGACCCCAGTTCGAGATCGTGCCGGCGACCCGGCCGATCATCTGTTTGACCGAGCTCTCGCGCTCGGGGCTGCCGAGCTTCCCCCGGAAGTACTTCTGGGCGACGATGTTGGTCGCGTTCTGCGACCACGACTTGGGGAACTCGACGCCCCGCTGCTCGAAGGCGGGATTGGCTGGATCGCCGATCACCGCGTCGCGGATCTCCCACTCGATCTGGTCGAAGGGATGCACGCCGGCGGTCGAGAACCTGCGTTCGATCGAGAGGCCCTGTAGACCGTTTTTAGGGCTACTGGTGGCGGTCTTGGACATCGAACTGCTCCTCTCGCGGCGTCTTTGAAGGGGTTGAAGAGGATGCCGGGAGCCTCGGACGGAAACACGCCGCAAATCCGCAAAAAGCGAAGGCGGAAGGGCAGTCCCGGCTCTCCATATTGTGTCAACTCCGCATCCTCGGGACTTTGCCGGGTAGCCTCCAGGCATGGTCGAAGAGTGGCGCAGGGGCGCCGAGCGAATGGGCGAGCGGGCGACCGCCGCCCGCGAGGTCGTCAGCGATCGCACCGCCGCCGCCAAAGAGGCGGTCGAAGAGCGGGCGACCGCCGCCCGCGAGGTGACCGTCGAGGCGATCGCCCTGGTCAAGCCGAGGCTGCGTGGCGTCTCCCACGAGTGGGCCTTCTTCGCCTCGCTCTTCTTCGGCGCCGCCCTGATCGTCCTCGCCTCGACCCCGAGGGCGACCCTCGCCGTCGCCATCTACGCGGTCAGCCTCTCGGCCCTGTTCGGGACCAGCGCCCTCTACCACCGGGTCAACTGGGAGCGGCCCAACGTGCGCCGCTGGATGCGCCGGCTCGACCATTCGATGATCTTCTTCCTCATCGCCGGCACCTACACGCCGTTCGCCCTGATCGTCCTCCACGGCACCCTGGCGACCGCGATCCTGGTCGTCGTCTGGGTCGGCGCGATCGCCGGCGCGATCGTCGAGATGGTCTGGATCGAGCACCCGAAATGGGCCTCGGTCCTGATCTACATGGCACTCGGCTGGGTCGCGGTCTTCGCCTTCCCGGCGCTCTGGAGCTCACTCGGGGTGGCGGGGGCGATGCTGCTGGTCGCCGGCGGCGCCCTCTACACCGCGGGGGCGGTGATCTACGCGATCCAGCGGCCCAACCCGAACCCGGCGATCTTCGGCTACCACGAGGTCTTCCACCTCTTCGTGATCGCCGCCGCGCTCGCCCATTTCAGCGCGATCGCCTTCTTCGCCCTCCCGCACGCGTAGCCGCGACGGCGCCCCGGAGCGGCCGGTGACGCCGCGGTGCGCGGCGCGCCGCCTTCTTGGTAGAACGGGCGCCATGGGATACCTGAAATCGAGTACCAAGCTGTCCGTCCGTCTCGTCGCCGGGCTTGCCGCCGTCGCGATCCTGCTGGCCGTCCCCGCCGCCGCGGAGGCCGCCTGGGGAGCGATCGCGGTCGACCCGATCAGCGGTCGCTACGGCGTCTCCTACGACTACGACACCGCCCTCGGCGCCCAGCACCGGGCCCGTGTCGAGTGCGGGACCAACCACTGCAAGGTCGCCGTCTGGGTCGCCAACGGCTACGCCGCCCTGGTCCAGAAGCGGCGCAACGGCCTCTACTTCGCCGGTTACGGCAAGAGTAAGCACGCCGCCTTCAGGGTGGCCACGCACCACGCCCACGAATCCGGGGCCCGGCGCGTCGCCTGGGTCTTCAGCGGATTTTAGGAGGGCTGCGCGGCGCCGCCGAGAGGTTGCCTTTCGACCCGAATAGCGGGTCAAAGGGCAACCTCGCCGGGTCCCTGGCTAGGCGGCGACCCGCTCCGGGACGCCTGCTCTCAACTCCTCGGCTTCGGCCACCAGCTCGGCCAGGATCCCGTCGAGGGCCTCGTCCTGCTCGGGGCTGAGCTGCAGCTCGCCGTCGGCGTAGACCTGGGCCGCGTGGGCGACCGGCAGCTCCTCGTCTATCACGCGGCCGCCGAGGGCTCCCAGCACCTTGCGGACCTCGGCCTGGGCCCAGACGGCGCCGAACATCCCAGTCGAGGCGCCGATCACCGCCGCCGGGGTCCCGGTCAGGGCGCTCTCGCCGGCCGGGCGCGAGGCCCAGTCGAGCGCGTTCTTGAGGGCGCCGGGGATCGAGTGGTTGTACTCCGGGGTCGCGACCAGAACCGCGTCGGCCTCGCGCATCGCCTCGCGCAGGGCCGCCACCGTTGCCGGCGCCGGGGCGCCGTCCTTTTCGAGGTCGGCGTCGTAGGGCGGGATCTCTCGCAGCTGCTCGAACTCGACCAGTTCGATCCCGGCGGGCAGCCGCTCGGCCGCCCGCCGCAGCAGGGCGTGGTTGTAGGAGTCCCGGCGCAGGCTCCCGGAGATGCCGAGGACCCGCATCGCCCTAGGACTCCTGGGCGACGAGCTCGAGCTCGACGTTGATCGCGACCTCGTACTCGAGCACGTTGCCGCCCTTCGGCAGCTCGGCGTTCCAGTCGAGGCCGAAGTCGCGGCGGTCGACCGCGGTCGCCAGCGAGAGGCCGACGCGCTCGTTGCCACCGAGGTCGGCGCCGAGTTGGGCGAACCTGCCGGTCGCCTCGACGGTGCGGGTCTCGCCGTGGAGCTCGAGCTCGCCGGCAAGCCGAATGCTGCCGTCGTCCTCGACGGTGAGCTCGGTCGAGTGGAACCCGACCTGCGGGAATCGCTCGGCGTCGAAGAAGTCGGGGCTCATCAGGTGGCCCTTCAGCTGCGGCTCGTCGATCTCGATGCTGTCGACGTCGACGCTGCCCTCCAGCCGCGGGGCCTCGCCGCCGGTCAGCGCGACCTGGTAGCGCTCGAAGCCGCTGCGGTAGGTGGCGATGCCGTTGTGGGTGATCGCGAAGTGGATCGCGGAGTGGACCGGGTCAACGGTCCAGGTGCCGGCGGGGATCTGCTGATTGATCGTCTCGGTGCTCATCGGTCTGCCTTTCGTTGAAGTCTTGAGACTGGGTCTGCTAATTGCCGCAGAAACAATCGTAGCAGAAACCCTTGAGACAACAACTATTTACGCCGCAACCACCATGTGCGATCATTGACACATGAGCGACACCGCCTCGTCCATCGTCACCGACACCCCCTCGTCCGTCCTCGACTCGACCGGCGTCGAGGCCTGCCACGCCCCGCACCAGGTTGCTTGGCGCAGCCTCGCCCGCACCCACGCCGCGGTAAGCGGCCGTGTGCAGGAGGCGCTGAGCGAAGCCGGCCTGCCACCGCTCGCCTGGTTCGAGGTCCTGAGCACGGTCGCCGAGGCGGACGGCCGGATGAAAATGGGCGAGCTGGCGGAGGCGCTGGTGATCACCCGCGGCGGCCTCACCAAGCTGGTCGACCGCCTGGTCAAGGCGGGTCTTCTCGAGCGGGTCTTTTGCGAGTCGGACCGCCGCGCCACCTACGCGTCGCTGCTCCCGGCCGGCACCGAGCTGCTGAAGGAGATGCTGCCGGTGGTCTCCGGCGAGCTCCAGGGCGCCTTCGCGGCGAACATCTCGGTCGCCGAGGCCGAGCAGCTGACCGGGACGCTGGAGCGCGTACGCGGCGGCGCCTGCAACGGCGGCTGAGGTCGCTGAATCCTACGAGGCGGCGAGCGCGCCCTCGGCGCGGGCCTTGGCCGCGTCGATGATCTCGAGCACCTCGGTCTCGCGACCGGCGCGGACCAGCTCGACGGGGTCGGGGTCGCCGTTGACGATCCCCTCGAAGAACTCCTTGCGGTCCTGGTAGGTCGGCAGCGTCCCCTTCGCCCAGCCGCGGGCGTCGTTGAGGATCACCGCCAGCCGCGCGTACTCCTCGCCGAACAGCTCCGAGACCTCGCGCTTCATCCGCTTCGCCAGCGCCGGCGAGGCGCCGGCCGTCGAGATCGCGATCGCTAGCGGCCCGGTGCGGACGATCGCCGGCAGGATGAAGTTGCAGAGTGGCGGCACGTCGACCACGTTGACCAGCATCGCCCGCTTCTCGGCGTCGTCGAAGACGACGATGTTGACCTCGGAGTCGTTGGTCGCGGCGATCACCATGAAGACGCCGTCGAGGTCCTCGGGACCGGCGTAGGCGCGGCGCTCCCAGGCGATCGAGCCCTCGGCCGCCAGCGACTCCAGCTCCGGGTGGGCGTCCGGCGCCAGCAGGGTGACGTCGCCATCGCAGGCGAGCAGCCCCTCGACCTTCTCGAGGCCGACGTCGCCGCCGCCGACGACCAGGCACTTGCGACCGGTCAGCTTCAGGCAGGCGATGTAGAAGGGGGTCTCGAGCATGTCGCGCACGCACGACTGGTCGCAGATCCCCTTGCGGAGCTGACAGACGCACTCCTTGCCGGCGTAGGCCTGGGCAGGCATGGGGAAAAGGTTAGTGATCGCGGCGCGCTGGCCGTGTGACCGCCGACACGCCTAAATCGACTCGAGAGTGAGCCGCAACCCCTCGCGCAGGTCCGTCTTCGCGCTCCAGCCGAGGACCCGCTGGGCCAGAGCCGCGTCGAGGGCGATCCGCTGCACCTCGCCCGGCCGCGGCGGCGCCAGCTCGGGCTCGAAGCCGTCGCTGCCGCCGAGCTCACGCAGCACCTCGATGATCTTCAGCACGCTGGCCTCCTCGCCGGTGCCGATGTTGACCGCGCCGACGTGGTCGGAGGAGGCGGCGGCGAGGGCGGCGTCGACGACGTCGCCGACATATATGTAGTCACGGGTCTGGGTGCCGTCGCCGAACACGGTCGGGCGGCCGCCGTCGCGCAGCTTGCCGCAGAAGATCGCCACCACCCCGGCCTCGCCGAGCGGGTCCTGGCGCGGGCCGTAGACGTTGCCGAGCCGCAGCGCCATCGTCGAGAGGCCGTGGAGGCGGTGGTAGAGCCCGAGGTAGCCCTCGGCGGCGAACTTGCTCTGGCCGTAGGCGGAGAGCGGGGCGATCTCGGCCGACTCGTCGAGCGGCAGCTGCTTGCCCTCGCCCTCGCCGTAGAGGGCGCCGCCGGTGGAGACGAAGACGACTCGGCCAGCGCCCGCCTCGCGCGCCGCATCGAGCAGGTTGGCGGTGCCGCCGACGTTGACGGCGGCGTCGAAGGCCGGGTCCTCGAGCGACTTGCGGACGTCGATCTGGGCGGCGAGGTGGAAGATCGCTTCGGGCTTGCGGCCGGCGGCGACCTCGCTCAGCGCCTGGCCGTCGCGGATGTCGAGCTCGAGTAGCTCGGCGCCGGCCGCCAGCGCCCCTTCGAGGTTGACTCGGCGCCCGGTCGAGAGGTCGTCGACCACCGTCACCTCGTCGCCGCGCACGAGCAGCGCGTCGACCAGATTGGAGCCGATGAAACCCGCGCCGCCGGTTACGAGACACCTCATCAGTGCGGCGATCCTAGTCACCGATGCCCGGTCCGGGTAGACGGAAGGCTGAGCCTGGGCCGAGAAGTGCGGCCGAGCGCCCCTGCTACCCTCGCCGCCCCGACACCCCTAGACGGACCCCATCCCATGAGACTGATCGTCACCGAGAAGAACAGCAGCGCCAAGAAGATCGCCGAAGTCCTCGGCGAGCCCAGCGGCGGCCCGAAGGCGGACAAAACCTACAAAGTCCCCTTCTACACCTGGACCGACCCCGACGGCGGCGAGCAGATGGCGATCGGTCTCAAGGGCCACGTGCTCGGTCCGGCCTTCCCCGAGGGCTACTCGAACTGGCAGAAGACCGACCTGCACGACCTGATCGACGCCCAGCTGATCAAGGAGCCGACCGACAAGAACGTCGTCAAAGCGATCAGGAAAATGGCCAAGCAGGCCGACGAGCTGGTGATCGCCACTGACTTCGACCGCGAGGGCGAGCTGATCGGGCTCGAGGCCCTGGAGGAGATGCTCGACGCCAACCCGGCGCTCGGCAATCGCGACGAAACCGAGGCCGGGACGCTGAAGATCCTTCGCGCCCGCTACTCGGCGACGACCAAAGAGGAACTCCTGCGGGCCTTCGACGAGCTCGACTACCTCTCCTACCCGCTGGCCAACGCCGGCGCCGCGCGGCAGGACATCGACCTGCTCTGGGGGGCGACCCTGACCCGCGCGGTCTCGCTGGCGACCCGTCGCTTCGGCTCCAACTTCCTCTCCGTCGGCCGGGTGCAGAGCCCCACCCTGGGCCTGATCGTCGAGCGCGAGATGGAGCGCCGCGCCCACGTCCCGAAACCGTTCTGGGAGCTGTTCGCCAAGTTCGAGCACCCCGACGGCAGCTTCGAGGCCCACCACACGGTCGACAAATTCTGGGAGAAGGCGGAGGCCGACACGGCGCTCGCCGGTACCTCCGGGCCGGGAGTCGTCAAATCGGTGACGGCGCGGAAAAACACCCGCCGCCCCCCGGCCCCCTACAACACCACCGCCTTCTCGACCGACGCCTCGAGCCGCCTCGGCATCACGCCCGCCAGCGCGATGCGGATCGCCGAGGACCTCTACATGGACGGCTTCATCTCCTATCCGCGCACGGACAACACCGTCTACCCGGCTTCGCTGCCGGTCCGCGAGCTGATCGGCTCGCTGGTCCGGATCAAGGAGTTCTCCGCCGCGTCCGGCCTGCTCGACCAGGGCGAGCTGACGCCGACCCGCGGCAAAAAACAGACCACCGACCACCCGCCGATCTATCCGACCCAGGCGATCCACCCGGGGGCGCTGGAGGGACCGAAGAAGCGGGTCTACGAGCTGGTCGTCCGCCGCTTCCTCGCGACCTTCAGCCCGCCGATGATCACCGAGTCGACGCGCGCCGACATCGAGGCCGGCTCGGAGACCTACTTCGTCCGCGGCTCGGTCGTCGTCGACCCCGGCTACGCCGGCATCTACACCTACGCCCGCTCTGCCGACGAGGAGATCCCGGCCCTGCAGGAGGGCCAGACGCTGCCGCTCGCCGCCGTCCCGGAGCCCCGGCCCGGCGCCGAGGGGGATGCCGAGGCGCCGCCCAGCACCAACCCCTGGATGGTCGGCAAGGAGACGCCGCCGCCCTCGCGGATCTCGCAGGCGAAACTGATCGAGATGATGGAGGAGCGCGGGCTCGGCACCAAAGCGACCCGCGCCGACATCATCCAGAAGCTGTTCGACCGCGGCTACGTCTACGGCAACCCGCCGGTGCCGACCGAGACCGGCGTCGCCCTGTATGAGGCCTTCAAGAACTTCGTGCCGGCGATGGCGACGCCGGAGATGACCGCCCAGCTCGAGGCCGAGATGGACGGGATCGCCGCCGGCGACATGACCAAGGGCTCGGTCGTCGGCGACAGCCGCGAGCTCCTGCACAAGACCTGGTCGGAGATCGACGAGAGCCGCGAAGACCTCGCCAAAGTCGTCTGGAAAGGAATGGACGAGGACCGCATTCTCGGTCCCTGCAAGGTGTGCGAGGAAGCGGGCCGGAAAAAGGAGGACGGCTCGCCGAACATGCTGCGGATCATCCGCGCGAAAAAATCGGGCAAACGGTTCGTCGGCTGCCAGGGCTGGAGCGCCGAGGGCGGCCCCGACTCCTGCGACCAGACCTTCCCGCTGCCGCAGCGCGGCGACGTCTTCCGGCTCGAGGAACGCTGCTCGATCTGCGACCGCACGCCGCGGCTCAAAGTCCAGCCCTTCCGCGGCCGGCCCTGGAACCTCTGCCTCAACGACGACTGCGAGTCGATGCAGGAGATGAAGAAGCGCCGGGCCGAGCGCGAAGCCGCCAAAGCCGCGAAAGAAGAGATGGAGAAGAAGCCGAAGCCGAAAGGCGACGAGGACGCGGCTGGCGCGAAGCCGGCGAAATCGGCCAACGGGCGGAAAGTCAAAGCGTCGAAAGCCGACACGGCGACGCGCGGGCGCAAACGCGCCAGAGCCGGCGCCAAAGGCTGACGTGGCCGGCTCTGCGGTCCGCTAGGGGCAGGAAGTGTTCATCTCGCTCGAGGGCGTCGACGGCTCGGGCAAGAGCACCCAGGCGCGGCTGCTGGCCGAGGCGCTGGGCGAGGGGACGGTGGCGATCCGCGAGCCGGGGGGGACCGAGGCGGCGGAGCGGATCCGCGGCCTGCTCGCCGACTCGGAGCTGCCGCTGGAGCCGCTGGCCGAGCTGCTGCTCTTCCTCGCTGCCCGCGCCGACCTCACCGAGCGGGTGATCCGGCCGGCAATGGAGGCTGGCCGCGACGTCGTCGCCGACCGCTTCTCAGACTCCAGCGTCGCCTACCAGGGGGCCGCCCGCGGGCTCGGGGTGGGTGAGGTGATCTCGCTCTGCGACCGGGCCACCGAGGGGCTCTGGCCCGACGTCACGGTGCTGCTGCGGATCGACCCCGAGGACTCGATCGGCCGCGCCGCCGGCGAGGACCGCTTCGAGGCCGAGGGCTTGATCCTGCAGCAGGCGGTCGCGATCGCCTACGAGGAAATCGCCAAGATCTCCGACCGGATGGTGATGGTCGACGCGACCGGCAGCGTCGAGGAGGTCCACCAGCGGGTGCTCACCGCCGTCGAGGCGGCGCGGACGGAGCCGGCATGAGGCGCGTTCGTCGCTTGTTGTCGTATGGACAACAAGGAGCGAACGCGGGCGGGACGCCGGCGTGAGCGCGGCGCTCGAGGCGGCGACCGAGCACCAAGCGCGGGCGCGGGTGGCGCTGCGGGCGGCGCTGGCGGCCGGGCCCTCGCACGCCTACCTCTTCCGCGGCCCGCGCGGCTCCGGCAAGCGGGCGGCGGCGCGGGCCCTGGCGGCGGAGATCCTCGCCGGTGCCGCCGCTGACCCCGAGGACGCGCGCCGCCGTGCCCTGCTCGAGCCTTCGCCGCACCCCGACCTTGTCTGGATCGCCCCTCGCGGTGCCCAGCACCTGGTCGAGGACGTGCGGGAGCGGGTGATTCGCGCCGCCGCCTACCGACCCTTCGAAGGCGGCAAGCGGGTCTTCGTGATCGAGGCCGCCGAGGCGCTCCGCGACGAGAGCCAGAACGCGCTGCTGAAGACGCTCGAGGAGCCGCCTCCCTACGCGCACATCTTCCTGCTCACCTCCGAGCCGGAGATCCTGTTGGAGACGATCGCCTCGCGTTGCGCCCCGGTCGAGTTCGCTCCCTACCCCGCCGAGGTGCTCGAAGCCGAGCTTGCCGCCTCGCCCGAGAGCGCCGGCAGCGCCCCCGAGGAGATCGCAGCTGCGGCCCGACTCGCCGCCGGTGACCGCGAACGGGCGCGGCTGCTGCTCTCGCCACTCGGTCGCGAGCTGCGCGAGGAGGCCGACGCCTGCGTCGCCGCCGCCCGCGGCGGCGAGCTCGTCTCCGCCCCCTGGAAGGCGCTCCTCGACCGCGCCACCGCGGCCGGCGAGGAGGCCGAAGCGAGCGCCCGCGAAGCGCTCGAGGAGGAGGCGCAGGCGGGAATCAAACGGTCCGCCCGCGACCTTGCCGACGAGGCCAAGCGGATCGGCCGCCGCCGCCGCACCGAGATCCTCGACCTCGGCCTCGAGCTCTGCGCCGCCCACCTCCGTGATCTCGCCGCGCTCGCCGTCGGCGCCGAGGAGGTGGTCTTCGCCCGCGACCGCCTCGACCGGCTCCGCTCCGAAGCCGCCGGGCTCGACCCCGGCGCCGCCCGCCGCGCCGCCGCCGCGGCGCAGGAGACGCGCCGCAGCCTCGACCTCAACGTCTCCGAGGAGCTGGCGCTAGAGGCGCTTTTCTTCCGCCTCGAGCGACTGCTCGCCCGCGGCTGAGTCGGAGCGGTCGGGGTCGCCCCCGTCAAATCGCTGCGCCCGCGCCTTCTCCAGAGCCAGTTCCTGCGCCAGGCGGGTGATCTGATCGGCCTGGCGCGACATCAGGACGCTGAAGTTGAGCGCCAGCCCGAGCAGCAGCAGCAGCACGACCGAGAACAGGGCGACGTTGGTGTCGCGGACGCCGAGGATGTTGGCGACCAGCTCCAGCAGCCCTGGGAAGGCGGCGCCGGCGAGCATCCCGATCCCGGCCAGCAGCCAGACGACGCTGTAGCGCTCCTGCAGGCGGTCGC
>DASXFL010000059.1:0-13244 GCA_036489595.1 Solirubrobacterales bacterium
TCCAGCCTGATGACCGGCTACTTCCCCGCCCAGCACGGCGTCAAGTACACGCTCGAGGAAGGGATGGAAGCGACCAACAACCCCCAGGTCAACTTGCCGACCGACCTGCCCAATCTCGGCACGGTGATGAGCGCGGCCGGCTACGACGTCGCCTACAAGGGCAAGTGGCACTGCTCGAAACCGGCGACGAAGGAACACGCGGTGCCCGCCGATCTCGAAAAGTACGGCTTTTACGGCTGGGACCCGCCGGACGCCGGCGCCAACCAGGAACCCCACGAGGCCGGTGGCGGCGAAATCAACAACGACGGCCGCTTCATGGAATCCAAAGGCGAAGACTCGGCCGGGACCGAAGGCGTGCTCGAGTACCTGGAAAAGGTCAACACGGAAAAGCAGCCGTTCTTCCTCGTGATCTCACTGGTAAACCCGCATGACGTCCTCTTCTACCCGAGCCGCACCTTCGAAGAATCGGGCTACGACAAGTCCTGGCTCGCCGGCGACATGCGCGTGCCTGAGACCGCCGACGAAGACCTCTCGAGCAAGCCGAGCGCGCAGGAGGAATTCCTCCACATCTTCAACCTGACCGGGAAACCGCGCACCGACCGCGAAAAACGCGCCTACCTCAACTTCTACGGCAACCTCATGCGCTCCTCCGACAACTACCTGGTCGAGGTGCTCAACAAGTTGGAAGAGAGGGGGCTCTACGACGAAACCCTGATCATCCGCACCTCCGACCACGGCGAGATGGGCCTTGCCCACGGCGGCCTGCGCCAGAAGAACTTCAACTTCTACGAGGAGACGCTGAAAGTGCCGCTCGTCTACTCGAATCCGAAGCTCTTCCCGCGGCCCTACACCTCCGACGCGCTGGTCTCCCACGTCGACCTGCTGCCGACGCTGGCCAACCTGGTCGACGCGCCGGCCTCGGCGCGGCGGCCGTGGGCGGGGGTCGACTACTCCGAGCTGGTCCTCAACCCGGGTGGCAGGAAGACCGCCCAGGACTACGTCGTCTTCACCTACAACGACGTCCAGTCGGGGCAGGTGAACCCGCCGTATCCGAAACCGCCGAACCACATCGTCAGCATTCGCGAAGAGCGCTGGAAGCTGGCCAAGTACTACGACGTCGAAATCGTGATCGAAGGCGAAACGCCGGTGGAAAAGAAACCGGCAAAGCCGAAACCGCCGCAGTGGGAGATGTACGACCTGAAACGGGACCCGAACGAGGAGAGGAACCTCGCCGCGCCCGGCTACAAACGGACCCCGCTGCAGGAACGCGAATTCAAACGGCTGCAGAGGAAGCTGACTGCGGTCGAAAAGGCGCGCCTGCACCCGCTGAAGCAGCAGCCTGCCGCCGCTTAAGGCGGCAGGGGGAGTGCAGCGAGAGGCTGCGGGTCGGCTTCGCCGGCATCGGCCGAATCGGGCTGCCGATGGCCCATAACCTGCTCGCCACCGGCCTCCCGCTCACCGTCCTCGATCGCACCCGCGAGCGCTGCCCGACTTGGCGGGGGCGAAGGCGCAGAAGGTGTTGGTCGATCCGAAACCGGTGAGGTCACCGGCGGCGCCGTCCGCTTCCGGCTGATCAGGCACGGCCACCGCGACGGCACCGGCTAGGCCGAGGTAGACCTCCGCTAGCCGGCCGCCTCGTCCGGCCGCCTCGCGGGGCCCCGATACGGGGCGTCCGCGGGGCGGCCGAGGACCGGGGCCAGCCGCCGCAGCTCCTCGAGGTGGAGCAGCGACAGCTCCGCGATCCGCCTCTCGCCGTCGGTGGTGAGGTGGACCCGGACCAGCCGGTGGTCCTCGTCCTCGCGCTCGCGCTTCACCAGTCCGGCGGCGGCCGCCCGGTCGACCAGCTCGACGACGCTGTGGTGACGCGAGACCAGGTACTGGGAGAGCTCGCCAATCGTTGGCCCGGTCTGGTGCGGGTGGCCGCGCACCGCCAGCAGCAGCTGGTGCTGGGCCGGAGTCAGCCCGGCCGACTTCGCTTCGCCCTCGCTCCAGCGCAGGAACTGCCGCAGCGCCGTGCGGAAGGCGAGCAGACGCTCGTAATCGGCCTGCCGCAGCTCGGCCATCTAGACCTCCTCCGGTCGGGCGGTGCGGAGCCCAATCAGGTCGAGCGGACGCAGCACCCTGCTGCGGTGGCGCTCCTCGTCGAGGTCGCGCAGGCGCCCGGCCAGAAGCTGCTCGAGGCCGACTGTGCCGACCACCCGTTCCGGCGCCGCCCGCTCGGCGACGGGCAGCACGGTGTGTTCGGAGTCGGCCATCAGGTAGGCGACGTGGCGCAGGGTGTCGTCGGCGAAGACGACCGGCGCGCCGCCGCCGACCGGTTCCGGAGCCGCCGGGCCGGTCGCCATCACGTCGCCGACGAATAGGACCTCAAGCGGGTCAACGCTGTATTCGCGGCTCAGGTGGACGCCGCGCCGCGCCACCTTCTCGGTCAGGACCGAGCGTCGCAGCACCAGCACCGAGATCGCGTAGGCAGCGCTGGCGGCGATCAGCAGCGGCAGCAGCGCTTCCCAGCGATGGGTCAGCTCGAGTGCGAAGACGATCCCGGTCAGCGGCGATCGCATCACCCCGCCGAGCACCCCGGCGAGCCCGACCAGGGCCCAGAATCCGGGGCCGACGGTGGGGAAGACCAGCGCCTCGAGGCCGCCGAGGGCGCCGCCGATCATCAGCATCGGCGCCAGCACCCCGCCGGAGGTCCCGGAGCCGAGCGAGAGCGACCAGATCAACGTCTTCACGATCAGGATGCCGACGACGAGGTTGGTCGCGATCGAGCCGTTCAGCTCTTCGCCGATCACGTCGTAGCCGACCCCGAGCGCCTGCGGCACGACGAGGCCGCCGAGGCCGATGATCAGCCCGCCGATCGCCGGCCACCACATCCAGTGGATCGGCAGCCGCCCGAAAGCGTCCTCGGACAGGTAGACGAGGCTGGTCGCGAGCAGGGCGAGGAGGCCGGCGAGGCAGCCGGCGACCGCGCACAGCGCGAAGACGGCGGCGTCGAGATGGAGGGCGCCGGTCGGGGTCGGGAAGATCGGGCCCGATCCCAGCAGCGGCACCCGCACCGCCGTCGCCACCGCGACCGCCGCGGCGACCGGGATGAAGCTGCGCGGCCGCCACTCGAACAGCAGCAGCTCGACCGCCAGCAGGACCGAGGCCAACGGCGCGTCGAAGGTCGCTGCCATCCCGGCGGCGGCGCCGGCGACGAGCAGGGTCTTGCGCTCGTCGGCCGAGAGGTGGAGGAACTGGGCGCAAATCGAGCCGAGGGCACCGCCGGTCATGATGATCGGCCCCTCGGCCCCGAACGGGCCGCCGGTGCCGATCGAGATCGCCGAAGTGATCGGCTTCAGCAGCGCCACCCGCGGCTCGATCCGGCTGCCCGAGGTGAGGATCGATTCGATCGCCTCGGGGATCCCGTGGCCGCGGATCTTCTCCGAGCCGAAGCGGGCGACCAAGCCGACGACGAGGCCGCCGCAGACCGGCGCCAGCAGGATCAGTAGCGGCGGGTGGTGGATTTCCCCGGGGGCGACCAGGGCGGTCGCAAAGCGCTGGTAGAAGACGAGGTTGGTGATCAGCCCGATCAGTCGCAGCAGCGCCCAGGCGACGCCGGCGGCGACGGCGCCGATCGGCAGCGCCAGGCCGGCGATCGCGAGCATGCGGCGGCTGACCGCGAAGTCGCCCAGGTGTCGAAGGTCCGTGCCGGAGGCCACGGACCGAAAAGTATCGGGTTACGATGTTTCTAGGTTGGGACGGCGCGGAGGCGCCCGGCGGCGGCGCCCTCGACGGCGCTCGCCGCCGTGTCCAGGAGGCGGAAGGGGACGAGCAGGCGGTCGTCCAGTTCACGGGCCTCGGAGCTGGCCTCGGAGCCGGCGGCGCCGACGCAGAGGACCTCGGTCGCCGGGAAGGTCCGCAGCTCGTCCTCGACCATCTGCACGAGGTCCTCGTCGCCGGCGCGGGCGTCGGCCACGACCCCGGCGGCGGCGAGCGCGGCGGCGCTGAGGACGAGGTCACGCTGGGCCTCGTCGCGGGCGCCGGCGACGTCGCAGGCCCAGCGATCGAGGAAGCCGGCCCGGCAGGGGGCGAGCAGGCGCACGTCCGGCACCGTCCCCGGCTCCTCCGGCCGCAGCCCTTCCTCGCGGACCGCGTGCGCCAGCGCCGCGGCGGCGCCGGCGTCGTCGCCGAGCGGCCGCTCGAGCACGACGAGGACGTGGCGGCGGGTGTCGCGCGGCGTCGCCGGGACGATCGGGCCGAACGGCTTCTGCCGCACCGCCCAGACGACCATCAGCCCGGCGTCGAGGGCGGCGGTCGCCATCCCCACCCCGGGCCCGCCGACGTAGAAGCCACCGACGATCGAGAAGGCGATCGCGGCGACGATCCCCGGCAGCATCCAGGCCGGAACCCCACTGTCAGTGCGCAACTCCCGATACATCCCGTCCTCCCGTCTTGGCTTGAGCTCCCCTTAAGTGTGCTCCTACCCGCCGTCAGATGGAAGGGGCTGCTCGGAAGAGCGCCGGCCGGCGAGGTAGCGAAGCAGCGCGGGGTCCCGCGACCGGAGCTCCTCCACGGGCTCCCCGTAACAGGTGCAGAGCTCGACCACGGCCTCCTCGGCGCCCAGCGAACGGGTCCGCCAGAGGGCTCCCGAGTCCTCCCAGCGGGCCAGCGTGCGCAGCGGCGTCTCCGGCATGGATTCGACGATAGGGCGGAGCTGTCCAAAACGCGAGTCCACCCGCGTCGTATGTTCAGAGGCCACGCGGCGCGTGGCGCACACGAATCGAGGAGGACGAGATGCCGAACTACATGCTGTTGCTCTATGCCGACGAAGCCGAGCGCACCGACAGCGCCCAGCGGGCGGCCGAGATGCCTGAGTGGAAAGCCCGGATCGAGGGCCTCGCCGAGCGCGGCGCGCTGGTCGCCACCGGACGCCTGCACCCGACCGAGACCGCCACCACCGTGCGCTCGGTCGACGGCGAGGCCGAGCTCACCGACGGCCCCTTCGCGGTGACCAAGGAGATCCTCGGCGGCTACGTCCTCGTCGACGTCCCCGACCTCGACGAGGCGGTGAAGATCGCCGCCTCGCTGCCGATCGCCCGCTACGGCAAGGTCGAGGTGCGGCCCGAGATGAGCGTCGAGGAGCTCTACCGGGACGTCCCGGAGGCGGCGCCGGCCGGGTGAGCGCGGCGCCGGATCCCGCCGACGCGGCCCGGCAGCGCCAGGGCGACCGGGTCGCCGCTGCGGTCCAGGCGGCCTTCCGGGAGGACCGCGGCGCCGTGCTCGCGACCCTGATCCGCCAGGTCGGCGACTTCCAGCTGGCCGAGGACGCGGTTCAGGACGCCTTCGAGGCGGCGCTCTCGGCCTGGCGCCGGGAGGGCGTCCCGGACCGCCCCGGGGCCTGGCTGACGGTGGCGGCGCGGCGCAAGGCGATCGATCGCCTGCGCCGCGGCCGCTCCGCCGCCGGCCGGGCCGAGCGGCTCGGCGAGCTGATCCGCCTGGAAGGCGACGAGGAAGAGGAGCCCGAGGTGAGCGAGGCGAGCGCGATCGAGGACGACCGGCTGCGGCTGATCTTCACCTGCTGCCACCCGGCGCTCGACCTCGCCGCCCGCGAGGCGCTGACCCTGCGCACGCTCGGCGGCCTCACCACCCGCGAGATCGCCCGCGCCTTCCTCGTCGCCGAGCCGGCGATGGGCAAGCGGATCGTCCGCGCCAAGCGCAAGATCGCCGACGCCGGCATCCCCTATCGGGTCCCGGCCGACGAGGAGCTGCCGGAGCGCCTGCGCGGCGTTCTCCGGGTCCTCTACCTGATCTTCAACGAGGGCTACGCGGCGAGCGCCGGCGAGCAGCTGGTGCGGCCCGACCTCTGCGCCGAGGCGATCCGGCTGGCCACCCTGCTGAGCCGGTTGATGCCGGACGAGAACGAGGTCTGGGGCCTCTTGGCGCTGATCTTGCTGCAGGACGCCCGGGCGGTGGCGCGGACCGACGCCGAGGGCCTCTACGTGGCGCTCGGCGATCAGAACCGCGCGCTCTGGGACGAGGGCGAGCTCGCCCGCGGCCGCGAGGCGCTGGCGCGGGCGATCCGGCTCGGCCCGCCCGGCCGCTACACGCTGCAGGCGGCGATCGACGCCCTCCACGTCGAGGCCCCCGACCCCGAGCGAACCGACTGGGAGCAGGTGGCGGCGCTCTACGGGGCGCTCGCCGAGCTCGACCCCTCGCCGGTGGTGGCGCTGAACCGGGCCGCGGCGGTCGGCTTCGCAGTTGGGCCGGAGGCAGGGTTGGAGCTGCTGGAGCCGCTGCTGGGGGAGAAGAAGCTCGAGGGCTACGCGCCGCTCCACGCCGCCCATGCCGAGCTGCTGCGGCGGACCGGGGAGGGGGAGGCCGCCGCGGCGGCTTATCGGCTGGCGGCGATGCTGAGCGGCAACACGGTCGAGCGGGCCGAGCTCGAACGGCGCCGGGCCGGCCTACCGGGGTGAATTTCTCACATTTTTTTGTGATTTAGCAACAAAGCTGTGTTAGGTTCCCGGTATGGCTGCTGAGAGACGGCCGGAAGTGCAGGCGCTCCTCGCCGAGCGGGGGGAAATCTCGATCGCCGAGCTCGCCAACCGCTTTGCCGTCTCCGAGATGACGATCCGGCGCGACCTCGAGGCGCTCGAGGAAGAGGGCATCGCGCGCCGCGTCCGCGGCGGCGCCATCGCCACCGTCAGCCGCGGCTACGAGCCGCCGTTCGCGACCCGGGCCGCCACCTCCGCCGCCGCCAAGCGGGCGATCGCCGCGGTCGCCGCGGCCTACGTCGAAGACGGCGAGACGGCGATCCTCGACGTCGGCACCACCACCCTGGAGCTGGCGAAGGCGCTGCGCGGCCGCCGCGGCATCACCGTCGTCACCCCGAGCCTGCCGGTCGCGGTCGAGCTCGCCAACGAGCCCAACATCCGCGTCGTCGTCACCGGCGGCATCGTCCGCGGCGGCGAGAACAGCCTCGTTGGCGCCCTCGCCGAGCGGCCCTTCGCCGAGCTCAACTGCGACGTCCTCTTCCTCGGTGTCGGCGGCCTCGACGCCGAGCGCGGCTTCACCGAGTACAACCTCGAGGACGCGCGGATCAAGCGCAGCGCGATCGACGCCGCCCGCCGCACCGTCGTCCTCGCCGATCGCTCCAAGTTCGGCCGCGTCTGCCTCGCCACGGTGGCGCCGATCGAAGCCGCCGACGTGCTGGTCACCGACGCCGCGCCCGAGGGGCCGATCGCCGCCCGCGCCCGCGAGGCGGACGTCGACTTCGTAACCGTAGATCTAACGGAGGAGCTATGAGCGAACGCTTCCGCGACACCTTCCCCGCGGGCAAGCCGCTGATCGCGATGGTCCATCTGCCGCCGTTGCCCGGCACGCCCCTCTACGACGCCGACCGCGGCGTCGGTGGCCTGGTCGAGGACGTCGGCCGCGACCTCGCGGTACTGCGCGAGGCCGGCTTCGACGCCTTCCTCTTCTGCAACGAGGGCGACCGTCCCTACGAGCTCGAGGCCGGGCTGGAGTCGGCGGCGACGATGGCCCGCGTGGTCACCGAGTGCGCGCCGGCGGATCGGCCGTTCGGGGTCGACTTCCTTTGGGACTCGCACTGCGCGCTCGCCGTCGCCGTCGGCACCGGTGCCGCCTTCATGCGCGAGGTGGCGACTGGGGTTTGGGAGTCCGACATGGGCCTCTGGGAGACCGACGCGGCGGCGCTGCTGCGCGAGCGGCGGCGGCTCGATGCCGGCGAGCTGGCGGTGCTGATGAACGTCACCCCCGAGTTCGCCTCGCCGATCGGCCGCCGGACGCCGGCCGAGGCCGCCCGCTCGGCGGTCGTCTCCAGCCTCGCCGACGCGATCCTGGTCTCCGGCCCGATGGCCGGGACCGAACCGGGGCGGGCGCTGCTCGAGGAGATCCGCGAGGCGGTTCCCGAGGAGGTTCCGGTCCTGCTCAACACCGGCGCCCGCGCCGAGACGATCGCCGAGTACCTGCGGGTCGCCGACGGCTGCATCGTCGGCAGCGACCTCAAGGTCGACGGCTACACCTGGAACCCGGTCGACCCCGAGCGCGCCAAGCGCTTCGTCGAGGCGGCGCGCGAGGCGGTGGCCGGCTAGCCGTGTTCCTCGGCTTCGACATCGGCTCCTCCGGCGTCAAGGCGGTCCTGCTCGACCCCCGGCGCGGCATCCTCGCCGCCGCCAGCCGCGAGGTCGCGCTGCACTCGCCGGCGGCCGGCTGGGCCGAGGCCGACAGCGGCGATTGGTGGAGCGCCGCGGCGGCGCTGGTGCCGGAGCTGCTGAGCGCGGCCGGCGCCGAGGCCGCCGCGGTCGAGGGTGTCGCCGCCGCCGGGATGGTGCCGGCGCTGCTGCCGCTCGACGCCGACGGGCGGCCGCTGCGACCGGCGATCCTGCAGAATGACGCCCGCGCCGCCGCCGAGGTTGCCGAGCTGCGCGAGCGCCTCGCCACCGCCGGCCTGCTCGAGCGCACCGGCTCGGCCCTGAGTCAGCAGTCGATCGCCCCGACCCTGCTCTGGCTGCGCCGCCACGAGCCCGAGACCTTCCTGGCGACGGCCAGCCTCGCCGGCTCCTACGACTGGCTGGCGCAACGGCTCGGCGCCGAGCCGCACCTGGAGCGCAACTGGGCGATCGAGAGCGGCCTCTTCGAGCTCGGCGGCGACCTCGCCGGCGACGTGATCGAGGCGGCCGGAGCCAGCCCGGCGCTGCTGCCGCCGGTGCGCGAGCCGGGCGAGCCGGTCGGCCGGGTCGGCGGGCCCGCCGCGGCTGCTACCGGGCTGCGGCCCGGCACCCCGATCTTCGCCGGCCTCGCCGACCACGTCAGCTCCGCCTATGGCGCCGGCCTGCTCGATCCCGGCGAGGCGCTGGTCAAGCTCGGCGGCGCCGGCGACGTCCTCGTCGCCGCGGCCGAGCCGCTGGTCGACCCGCGCCTCTACCTCGACGCCCACCCGCTGCCCTCGCGCTGGCTGCCGAACGGCTGCATGGCGACCAGCGGCAGCCTCGTCCGCTGGCTCCAGCGGCTGGCCGGCGACGAGGACCTGGCCCGGCTCGACGATGCCGCCGGCGCCGTCGAGCCGGGCGCCGAGGGCGTCGTCTGCCTGCCGTACTTCCTCGGCGAGAAGTCGCCCCTTCACGACCCCGACCAGCGCGGCGCCTTCGTCGGGCTCCACCTCGCCCATGGCGTCCCCCATCTCTACCGCGCCGTCCTCGAGGCGGTCGCCTTCGGCTTCCGACATCACTTCGACGTCTTCGCCGAGATCGGGATCGAGGTCGGCGAGGTGCGGGTGACCAACGGCGGCAGCCGCTCGACCCTCTGGAAGCAGATCATCGCCGACGTCCTCGGACGGCCGCTGCGGCCGGTCGTCGACCACCCCGGCGCCTCGCTCGGCGCCGCGATGGCGGCCGCGGTAGGCGCTGGCGCCGCCGCCTGGGAGGACGTCGCCGGCCTGGTCGAGCTCGGCCAGGCGATCGAGCCCCACGCCGCCAACCGCGAGCGCTACGACGAGCTGTACGAGATCTACCGCGGCCTCGAGCCGGCGCTGCGGCCGTTCGCCCACCGGCTCGCCGCCGCCTCCGCCGCGAGCGCGGAGGAAGCCGCATGAGCGAGCAGCGGCGAGTCGCGGCGGTCACCGGGGCCGGCTCCGGAATCGGCGCCGCGATCGCCGCCGAGCTCGCCGCTCGCGACCACGCGGTCGTCGTCACCGACCTCGACTCCGAGGCCGCCGCCCTCACCGCCGAGCGGATCGGCGCCGCCGCCTGGCGCCAGCTCGACGTCACCGACCGCGCCGCGGTCGAGGCCGCGGTCGCGGCCACCGTCGCCGAGCAGGGCGGCCTCGACGCTTGGGTCTCCAACGCCGGCGTCTCGCAGATGACCCCCTTCCTCGAGGTCGCCGAGGAGGTCCTCGACCGCACCCTCGCGGTCAACCTCAAGGGCGTCTTCCTCTGCGGCCAGGCTGCGGCGCGGGCGATGCGGGAGCGTGGCGGCGGCGTCATCGTCAACCTCGCCTCGATGGCGGGGAAGCAGGGCCGGGTCCCGTACCTCTCCGACTACGTCGCCTCGAAGTTCGGCGTCGTCGGGCTGACCCAGGCGATGGCCTTCGAGCTGGCGCCGCACGGGATCCGCGTCAACAGCGTCTGCCCGGGCTACGTGCGGACGCCGATGCAGGAGCGGGAGCTGGCCTGGGAGGCACGGCTGCGCGGCGTCGAGCCCGCCGACGTCGAGCGGCTCTGGGTGCAGGACACGCCACTCGGCCGCCTCGAGCGGCCCGAGGACGTGGCTCGTGTCGTCGCGTTCCTCGTTGCAGAGGACGCGGCCTTCGTGACGGGTGAGGCCGTCGCGGTGAACGGCGGAGCGTTCATGGATTGATCCCCACGCGGGATCGGGAAGAAAGGGAGTGTCAGAGATATGTCGTCCGAACCAGAGGCCACCGGCCAGCCGCAGCTCTTCACCCGCAACGCCACCGGGCTGGTCCGCGAGCTAAGCGCCTTCGATGCCTTCAACCTGGTCTTCTCGGCGGTGCTGATCCCGGTCGGCATCACCCAGGTGATGGGCTTCGCGCCCCAGTTCTGGCCGCACGCAAACATGCTCGTCGCCTTCGCGATCGCGACCCCCCTGGTCGCCTGCTTCGGGCTCGTCTACCTCTACTTCACGACGCTGATGCCGCGCTCGGGGGGCGACTACGTCTGGGTCTCGCGGACCCTCCACCCGGCGCTCGGCTTCATCGTCAACTTCTCCCTGACCTTCGTCTTCCTGACCTGGGTCGCCTTCAACTTCACCTTCATGCTCTCGATCGTGCTGCCGGCGCTCGGCTACGTCGCCGGCCTCTCCGGCAGCTGGATCAACGAACCCTCGAACGGCGAGATGATGCTGATCTCGACCGTGCTGACCGCGGCCTTCGCCGGGCTGATGATCTTCGGCGTTCGCTCAGTCGCTCGCTACATGCGGGTCACCTTCGTCCTCGTCTGGCTGGGGATGCTGCTCTGGCTCGGGGTGATGCTGTTCACCGGCCACAGCACCTTCATCGACCACTGGAACAGCAGCTCGGGCTCGAGCTACAACGGGGTCATCCACCAGGCCCAGTCGCTCGGCTTCGACGCCGGCGGCACGATCGCCCTGGGGGCGACGCTGGCGGCGATGGTCTACTGCTTCCAGGTCTATACCGGCTTCCAGTGGACCGGCTACTTCGCCGGCGAGATCAAGAACGCGCGCAAGACGGCGACGACCTCGATCATCGGCGGCCTCGCCCTGGCGGCGCTCGTCTACATGATCGCCAGCGCCCTGATCTACAAGGTCTACGGATTCAAGTTCTTCGGCTCGGTCGTCTACATGGGGCTCGGCGAAGGCTCCGAACACTGGCACCTATCCTTCTCGCCCTACCTGCCCTCGATGGTCCGCTTCCTGCCTGGCGGCGGCGGCCTGGTCGGGATCCTGATCGTCGGCGCCTTCCTGCTGGCGATCCTCTGGTGGACGCCGACCGGGTTCATGCTGGGGACGCGGAACCTCTTCGCCTGGTCCTTCGACCGGCTGGCGCCAACCCGGCTCACCGACGTCTCCGACCGCTTCCACACGCCGGTGATCGCGACGATCGTGATCGCTCTGGTGATCGAGCTCCTCAACTACCTCAACATCTACCAGGGGCTCGGCGCCTTCCTGCTCAACATCATCGCGGTCATGGGGCTGGCCTTCATCGTCGTCTCGATCGCCGCGGCGCTGATGCCGTGGACGCGGCCACAGCTGCACCGGGAGGCCCCGGGCTGGGCCTCGGCGCGGCTCGCCGGGGTGCCGGTGATCACCCTCGTCGCGACGATCTCGGCGGTCAGCTGGGCCTTCGTCATCTACACCGCCCTGCACACCGGCTTCGGCGGCGAAGTCGGCTGGAAGCCGATGGTGAAGGCGTTCGCGGCGCCGATCATCGCCGTCGTCTGGTACGTCGCCGTGACGCTGTACAGGCGCTCACAGGGCATCCAGCTCGCCAACACGTTCAAGGAGATCCCGCCCGAGTGAGCTCGGAGGAGCAGCCGCTGATCGCCGAGGGTCGCCGCCTGGTCGAGCGGGCGGCGGCCGGCGGGGTCGCGGCGCGGCTGTTCGGCGGCATCGCGATCTGGCTGCGGGCGAGCAAGGAGACCCGCGCCGCCCTCGGCCGCTCCTACCCCGACATCGACCTGGTCGCCCACCGCAAGGGCTCGCGGCGCCTGCGCGAGCTGCTCGAGGAAGAGGGCTACGAGCCGGAGCGGGTATTCAACGCCACCCACGGGGCGCGGCGGCTGCTGTTCCACGCCGACGCCGGCCACCAGGTCGACGTCTTCCTCGACCGCTTCGAGATGTCGCACGAGCTCGATCTCGGTGCTCGGCTCGAGGCCGAGCCGTTGACGCTGCCGGCGGCCGAGCTGCTGCTGGCGAAGCTGCAGGTGGCGGAGATCAACCGCAAGGACCTGACCGATGCGGCGATGCTGTTGCTCGACCACGAGCCCGGTCCGGATGGGGGAGAGGGGCGGCTCGAGCTGCCGGCCCTGGGCGCCGCCTGCGGGGACGACTGGGGCCTGTTCACGACCGTCACCGACAACCTCGGAAAGGTCGAGGAGTTGCGCGGCGAGCTGCCGCTCGCCGCGCCGGCGGCGGCGCGGCTCGGCGAGCGGATCGCCGCCGTCCGCGATTCGCTCGAGGCCGCTCCGAAGAGCCTCTCCTGGCGGATGCGGGCAAAGGTCGGCCGCAAGGTGCGCTGGTACGAGACGCCGGAGGAGGTCGAGCGGTGAGCTTCCAGCTCTATTACGCCTCCGATATCCACGGCTCCGACCTGCTCTGGCGCAAGTTCGTCAACGCCGGCAAGTTCTACGAAGTCGACGTGCTGGTGATGGTCGGCGACATCACCGGCAAGGCGGTGGTGCCGATCGTGCGCTCCGCCGGCGGTCTGCGGGTGGCCGAGCTGATCGGCGACCGGGTCGCGCCTGAGGAGGAGCTCGAGTCGCTCGAGGACCGCGTCAGGGATCGAGGCTTCTATCCCTACGTGACCACCGAGGAGGAGCTCGCCGAGGCGCACGGCGACGAGGCGAAGGTCGCCGAGCTGTTCGCGCGGGCGATGGCCGACAGCGTCCGACGGTGGCTCGAGCTCGCCGAGGAGCGGTTGGCCGGGACGGGGATCCGGCTGTACATGATGCTCGGCAACGACGACGAGCCCGCGCTGTCGGAGGTGCTCGACGCCTCGCCGCTCGGGGTGACGTGCGAGGACATCGCGGTCGAGCTCGCCGAGCAGATCC
>DASXFL010000101.1:0-23657 GCA_036489595.1 Solirubrobacterales bacterium
GAGATCGTCATGCCCCGCCTCTCTGACTCGATGGAGGAGGGGACGATCCTGACCTGGCTAAAGCAGGAGGGAGAGGCGGTAGCAATCGGCGAGGAGCTAGTCGAAATCGAGACCGACAAGGCGAACATGGCCTACGAGTCAGACGTCGCCGGCACCCTCACCGAGATCCTCGCCAAAGAGGGCGAGACGCTGGCGATCGGAGCCCCGATCGCGGTGGTCGGCGAGCGGGGCGGAGCCCCGGCCCCCGAGGCGCCCGAAAGCGCCCCGGCCCCCGGGGCGCCAGCCCCCGAGGCGAGCCCTCCCGCCGAGCGTTCCGCGCTTGTAGCCCTGCGGGCGACAGACGAGGAACGCAGTGACGGTGAGCGGGTCAAAGCCTCACCGCTGGCCCGCCGGCTGGCTCGCGAGCGCGGCGTCGAGCTCGCTTCGCTCCAGGGCTCGGGCCCCGGGGGGCGGATCGTGAAGAAGGACGTCGAAGGAGCCGCAGGCGCCTCGGGCGCTGTAGCGAAGGCGGCCGGCGGCCCTGCTGCAACCGAGACCGCCAAGGGCGAGACTCGGGTCGAGGAGCTCTCAAAGCTCCAAGAGGTGATCGCCCGGCGGATGGCGGAGTCAAAGGCGACCGCGCCCCACTTCTACCTCGAGGCGACGATCGACATGAGCTCAGCCGTCGCGGCGAGGGCGCGCCTTAAGGCCGCCACCCCCGAGGGAGGAGTGGTGCCCTCCTTCAACGACCTGGTGATCAAGGCATGCGCCCTCGCCCTGCGTGAGTTCCCAAGGGCAAACGGCGCCTACAGGGACGGCCGCTTCGAGCTCTACTCGCGCGTCAACGTCGGAGTCGCCGTCGCCGCCCGCGATGCCCTCGTCGTCCCCACCCTCTTTGACGCCGACCGCAAGGGCCTCGCCGAGATCGCAACCGGCGCCAGAGCCCTCGCCGCGAAAGTGCGCGAAGGCTCGGTCACCCCGCCGGAGCTATCGGGCGGCACCTTCACCGTCTCGAACCTCGGGATGTTCGGGATCCGCAGCTTCGGCGCCGTCATCAACCCGCCGCAGGCGGCGATCCTCGCGGTCGGGGCGA
This sequence comes from Solirubrobacterales bacterium, assembly GCA_036489595.1. Classification (GTDB taxonomy): domain Bacteria; phylum Actinomycetota; class Thermoleophilia; order Solirubrobacterales; family 70-9; genus VAYN01. Next base: position 1,073 of record DASXFL010000101.1, read on the forward strand.
TCACCGAGCGCCCGGTGGTCAGTGACGGCGAGATCTCAACCGCCCAGCTGATGGACGTCACCCTCGCCTGCGATCACCGCATCCTCTACGGCGCCGATGCCGCCGGGTTCCTGGCCCGGATCAGAGCGCTGCTCGAGGAGCCGCTGGGGCTGGCGCTCTAGGGGCGGCGGAAATATCGGGGTACCGATCTTTCCCGCCCTATAGGCAGGGAAATATCGGTACCCAAGCTCTCCCGACCCTCTCAGCAGGTCTTGCGGGCGCCGGTTACCGCATTCCAGGTGGCGCCCAGCGAGAGGTCGGCGTCGACGCGGAGGATGCCGGTGTGGGTGGTGCGGGCGAGGGTCCAGCCGCTGCCGCCGGCGCGGAGGAGGCAGCCGGCGCCGCGGACGATCGTCCAGTAGGGGGTGAAGTTGACGCGGACGAGGAAGAGGCCGGGACGGGTGACGTCGAGGGCGAAGCCCTGGCGGCCGACCCGCTTGGTGGCGGCCTGGCCGCCGTCGAGGGCCTGGACCATCGGCTTCGGGTGCACCACCTGGTAGATGCGCCAGTGGGTGCTGACGTCGCGCAGCTTCAGGTAAGGAGGTTCGGTGAGGATCAGGTGCTTCTCGACGACCGAGGAGTAGTCGAGTGGAGCGTCGGGGAGGGCGACGTAGGAGATCGCGTTGTCGCGCAGCCAGTCGCCGTAGCTGCGGCGGGTGAGCTGGCCTTCGTCGTAGAAGATGTCGTCCCGAGTGGTGTCGGCCTGGCGCAGCCAGCCACGGGCGAGGTCGAAGTTGGGCGCCAGGTAGGCGGCCTCCCAGTGGTTGGCGGTCGAAGGCACCTCGATCCGCTCGCCCTCGGCGCCGTGGTCGCGCAGCCAGACGGCGGCCGGGTGGAAGTAGGAGGCCTGAGTCGAGGGGTCGCCGACCGCGCGCGATATCTGCGAGACGCTGGCAGTCACCTGCCAGTAGAGGCTGCCCGTCATCGTCACCGCCAGCACCGCGACGTAGAACCAGGACGGCACGGTCGGCCGGGGCCGCCGCGAGAGCAGGACCGCGGCCAGCACCGGGCCGCCGAAGAGGGCGCCGAGGCGGACCGCGTTGCCGCCGAGCGCGTTCGGCACCAGGAAGAGCACGGTCGAGGCGAGCAGATAGCCGACGACGACGTGGCGCAGCTGGCGCTCCTCGCCGCGCAGGCCGTCGGTGAGGATGAGGGCGCCGCCGCACCAGAACGGGATCGCGATGAACGAGGACCAGGCGAAGGGGAACTGCCCCGGTTCGGGGAAGGCGAGGTTGGGTGCGACGGTGAGGACGAGGGCAAGCGCCGCGGTGCCGAGCGCCACCGGGTTCGGCCGGCGACCGCGCTCGGAGGAGCCGGCGAGGACGACGCCGGCGAGGAAGGCGCCGGCGACCGGGCTGGCGAGAGCACAAGCCGCCGCGGCAACGACCGTGGGCAGGCCGCGGCCGAGCTGCAGAAAGCGCAGGGCGGTCAGGGCGAAGGCGACGCCGAGCGCGAAGGTGAGCTGGCCGTCGGCGAGCAAAGTGACGACGCCGGCCGCGAACCAGAGGGTCGCCCAGCGCGCCTCGGCCCCCCACCGGTCCCGGACCAGGCGGTCGAAGAGGTAGGAGGAGGTGACGACCGCCAGCAGCCCGACCACCTGCGGGCCCAGCAGCGCCGCCAGCGGCGGGAACAGCACGCTGTAGGTGAGCGTGTAGTGGCCGCCGTACCAGCTGCCGTTCCAGATCGCCAGGCCCGCCTGCTCGAACAGCTCGGTGCGGAAGACCTGAGCCGCGAGGTCGCCGACCGGCGGGCTCCAGATCACCATTAACAGGGCCAGCGCGAAGCTGAGCGCGACTGCCGGCAGCCAATCGGGGCGCAAAGCCTTTGACTGGACCATCCGGGATCACAGCTTATTTGAGCCGGCTTGAGAAGATCGGTGACATGAGCGAGTCGATCCAGGTCGTGCACTGCGGCCTCGTCCCCTACGCGGAGGCCTACGAGCTGCAGGGCCGGCTGCGCGAGCGCCGCCAGCGCGGCGAGATCGGCGACGTCCTGCTGCTGCTCCAGCACCCGCCCGTCTACACCCGCGGCCGCCGCGCCACCGCGGAGGAGCTGCCGATGGGGGTCGAGTGGTACGAAGCGCAGGGGATCGAAGTCCGCGACACCGAGCGCGGCGGCCGCGTCACCTACCACGGGCCGGGACAGCTGGTCGCCTACCCGATCGTCTCGCTGGCGCCCTACGGCGACGACGTGATCGAGTTCGTCCGCAACCTCGAGCAGGCGATGATCGCGGCGATCGCCGACCTCGGGGTCGAGGCCGGGCTGCTCGAGGGCGAGACCGGGGTCTGGGTCCACGGCGAGGGGCGGGCTCGGAAGATCGGCGCGATCGGCCTCCACATCAGCCGCGGCGTCACCACCCACGGGCTAGCGGTCAACGTCAACAACGACCTGCAGCCGTTCGAGTGGGTGGTGCCGTGTGGGATCGAGGGCTGCGCGGTGACCTCGATCTCCCGCGAGCGCGGCGCCGAGCAGGACTTCGCCGCCTTCGCGGCCGCGCTCGCCGCCCGCTACTGCGAGACCTTCGACCGCGAGCCCAAGCCGACCGACCTAGCCGAGCTCGGCCGCGTGCGGGCGACCGCTAGTCTCGGTTAGCCCCTCCCCGCCGACCCCCAATGAGCACCGCCGCCGACAACCCCTCCTCCGAGCGCATCCACGTCACCCGCTCGCGGGCCAAGCCCGGCGGCACCGCCGCCGCCGCGGAGGGAACCGTCCCCTTCAAGCGCGCCCGCAAGCCCCCGTGGCTGAAGGTGCCGGCGCCCGGCGGCCCCAACTACCGCCGCCTCAAGGAGACGATCGACGCCGAGCGCCTCCACACCGTCTGCGAGGAGGCCAACTGCCCCAACGTCGGCGAGTGCTGGGAGCGCGGCACCGCCACCTTCATGATCCTCGGCGACGTCTGCACCCGCCGCTGCGGCTTTTGCAACGTGCAGACCGGCAAGCCAACCTGGAACGACCCGCTGGAGCCGCTCCGCGTCGCCAACCAGGTGAAGCGGATGGGCCTGCGCCACGCCGTCGTCACCTCGGTCGACCGCGACGACCTCCCCGACTACGGCGCCTCCGCCTTCGTCGGCGTCGTCCGCTCGATCCGGAGGATGGCCCCCGAGTGCAAGATCGAGATCCTCACCCCGGACTTCCGCGGCCAGGAAATGCCGCTGGCGAAGGTGATCCACGAGCGCCCCGACGTCTTCAACCACAACGTCGAGACGGTGCCGCGGCTCTACCCGCTCGCCCGCCGCGGCTCCCAGTTCGCCCGCTCGGCCCGGGTCCTGCGGATGGCGAAGGAGATGGGCGGCGAAGACGTGGTCACCAAGTCCGGCTTGATGATCGGCCTCGGCGAGAGCTTCGAGGAGATGGTCGAGACCTTCGGCCTGCTGCGTGAGGCGAAGGTTCAGGTCCTCACCGTCGGCCAGTACCTGCGCCCGACCGAGAACCACCTGCCGGTGGTCCGCTACTGGCATCCCGACGAGTTCGCGGCGCTGGAGCAGGCCGCCTACGAGCTCGGCTTCGAGTCCGTCGCCGCCGGCCCGCTGGTCCGCTCCAGCTACCACGCCGACCAGAACCTGCCCGAGGGCAAGCGGGCCGAGAGCCTCCTCGCCTCCTAGGCAGCCCGGTCCCTTGCCCCCGTCCGCGCCCCGCGCATAGGATGCGGCCATCTCGTCGTTCCGCTCGCGAACCGTCGGCCTCACCTCGCTGGTCCTGATCGGGGCGGCAGCGCTCGGCCTCCTCGCCTTCAGCGGCCAGAGCCGCGCCGTCACCATGGCGGTCGGGGTGACGCCGGTCGAATCTTCCGCCTGCGGCCCGGTCCAGTACGGCGGCCAGGGCCAGGCGCAGGCGCTGGTCGTCTCCGACCTGCCGCTGCAGGGCGACTCGCGACGGCGCTCGCTGCAGATGAACGACGCGATCACGCTCGTCCTCGAAGGCGCCAACTGGCAGGCCGGAGGCCGCCACGTCGCCTTCCAGGCCTGCGACGACTCCGAGGCCGACACCGGCCTCTGGTCGAAGGCGCAGTGCCGGTCGAACGCTCGCGCCTACGCCGCCGACCCGAGCGTGCTCGGCGTGATCGGCACCTACAACTCCGGCTGCGCCGAAGTGATGATCCCGATCCTCGGCCAGGCCCCCGAAGGCGGCCTGGCGATGGTCTCGCCCGGCAACACCCTGATCTGCCTGACCGAGTCGAGCGCCAGCTGCCCCAAGGGCCAGCCCGGGAGCCTCTACCCGAACGGGCGCAACTACGCCCGCGTCGTCCCCAACGACGCCTACCAGGGGGCGGGCCTCGCCAGCTTCGCCAAAGGCGCCGGCATCCGCCGGCCCTACGTCCTCTACGCCGGCGGCGACCCGACCAGCCTCGGGCAGGCACGGACCTTCCGCGGCGCCGCCCGCAAGCTCGGCCTCGAGCTCGCCGGCTTCAAGGCCTGGGACGTCAACGCCTCCGGATACAAGCCGCTGATGAAGAAGGTCGCCCAGACGGGGGCCGACGCCGTCCTCCTGGCCGGGCTGACCGAAGAGAACGGCGCCCAGCTGATCAAGGACAAGGTCGCCGTCCTCGGGCCAAACAGCGGCGTCAAGCTGCTGGCGCCGGACGGCTTCGCCCAGCAGTCGACGATCAACCTCGCCGGCTCCGCCTCGCGCGGGATGTTCGCCAGCCTCCCCGGCCTCGTCCCCCAGCGCCTAACCGGCCCCGGCAAGAAGCTGGTCTCCGAGCTGCAGAAGCAGGTCAAGGGTCCGGTCGAACTGTTCGCCCCCTACGCGGGACAGGCAGCGAGCGTCGTGCTCGACGCGATCGGCTCCGGCGGCTCGCGCGCCGGCGTGATCGGCGCGATCTACAAGACCAAGGTCAGCAACGGGATCACCGGCAGCTTCCGGATCCTCCCCAGCGGCGATCCCAGCGTTGGCCCGATCACCGTCTCGGTGGCGAAGAGCAGCTTCGTGCCCGAGAAGGTCGTCGAGCCGAGCGCCTCGCTGGTCAAGGCCGCCCGCCAGGGCTAGCGCGGCTTAAACTCCAGGCTGCGGGGCCATAGCTCAGCTGGCAGAGCGCCTGCTTTGCAAGCAGGAGGTCGCCGGTTCGATCCCGGCTGGCTCCATCGCCGAGGGACCGCCAGTCCCCTCCTAGTCGCCGAAGTCGAAGTCCTTCGGCGGGCGCTGCTCAAACCAGGCGTCGTCGTCCTCGGGCGACTCCTCGAGGAACTCGGGGGTGTCCTCGAGGGCGTCGGCGTGCCCGGGGCCGTGCGCCTCGTCGTTCTCGGCGTCGTCGGCCCCCTCGCCGGTCTCGGGCTCCTCGCGGTCGGGCTCCTCGCCCCCGGGCTCGGGACCAAGCTCGGCCTCAGGATCGAGAAAGGGCGATGCGGTTTCGTCGGTGGCCGGAGCGCCGGGCTCGTCCGGGAGCGGCGCCTCGAGCGCCTGGTTCAGCTCGTCGGAGAGGCGCTGCTCGCTGAAGAACTCGTCGAATTCGTCCTCCGGCTCCTCCTCGCGAGCTGGGCCGGTTACCTCGACCTCGCCGCCGGAGTCGTCGATGTCGGCGAGCGGGTCGACCGCCGGCTCGGCCGTGTCCTCGAACTGGCCCTCGACGTCGAAGAGCTCGGTTGGCTGGTCGGCGATCGCCTCGCGCTCCTCGGAGGGCGCTTCGGGATCCGGCTCGAGGGCGGCGCTGGCCTCCGCCGGCTTGTCCTCGGGCGCGGGCTGGGCGACGGTTTCGTGCTCCATCGCCGGGTGCTCCTCCTCGGAAGGGCCCTCGGCGTCGGCGTCCTCGGCGTTCTGCTCCGGCTCGATCGGCTTCGGCGGCGGCGGCTCCTGCAGATCGGCGACGTTGATGCGCCGGCCACCCGGCTCCGCGGGCGCCTCCCCGGTCTCCCCGGGCGCGGTCAAGAACTCGGTCGGAGCCTCGGCGAAGGGGTCAACCTGGTCGCCCGCCTGGTCCGGCCGTTCAGCCGGCCCGAAGGCCTCGTCCTCGAGGCGTTTGAGCTCAGCCTCGTCGGCGCCATGGGCGCGCTTCAGCTCCAGGTGCTCTCGGATTGCGTCGTCGAGAATGCTCATTTCGCCCATCCGCGGGAGAGGCTGCCAAAGACTATGCGGTTATTCCTGCCCTTGCGAGGTGGTGGTAGCAACTTCCCAGGCGATTTTCGTCCAGGCCACGGCTGACTCGGGCCGCTCAGTAGCCGCTGGGGTGACGGACCGCGAAGCCCTTCGGATAGGGCGGTTCGGCGTGCCAGCGGGGGCCGGTGACGCCCGGCGCGTCGCCGCCCGTATCCCACCGCAGGCCGGCGATCACCGCGTAGACATGCTGCTTGTTGGCGTAGATCGTGATCCAGCTGCCGGGGCCCGGTTCGCCCCAGGTCATGAAGCTGCCGGAGACGAGCGGAGCTTCCAGCAGGGCGGCGCCGTGGAGCGCGTAGCTGACCGCGCCCGAGCAGTCGTACCCGCGGTCCCACCAGCGACCGTGGCCGCCGCCCCATATATAGGGGGTGTTGCGGATCCGGTTGGCGGCGGCGATCACCTGCTTGACGACGGGAGGCGCCGAGGCGGGGGCGACGGCGCGTTCGCCGATCAGGCTCGCGGTGGCGCCGGGGACGACCGGGGCCGGTGCGGGGACGCCGCTCGGGGTTTCTTCGCTCGGCGGCGGCGTCGCGGGTGGCGCTTCGGCTGGTGGCGCTTCGGCTGGCGGCGCTTCGGTCGTGCCTTCACGGGGCGAGAAGCCGCCCGGGGCGGCACTCGCCGCGGGCGCGAGCATGAGCGCGGCGGCGAGCAGCGCCGCCGCAACGATCCAGATGCGAGTACCGAGCCTCACCCGGTTCGCATCGGAGGCGCGGCGGGGCGGTAGAAGCCCTGCACGACCGCGCCCAGCGACCGGTGCGGGCAGGTGGATCGGCAGAATTGGGGCTGTGAGCCGCCCGCACCGCCGCCGACTCCGGATCGCCGCCGCCCTCCTCGCCGCCCTCGCCACCATGCTCGCGGCGGCGAGCGCCCAGGCGTCGCCCTGGACCCAGACCAACCTCAACCTCGGCGAAAACGAAACCCTGTTCGGGATCAGCTGCGAAGCGAGCGGTTTCTGCGTCGGCGTCGGCGAGGAAGCGGTGATCGTCCAGTCCGCCTCGCCGACCGGTGGCAGCGCGGCCTGGTCGATCGGCCACCTCAACCTCGAAGAAGGGCTGCGCGGCAACCTGCGCGGGATCTCCTGCCCCTCCTCCACGCTCTGCCTCGCGGTCGACTACAGCGGCGGCGTCTGGTGGACGACCGAACCGGCCGCCGGCCCCGGCTCCTGGCACGCGACGAAACTGCCGAAAGCGAAGTCGCTCTTCGCCATCTCCTGCACCAGCACGACCAGCTGCGTCCTGGTCGGCGCGGCCGGGGTCGTCGCCACCTCCAGCGACCCGACCGGCGGCACCGCTGCCTGGAGCATCGTCCACCTGACCGAAGAAGCGGCGCTCCGGTCAGTCAGCTGCAGCGGCTCGCTCTGCGTCGCCGGCGACTACGAAGGCGCCATCTGGACGACGAACGCGCCCGCCGGCGGTGCCGCCGCCTGGGCCTCGGCCGGCCAGCCCGGCGGCGAAAACCCGGCCCTCGGCCTGACCTGCCAGAGCGCGGGCCTGTGCCTGGCCGGCAACGCCGGCGGCGTCCTCGTCTCGACCAATCCGCTCGGCGGGGGCTCGACCTGGGTCGGCACCCCGCTCAGCCGGCGCTTCCAGATCCTCGCCGCCTCCTGCCCCAACTCCGGCCTCTGCGTCCTCTCCAGCAACAACGGCGAAGTCTTCGTCTCCGCCAACCCGACCGGCGGCTCCGCAACCTGGCTCACCGAACACCTGATCGGCGGCGTCACCAATGCGATGTTCGGCCTCTCCTGCCCGAGCGAAACGCTCTGCGTGGCCGGCGGCAAGTACGGCCAGCTGTTGATCACCACCGACCCGCGGGCGACCGGCCTGCCCGAACCGGCCCCGGTGCCGCCACCGACCACCCTCCTCCTCCACCATCCGAAGAAGACGATCCACCTCGGCGTCCATGGTCCTGCCCCAACCGTCGGCTTCCGCTTCGGCGCCGAAGGCGAAGCGACCTGGTACCGCTGCCGAATCGACTCCCGCCCCGCCACGGTCTGCACCGCCCCCGCCCGCTACCGGATCGGCGCCGGGCCGCACGTCTTCCGCGTCCGCGCCTTCGGCCCGACCGGCGGCTCCGCGACCAAGATCAGCTACGGCTTCCGGGTCGTTCGTGCCAAGCCGAAGCCGAAGAAGCCGCGCAAGCGGCACGTCAAGCAGCGGCACGGCGCCGGGCGCTGACTACTCCCCGGCCGCGCCGAGGACCAGGCATTGCGGCGCTCCGGTCGCTACCTCGAGCATGCGGTGGGCAACGACTTCGAGGTCCCGCCCCGGACCTGCGTAGTGGCAGGCAGCGGGACGACCGGATCGACCTCCTGCTCCAGCGTTTCGCCGCCGGAGAAGATCGGGAAGAGCAGCAGCGTGAGGGTCCGCTCGAAGGTCGGGCTTCGCCCCTCGCCCGCGCCGCCGCGGCCGAGAGCCAGATCCCGAAGGGCTCGATCCTGGCGATCGAAGGCGTCCTCTGGCGGCTCGCCGAAAAGCCCCGAGATGAGCACCAGCTCCTACCTCCTCAACGAGCTCCTCCGGACCTGCATCGATCGCGGCATGTTCTTCGTCGCCACACCGGGCGAGAGCGAAGAATCGTCCTAGCCTGCACTCATCGCCGGGGCGCTCCTGGCCCTGGCGGCGAGCACGTCCAGCGACTCCGCCAGCGCCTCGGTGATGAGCGCGAAGTGCTCGGGCGTGGCGGTGAGGGGAGGCGAGACCGCGATCGAGCTCGGGAGCGCGCGAACGAGGACCCCGCGCTCGCGCATCAGCGCAAAGGCCTCGGAGACTGCGCCCGGGCGGCTGGTGAGAAGCCCGGCATCGAGCTCGACGGCAGCCAGGAGGCCCACTCCGCCGCGGGCACCCCCGCTAAGAGGGTGATCGTCGAGCGCTGCGAGCGCTGCGAGCAGCTCGCCCTCGAGCTCCCTTCCGCGGGGGATTAGACGCTCATTTTCGAGGATGTCGAGGTTCGCAAGGGCCGCTGCGCAACAGGCCGCGTGGCCTGCGTACGTCGCGCCGTGCCGGAACGGCGGCGCATCGGTCGAACCCCAAAACGGCTCGGCCACACGGCCGTCGACCATCAAGCCGCCCAGCGGCAGGTAGCCACTGGTAACCCCCTTGGCGAAGGTGATCATGTCCGGGCGGACCTCCCAGCGCTCTGGTCCGAACCAGTTGCCGAGGCGGCCGAACGCGCAAATAACACTGTCGACAACGAGCAGTACGCCGTGTCGCTTGCACGCGCTGGCAACACCCTCGATGTAGCCCTCGGGGGGTGGATAGACACCGCCCGCGCCGATCACGGGCTCGACGAAGAAGGCGGCGACCCGCTCCGGCCCCACCTCCTGGAGCCGTGCCTCGAGCGCCTCGACGGAGTCATAGGCGACGACCGACTGGTCTTCGATCAACGGACCACTGCCATGGCGATTCGCCGGGATGCCGGCCAGCGATGTGCCGTAACCGTGCGACCCGTGATAACCGTGCTCCCGGCTGATGACGTGGGTCCGCTCCGGTTGCCCAATCTCATACCAGTAGCGTCGAGCCAGCTTGAAGGCAGTGTCGATCGAGTCGCCGCCGCCGCTCGAGAGGAAGACGCGGGCATCGTCGACCGGCGCCAGCCTGACGAGGCGCTCCGCCAGCTCGAGCGCGGGCGCGGTGGCGAAGTCGCCGAAAATGGAATAGGCCTCGATCTTCTCCATCTGCCGGCTCACGGCCTCGCGGATCTCGTGGCGACCGTGTCCGACGTTGGCGTACCAGAGGCTGGCGGTGGCGTCGAAGTAGCGACGGCCCTCGGCGTCCCAGATCCAGACGTCCTCGCCGCGGTCGACGACGAACTCACCTGAGCTGACCGCGCCCATCTGCGCGAACGGATGCCACAGATACGTCATGACTTCACCCACCTTTCTCGAACCTCATTTGCGCCGTCGCCGTGGCGCCACCGGCGCGACGTTTTCCTGTGACCAGCGCGCGTTGCGCTCGCCGTACTCGATCCACTCCGCGGGCAGCATCGACTCGGCGAAGATCGCGTCGACCGGGCACTCCTCGGCGCAGGCGTCACAGTCGATGCACTCCGCCGGATCGATGTAGAGCTGTTCCGCCTCCTCGTAGCCGGGCTCCCCGGGAGCCGGATGGATGCAGTCGACCGGACAGACTTCGACGCAGGAGGCGTCCTTGCGCCCGATGCAGGGCTGGGCGATCACGAATGCCATGTGTGGTGTGGGCCGAAATCATCCGGGACCGCCCGCGTCGCGCGAGCGATCCCGGAAACGCTGTCTAGGCGGCGCTCCCGGCCTGGGCGTGGAAGGCCATGGCCTCGAGCGTGACGCGGGCCGCGAGCAGCGCGGTCGTCGAGGAGACGTTTCCCTCGAGGCTTGGGGCGGTCTCGACCACGTCGAAGCCGACCAAGCCGTTGCTGCAGATCCCGCGCACCAGCTCGATCGCCTCGCGGCTGGTCATCCCAGCGGGCGTCGGGCAACAGGTCCCGGGTGCATAGGCACCGTCGAGGGCGTCGACGTCGAAGGACATGTAGATCCCGTCGGACCCGGACCCGGCAACCTCGAGGGCCCGCTCGACCGCCCACTTGGTGCCTTTCTCCCAGATTTCCTCGAGCCAGATCACCGCCACCCCGTGCTCGCGGCAGTAGGCGAGCTCGGTGCGCGGATTCATCCAGCCGGAGATCCCGACCAGCACCACCTTGGTGGGGTCGAAGCCGGCCTCGATTGCCCGCGGGATTGGGCAGCAGTGGTTGAGCTCCTCGCCGCCGACGTCCGCCGCCGTGTCCAGGTGGGTGTCGATGAGGACGAACCCTGCGTCGCTGACGTGCTCCTGGACGGCGCGCGCTGCCGGGATCGTGATCGAGTGATCGCCACCGAGGGTCACCGGCAATGCACCGCCGGCGATGATTTCGGAGATGTCCGCCTGCGCCCGGGCAAAGGTCTTCTCCGGGTTCGCCAGGGCGAGCGCGCAATCCCCGGTGTCGACCGGATTCAGGTCGAGCACGTCGAGATCGAGGGTGGCGTTGTAGGTCAGGCACATGCGCGAGACGTCGCGGATCGAGCGCGGTCCGTAGTTGGCCCCGGTGCGGCTGATGTTGGTGGCATCGAACGGCAGTCCGTAAATCGCGGCCTGCGCCCCGTGCGCCCGGATCGCTTCCGCGTTCGGCGGGACGTGCGGCAGGCTCAGGAAAGAGCCCGAAAGGCCTCCGTGCAGCAGGCCGCTCCACATAGTCGGATCGATCGGGTCCGTAATCGTCTCTGGGTTCATCCACTCCTCCTTAAGAAGTCATCGACCCGCCGGCAGCAGGCGTGAGGCCACAATTGCAAAAACGTTTCTTCATGTCAACCAAGAGCTTTTCCGGGCCAGCTGACGGCCGTTTTCGCGTCGCCGCCGATGACCGGCAGAGGCTCACGCAACTGATTCAGGTAGTCCAGATCGGGCGCCGACCGAGGCTCGGCACGGAGGGTGCGGAGCAGGATCTCCTCCGTCGCGCCGGCCGCGGCGAGCAGCCGCCCACCGGCGTCGATCACCTGGCTTCCGCCGACGAACTCCAGGCCCGCCTCCGTGCCGACCCGGTTGACGTAGACGTGCGGGACGCGGTTGTCCAGAGCGCGGGCACGACTGGCGAGATCGTGGTCGCCGCGGTACGGCGCCATGTTGGCGGCGACCGTCACCAACAGCTCCGCGCCGGCCAGGACAACGGCCCGCGCCGGCTCCGGAAACTCGATCTCGAAGCAGATCAAGGGCGCGATCCGCCAACCGGCGAGCTCGAAGACGTGGAGCTGATCGCCGGCGCGGAAGCACTTCCGCTCCGCGCCGAAGCGGTAGGCCTTGCGGTGGACGCCCGCGAGCGAGCCGTCGCGGTCGACGCAGAGGGCGGAGTCATACAGCTCCCCGTCGTCGCCCAGCTCGGCGAACCCGGTGATGAGCGCCGTGTCGGCGGCGGCGGCGGCGGCGCGCACGCGGCGCAAGGGCTCGTCCTCGCGGCGCCGCCCCATCGCGGGAGACGTCCCGGCCGCGTATCCGCTGAGGAACAACTCCGGGAACACGGCCAGGTCCGCCCCCGGCGCGGCGGCGAGGATGCCCTCGAGGCGCGTGCAGTTCGCGGCCAGATCGCCGTCGACCGGCGCGATCTGCGCGAGCAGTACCCGCAACTCTTCCTTTTTTGCAATCTCAGGCAAGGCCCAGTTGCGCGGAGACCGAGGCGAGGTCGTAGTAGTGGACGCCTTCGATGTAGATCTCACCCTCGGCCCGCGCCACGGTGGCGAAGGGGAACTCGATGCGCCCGCCGGTCGGCGGCAGCGTGACGTCGGGGAAGACGAGGTCGCCGTCGTGCGTCCCACTCCAGACCCCCTCCATTACTGCCAGGTCGCCCTCGCCGAAGATCCGGTGGATGTTGTTCTGAGCGTTCGAGCAGGCGCCGATCCAGCGGCGGAACTCCGTGATCACGCCGTCGGCCCCACGGAACGCCTCGCCCGTCGGCGTCTCCCGCACCACCGAGTCGTCAGACAGGTGCTTGCGGGCGAGATCGAAGTCGCGCGAGTCGAACGCTTCCATCACCACCACCCCGGGGTGTTCCTTAGCCGTCATATCAGCCTCCTGGTAGTGAGTAAGGGCACCGGTACGTTGGCCTAACGCGCCGGGGTCCCCTGCGTTACTTCCTCCCTGAGGCCGGGCCATGTCCCGCCAAGATCTTGCGTCGACACGTAGCTTCCCTCGCAGTAAGGAAAGGTGGATCCCCAGAGCACGCTCTCCTTGCCGACCACGTCGACCACACGCGCTGCCTCCTCGGCGGGCTCATGTCCGGTCACGGTGACAGAGATCCGCTCGCGTGCCAGGCCTGCGACCGCATCGTCCAGCCAATCAGTACCGAAGCCGGTGAAGGCGAATCGGAGCTCCGGATAGCGGTCGAGCACGCCCGACTGACGCAGGTAGGACAGGAGACGCCGAGGCGTCCAAATTGCCGCCGCGAAGCCAGGCCGCTGGACGACCGGCAGCCCGGTTTCCTGCACGGCCCGCCAGATCGGCGCGTAGTTCTCTGCATCCGGAGCGAGTTTGACCGGCAGGCAGATCGCGACCCCGGCTACGCTCGGATCGCCCGCCAGTTCGCGGATCTCACGCGCCGACCAGTGTGGCTCGGCGCCGTGGACCTGGACGATTGCCTTCAGCCGCTGCGAATCAGCCTCGCAATAGGTAGCGACGTAACGGTTGTAGGCGCCAAGCACGCCCGCCGCGAGGTTGGCGGGAAGGGTGATGCAGGCGTCGATCGACGGCCCCGGGGTGATGAGCTGGACGTCTACTCCTGCCGCGTCCATGGCGCGCAGGCGGCCATCGGGATTGTCGTGGAGGATCCCCGCCTCCAACTGCCCGTCGGTGTCCTTGGGCAGGGTGACGTTGGGCGGCGTGACGACGTGCGGCCACGCCCCCGACACCGGCTCACCGGTGCCGGGGAGGTAGAGGTAGGGATCTGCCCAGTCGCCGATGCCCGGCTGCGGCGCGGCGACCGCGAGGAGTTGCTCGAGGACCGGCCACTGCCCGCGGAACTGCGGCGTGCCCCGCTCGTAGACGAGCTCCATCGCGGGCAGCGCGTAGGTGAGCGCATCGACGGTCGCCGCCATGGCGTCAGTGGGACGAAGCGCCGTTGCCGTTGGCGGCGCTGCCGTTGGTGCTGCCGTATGCCTTCTCCGCGATCCAGCGGTCGAACTTCTGCGCCAGCGCCTCGTGGTAGCAGAAGCGTCCCGGGACAGCTCCTGATGAGCGCAGACCGATCTGCTGCTGCTGGCAGACTTTGTTGTCCTCAAGGATGAACGTCACGGTATTACGGGCGTACTGCTCGGCACCCTCGGCCGTCTCCGGATCTCCTTCCTCGAGCTGCGCCGCGACGTCGGCCGGGAGACAGAGGCGCAGTTTGATGTTGCATTTCTCGGCGCCGCGGGGGTAGGCGACGTAGTAGATCATGCAATCCACCACCGGGATGACCATCAGGGTGGGGAAGGCAAGCCAGATCGGCATGCCGTCGAACTGGGGCGGCATGTCGGATAGGTCCGGCGAGATCGGGAATAGCGGTTCTGCAGTGTCGCTCAGCGAGACGCCGGGCGTCTGGCCCACCATCACCGCCCACGGCTGGTCACTGATGTCGGGGAAGTCGACCCAGTCTTTCAGCGGCGTGATCGGCTGAAAGGTCTCCGCGTGCACCCAGGGCACGTGGTAGGCCTCGATGTAGTTCTCCACGTACGTCTTCCAGTTGCACTCGAGCTCGTATTCCCACTTGTGCGTGGTGACCATCGGGCCGATGCGGAACTTCTCCAGGCCCCAGCGATCGGTCTCGTCGATCTGGTCGATGAAGGGCTTCGCATCAGGGTCCAGGTTGACCATGATGAACCCGTCCCAGATCTCCACCTTGACGCTGTGGAGAGGGAAGTCCTTCTTGTCGAAGTTCCTCGTCGCGGTGAAGTCGGGGGTGCCGCGCAGCTCGCCGGTCAGTCCATACATCCAGCCGTGGTATGGGCAACGGAACGACTTCGTGGTACCTGAGCCTTCGACCAGCTGGCAGCCGCGGTGGCGGCAGACGTTGAGGTGAGCGCGGATCTCGCCTTCGGCGTCACGGACGATGATCAGCGGCTCGTTGGAGATCGACTCGGTGAGGAAGTCGCCGGGGTTGGGGATGTCCTCGACCCGCCCGACGCAGATCCACTCCTTGAAGAAGATCTCCTCGATCTCCCGCTGATAGATGTCCTCGCGCCAGTAGCACTCTCCCGGCAAGGTCGACGCCTCGAGGACGTCGCGATCGAGAGCATCGATCATCTCAGGGCCGACAAGGGTCCTGGTGGTATCCATGTTTTCTCCTTCTCGGTTGGGACGTAGGTGTCTGATGAACTCACTGCTTCTCGACCCGCGATCTGGTCGGCAACGCTGCACGGGGATCGACGAGGCCCTCGCCGCGAAGCTCTTCCCATGCCCCGGGAGAGATCGCTTCGGCGATCAGGGCGACGTTGCGATCGACCTCCTGCGCGGAGCGCATCCCGGGGATGACGGCGGCGACCACGTCGTCGCCGAGCGGGAACTGCAGCGCGGCCCCGGGGAGGGAGGCGCCGTGCCGTGCACACACCTCGTCGAGGCGATGCACTCGCTCGATCGCCTCAGGGTCGGCCTTCTTGTAGTTGTAGGTCGCTTTCGGGTCGGTGATCCCGGTCGCCAGGATCCCGGAGTTGAAGACACCGCCGACCACCAGCGAAATGTCCTTCTCACGGCAGACAGGGAAGAGGTCGTCGAGCCCGTTCTGCTCGAGCAGGGTGTAGCGACCGGCGAGGAGAAAGACATCGAAGTCGCCCGCGCGGGCGAATCGCGTCAGCATCTCAGTGCCGTTCAGCCCGACGCCAATCGCCTTGGCCACGCCCTGCTCGCGCAGGTCGTGCAGGGCGCGATAGATCCCGTCCATCACCGCGCCGAAATGATCGGCACCGGAGCGCTCCCCGGACGGCAGCGCGGAGTCGGCCTCGTCCGGGTCGTGGATGTAGACGATGTCGAGGTGATCCGTGCGCAGCCGCTCGAGGCTGCCCTCCAGCGACCTCATCGCGCCGTCGTAAGAGAAGTCGTAATGGCCGTCCAGCAGGAAGGCATCGGCATAGCGCTCTTCCAGCTCCGGGGTCCGGCCCGGCTCGGGCTCGATGATCACACCGACCTTGCATGAGAGGGTGTAGCTGTCACGGGAGATCCCGTCGAGTCCGATGCCGACGCGCTCCTCGCTGCGTCCGTGGCCGTAGAGAGGGGCGGTGTCGAAGTAACGGATGCCGGACTCGTAGGCGTGGCGCACGGTCTCCACCGCCGCCTCCTCGGTGACAACGTCGTAGAGCCCGCCGAGGGCACCGCCGCCGAGGCCGAGCGTGGTGACGTGGACCTCGGTGTCGCCGATCCGGCGGCGGTCGAGGCTCGTTGACGGCTCGGCTGAGCTCATGCCACGCCTCCGGTGTAGGCGGGGCCGACCGCCATCGTGACGCGGCCGATGAACGACCGGCAGCACACGAAGAGGTCCCGGTTCTCAGGTCCGCCCCAGGTGAAGTTGGCGAGATCCTCGGTGAGCTCGATCAGCCCGAGCTTCTCGCCAGCGGGGCTGAGGATCAGGACCCCGCCCAGCGCGGTGACGTAGATGTTGCCGCGCTCATCGCACTTCATGCCGTCGAGATAGCCCGATGGAAGAGTGTCGTTGATGCAGTCCTCCCAGGGGCAGGGCACGCCGATGCCCTCGCACAGGACGCTACCGTCGCCAAGCGTGCCGTCCGCAGCGACCTCGTACGCCCAGATGTCGCCGAGCTCGCAATCGTCGACGTAGAACCGCTGCTCGTCCGGAGAGAAGCAGAGGCCGTTCGGCTGCACCTGGTCCTTGGTGAGCAGCTCCAGTCCGCCGCCGTCGCCGCGGACGCGATAGACGCCCTGGAAATCGAGCTGTTGCGGGCGATCCTCGCCGTACACCGGGATGCGGCCGTAGGCGGGGTCGCTGAAGATGACGTCTCCGTTGGATCGGACGGCGAGGTCGTTGGGGCTGTTCAGCTCCTTGCCCTCGTACTCCGCCGCTAGGACCGTGATCGATCCATCGAGCTCGTGCCGGACGACGCGGTTGAGAGTCTGCTCGCAGACCAGGAGCCGACCCTCGACGTCGACGGCCATGCCATTGCCCTTGTGCGTCGGCTGCTTGACCACGGTGAGGCCGTCGGCGGCCGTCCAGCCATAGCGGATGTCCTCGACGATGTCGTGGAAGAGCAGGCGCTGCTCGGCCTGCTGCCAGGTGGGGCCCTCGGTGTAGGCGAAGCCGGTGGCGAGGACCTCGACGGTCGGATCGGCGACCAGCTCGGTCGGGGGCGGCGCGGTGGCGGCCATCAAAGGCGGGTCCTCGGCGACCGGGGAGAACTCATCGGGTACATCACTCCTCCTCTTGATTCCTGCTTACCCTGGGCGGTCAATCACGCACCTCGCGCAAAGACTCCCTTTGCCCATCCACGGGCACCACGTGCGAAAGCGCTTTTTCTACCGGGAAATGTACGCCTAAACGCTTGCGCGTGTCAAGGCTTGCGATAATTCATGGATGGCTGGGAGGATCGGCATCAAGGACGTGGCGGCGGCGGCTGATGTCTCGATCACCACCGTTTCGCACGCTCTGAACGACAAAGGCCGCCTCCCCGAGACGACCCGCGCACGAGTCCGCGAGGTTGCCGAGCGGCTCGGCTATCAACCCAACGTCAATGCGCGTAACCTCGCCGGCGGTAGCAGCAGGCTCCTTGTGCTCTCAGTTTCGGAGGTCGAGGACGTGGCCTTCCAGTTGGGCGACTTCGACTACTTCGCCAGCCTGATCCGTCATGCGACCAGCACCGCCTTCGATCGTGGCTACGCGCTGGCAATCGTCCCGGCAACGAATGTCGAGGGAGCCCTGCAGAAAATCGCGGCGGACGGCGCGATCGTCGTCGACCCCAGCCCCAACGACTCCTCGATCGCCCACCTCGGCAACGAAGGCACTCCGATCGTCACGGCCGGGCGCATTCCCTACGCCAACGAGGGCGGCTATTGGGTGGACAACGACCACATTGCGGGTGTCCGTTCGGTCCTCGACCACCTCTTCGCGGTCGGATCCGAGCGGATCGCGCTTGTCTCACCACGGTCCTCTGCGTCCTACGTGGCCGACGTGCTCGAGGGATACACCGGGTGGTGCGCGGAACACGACGTCGAGATTATGTCTGTGATCGCTCCGACCGTTGCCGAGGAAGGCGGGTTCGTCGCTGCCGTCGAGCTGCTCGAGAGGGACCGGCCCCCTGACGCGATCTACGCCGCCCTCGACCGGATCGCGGTCGGCGTACTGCTCGCCGCCAACGCGAGGGGCGTCCGGGTGCCCAACGATCTGCTTGTCGCTGCCTGCACCGATTCGGTCGCGGCCCAGGCGGCGCGACCGCCGCTTACTACGCTGGCGCTACATCCGGAGCAGATCGGGCGCGAGGCTGCCAGCATGCTGATCGACATCCTCGAGGGCAATCCGGTCGAGCCGCGTCACCGCGTCGTTCCCACCAAGCTGATTGCCCGGGAGTCGACCTTGGGACGCGGCGCGAATCAGTCGATGATGGCGTCGCTCACCGATGGCGGCGATCCCTTCGAGCTCTAATCGGACCGACCGCGAACCCTCGGCGGACCATCGGGACTGCGGGTTCGCAAGATCGACGGAGGTCGGCCTCGAGGTATTCGTCGCTGCTCGCGCAGATTGGCGGCGGGCCCCGCCGGCCCGAGCCGACGGGTCCCGCCGCCACCTGAGGCGACGTCGCGGACTCAGACCGTGGCTGGCTCGCCGTCGGCTCGGTCTGCTTCCGAGGAGCCGCTAGGAGGGGGGTCGGATGGGACGTCGTGGATCAACACCTCTGACCAGTACGTCGCATCCATTCCGGCTGCCTCCTCCTCGTCGGTCACACGCAGACCAGTCGTTCGCTTGAGTACCTGGCAAATCAGATAGGTCACCGTGACCGAACCGACAACGCAGATCACCACGCCCAGAAGCTGCCACCACGGTGTGATGGTCGCGAGGTGGAAACGGTACTTGCCGGATTCGATCCCGAGGATGCCGCCCGTCCTCGTGCCCCAGGTCAGAAAGCCACCAGCGATCGCGCCGAAGATACCCGGACCGAGGACGAGCGGACCGAGCTTGTCCTCGTCGATCCGGAGACGATGCAGGAGATGCGCCGTCGCGTACCCGACATAGACAGCCGTGAAGCCAACGAGGAGCTCGAACCAGCCTTTCCCGACATCGTTGAAGGTGGTGACGCTTACATAACCCATGAATGGGCCACCGATCAGCCAGAGCGGATTCTTGGTCCGATAGCTGAGTAGCGCGCCGCCGATCCCACCCCCCAGCATGGCGCAGATGAGGTTGAACGTGACCAGCCCCATTCCTGACTTCGTGTACGCGATACCGAAATAGCCGGCGCCCGGGAGCTGGTAGCCGCCGGCGATCGCAAACATCACCAGATTGGTGAGCACGAACAGCAGGCCGACGCCGATCAGCGCGACATTGCGCGGCCCGGGGGCATCGCTACCCGCGGCGAGCCCAAACTTGCCTTTGCGTGGCCCAAGTTGCCATGCCAAGGTGACACCGATGGCAGCGAGCGGCAGATACACGGCAAAACCGCCGACGTCATCGTGAACACCCAGCAGGGTAAGTGGGCTTGCCGAACCCCAGAGCAGATAGAGGAATGCCGGGAAGAGAACCGCACCGGTGATGAAGGAGATTATCGTCAGAGGCAACACCTTCATGCGCTCGAGAACCGCGGACTGCATCGCCGCGCCGAGGAAGAAGGCGAAGACGATGAAGAGCCCATAGAAGATTAGGTACTGGTCCGCGTTGGGCAGCACGGTCGGATCGATGTCCTGCGGAGCTTTGGTGACGAATTGGCCCCCAATCCACCAGTCGCTAATGCCCTGACCAAGTGGATTCTTCACCCCGAAGGCTGAGTTGAACTGCCAATTCCAGATGCCATAGCCAGCGATCATGAAGCCCGCGGCGCACGCTCCCCCGGCGACGAACTTCTGCATGACGGTGTCGATCACGTTGCGGGTTCTTGCCGCTCCAACGTCCATCAGCGCCAGTCCTGCTGTCGCCATGAAGACCGCCGTGATGGCGATCAGCGCGAACAGGTCAAGCATCATCGCGTTGGTGGATACCTGCTCTTTGAAGAAAGCCAACATAGCTATGCCTCTTCTCCCTCCGTCGTCACGACACGCGCCAGAAGGCGCCCGATCTCAACAACTACGCATAAGCGCTTTTGCAACATTCCCAAGTACAGACGCTCCCACGCGTCAACGACATCCGTGTTGCCGGAGCTCACGGAGATCCAACGAAATCACTGTCTTTCGTTCCAGCTGCGAACGCGCAGCCTATGCGTGCGAAAGCGCTTTGTCAACCGCCTTTTTGGGGAGCGGACTCCCTCAGAAACGCGTCGTCGCTCTGATTCGCTCACGGGCAGCACTGGGATTGACGGCTGGCTGTGCCTGGCGAGTGAGCCAGGGCCGGGGGTGTCTCATCCGGGACGAAGCTTTGGATCTCGGCGAGTCCGCCGCCGAACGAAGCCGTCCCAGCGAGCGTTATTGGTTCCAGCTGGCGTCTAAGCCCACCCGAGCGACTCGAGCACCCGCAGGCAGGCCGGGCCCGGCGATCGACAGATGACGATTTGGTCGGCGCCATCCGAGTCAAGGCTCCGCCAGACTCGAGCCGAGTTGCAGACGACCTGCGGCCCTCGATCGAGGGTTCCCTTCACCGCATTTCGGAAATCGGCGTCCAATGCAACATCAAAAGACCTCGTTCGCGCGTCGACGGTCTCCGGCATCAACTACTAGAAGACGACTCACAGTGGCGCGCGGTCAGCTACGAAGCCGGTGGCTGGCGCCGCCCGTCAGCTGATCTCGGGGCCAAGCGGATCCACCGGGGTGTCGACCAACAGCTCCACCCGATCCGCCCTATAGACGTCGCGGGCGAATTCGAAGCAGCGGCCCTTCGGGTCGAAGGTCCGCCGGGTCAGCAGGATTCCGCCGGCCGCGTTGCGCGTCGAGAGGCGGCGCGCGATCACCGCCTCGAGGGCGACGACCTCGAAGCTCGCGCTCGCCCGGCTCGCGACGATCCCGTAGCGGTCGCGCAGGATTGCCCAGATCGAGCCGGTCAGGGGCACGTCGAGCAGGCCCGGAGTGAGGTCAGCGGGGAAGTAGGTGGTCTCGATCGCCATCGCCTCGCCGTTGGCCCGCCTCAGCCGCTGCATCGCGTGTACCCGTCCCCCCTCGATCAGGTGGAGAGCGTCGGCCACGCGCTGCGTGGGCTGCTGGGACTCCGACCAGATCAGCTCGTCGCCGGGTCGCAGGCCGCCGCGCGAG
Source organism: Solirubrobacterales bacterium (assembly GCA_036489595.1). GTDB lineage: Bacteria > Actinomycetota > Thermoleophilia > Solirubrobacterales > 70-9 > VAYN01. The sequence continues at coordinate 22,063 of DASXFL010000101.1, forward strand.
ATCTCGTCGGAGAAACTGCCGATGCGAAGCTGCAGACGGGGGCTGGCGACGAAAGTCCCGCGCGGCGGCTCGCGGACCAGAAGGCCCTCGTGTTCGAGCACCGTAAGCGCGTGCCGGACCGTCATACGGCTGACGCCGAAGTTGCCGGCGAGCTCCCGCTCGCCCGGAAGCGGGGCGCCCGGCGCAAGCTCGCCTCCCTCGATCCGGTCGCGAAGGGATCCGGCGATCTGTACGTACGCCGGCGCTGTCGCGGGTTTCGGGGGCGCGGCCATGAGCGCCGCATCCTAATCCCCCCGACTGCGGTATAGACCACTTGACACTGGCTCACTCACGCGACTATGGTCTAGACCACACGGTATAGACCAGGATGGAAGGAGATATGTGATGCGACGCTACGCGGTGATCGAGGCTCCCTCGGTGCTGGGCCATATGCCAAACCACCTCGGGGTGGCACGGATGCCGGAGGCACTGCTGGATGCGGGCCTGGCTGACCGTCTCTCCGCCCACCGGGCCGGTCGCGTCGATTCGCCGCCGTGGCGTCCAGACCGCGATCCGGAGACCCTGATCATGAACCCGCAGGAGATCCGGGAATACTCGAGCTCGCTAGCCGACGCGGTCGTCTCGGTGCTGGATCAGGATCAGTTTCCCGTCGTTCTCGGCGGCGACTGCTCGATCCTCCTTGGGACGACCCTGGCGATGAAACGACGGGGTCGCTACGGGCTTCTCTACATCGACGGTCACCCCGACTTCTACCAGCCCGAGCGCAACCCGATTCTCGGCGCCGCCTCGGCCAGCGACCTCGCCTTCGCAACCGGCCGCGGCCCCGACGTGGTCACTGACATCGAGAACCTCGGCCCCCTTGTCCGGGACGAGGATGTCGCGGTCTACGGCTACCGCGACGGCGTCGCCCAGGTCCGCAACCGCAGCCAGCCGCTGCCGGACGACCTGCTCGCAATCGACCGCGACCAGGTCCGCCGCCTCGGTGTCGCGAACGCGATGCACGAGGCGGTTGCCCACCTGACCCGCGACGGCGGTCCCGACGGCTTCTGGATCCACGTCGACGCCGACGTCCTCGACGAGTCGATCATGCGGGCAGTCGACGATCCTCGCGCCGACGGGCTCTCCTGGGACGAGCTGCGGCTAGCTCTCCGGATCGCGGCGAGCTCGCCAAAGGCAGTCGGCTTCCAGACCACGATCTACAACCCGGACATGGACGGGGATGGCGCCGCCGGGCGCGGCCTTGCCTGCACGCTCGGCGAGGCACTGGCCGCCGCCGCCGAGGAGCTCACATCTTCCGAGGAGGTGGCGACGCCGTAGAACGGTTGACGTCCGCCCGCCCAGGGAAATGGGCGGGACGCCATCACGTCACCCTCCGGGTGGCGAAGGAGTAAGGGAAATCTCAGGGTAGGAGAGGGCTGAAATGACACAAGAGTTTTCGGAATCAATTGGGGGCGAGCTTCAATCGGCGCCGGGTAGTGGAGCGCCGGCGGGAGCTGTGGCCGACGCCTCGTTCTCCCGGAAGGCGTCCGGACTGGTGCGGTCGTGGTCTCCCGTCGACATGTGGATCTACAACGTGTTGGCGATGAACCCCGTCA
>DASXFL010000147.1:0-5096 GCA_036489595.1 Solirubrobacterales bacterium
GCCGTCAGCAACACGCCCGGCGTCCTTGACGACGCCACCGCCGATCTGGCGATGGCACTGCTGCTGGCGGCGTCGCGGCGCCTGGGGGAGGGGGAGCGGCTGATTCGCGCCGGTCGCCCCTGGGCCTGGGGCCTCGACTTCATGCTCGGCCGCGACCTCCGCGGCAAGCGGCTCGGGATCGTCGGCCTCGGGGCGATCGGCGGTCGTGTCGCACGCCGCGCCCGCGCCTTCGGGATCGAGATCGCCTACGCCAATCGCCACCCCGCCGAGCCGGCGCTGGTCGCCGAGCTCGGCGCCGAGCGGCTCGAGCTCGACGAGCTCCTCGCCAGCAGCGACTTCGTCAGCCTCCACACGCCACTGAGCGCCGAGACCCGCGGCCTGATCTCCGCCGAGCGGCTGGCAAGAATGAAGCCAGAGGCGATCCTCGTCAATACCGCCCGCGGCGCCGTGGTCGACGAAGCGGCGCTGGCGGCGGCGTTGCGGGAGGGCCGGCTGGCCGCCGCCGCGCTCGACGTCTACGAGCACGAGCCGCAGGTGCACCCGGAGCTGCTCGAGCGCGAGAACGTCGTCCTCCTGCCCCACCTCGGCTCGGCTACGGTCGAGACCCGCGAGGCGATGGCGGTCCTCGCTGCCCGCAACGCCGTCGCCGCCCTCCGCGGCGAGCCCCTGCCGACCCCGGTCAGCCCCTAGTCGGGCGGCTCCAGCTCAGCAGGGGCCGAGCGCCCGCAGGCGCTTGCGGTAGATCTGCATCGAGCTGTGGCGCCAGTCGCCGTGCGTCTGGTTGCGCAGGCTCGGCACGTCCTCGCGGTGGTAGGGCGAGGAGAGGCTCTCGTTGTGGCCGATCACGTTCTTGACCGCGATCCGGAAGCGGCAGCGCAGCCACTGGGTGAGCTGCAGCGAGGCCCGCATCTCGGCTGGGTTGTCGAGCGCGTCGGAGTCCGCGTAGCCGACGTGCTCGATCCCGATCGCGGTCCAGTTGAGGCCGACCGTGTGGCGGCAACGGGTGCGCAGGTTGACCAGCTGAAAGATCTTGCCGGAGGAGCCGACGACGAAATGCGAGCAGACGTTGGGCAGCTCGTGCAGCTCGGGGTCGGGGACGTCGGGGGCGAAGGTGTTGCGGACGGCGCCGACGCTGCTCGCCTCCGACATGTGCTCGACGATCACGTGCGGGTGGACCAGGCGCCAGGTGTGTTCGCCGTAGTGGCGCTCGGAGTAGGCGGCCATCTCGTGCTTTCGTTTCGGCCCGAACGGGATCAGCCATTTGACGATCGGTGGCCGCAGTGGCTCGCTGGTCCCCGCGGCTCCGGCGGCCGCGCCGACCGTCGTCGCCGCGAGCAGTGCGGCGAGGCAGCAGAGGAGGACGCGCGAGGCGGTTCGCACGCGGCGATCCTACCCGCGGTGGGCCGGCTCAGGCTCGGCTGACAGCGGCCCGCGAGGCGCGCCCGCCGGGGCGCTGGCGGGGTCGGGGCGAAGGGCGAGCAGGACGAGGTCGTCGCGGAGGATGCCGCCGCCGCGGCGGATCGCGTCGGCGCGCAGCCGCGCCGTCAGCTCGGGCAGCTCGAGCCGCGAGAGGGCGCTCGCCATCTCGCCCAGCGCCTCCGGTTCCTCGTGCGAGGAGACCGGACCGGCCTCGAGCCAGCCGTCGGTGCAGAGGACCAGCGACTCGCCCTCGGCGAGTCCGAGCTGGTGGCTGTGGACCGCCGCGTCCTCCCAGGCTCCGAGGACGGCGCCGCCGCCGAGCAGCCGCGGCGCCTCGCCGCCGATGTGGACCGCCGGCGGGTGGCCTGCGGAGGCGACCGCGACCCGCCAGGAGCCGCCCCCCTCGCGCCACAGCCGCAGCAGCATCGCGGTCGCGAAGTCGTTCAGGGTGGAGCCGCCGAGCAGCAGCTCGTTGACCCGTGCCAGGACCTCCTCGGGCTCGTCGATCTCGCGAGTCAGGCCGCGGACCGCGTGGCGCAATGCCACCGAGACCGCCGCCGCGTCGGTGCCTTTGCCGGCGACGTCGCCGATCAGCACCCAGCAGCCATCCTCGGTCTCGAGCACGTCGTAGAGGTCGCCGCCGATCTCGATCCCCTCGCCGGCCGCCTCGAACACCACCTCGATCGAGAGTCCCGGCACCCGCGGCGGCCGCGGCGGCCGCAGGCCGCGCTGCAGGCTCCCGGCGATCCGCGTCCGTTCGCTGTAGAGGCGGGCGTTGTCGAGCGCCATCGCGGCGCGGTCGCCGAGCTCGCTGAGAAAGGCGAGGTCGTCGGGGTCGTAGCGGAGGTCGCGGCTGGCGTGGAGGAAGGAGACGGCGCCGAGCTTGCGGCCGCGGGCGATCAGCGGCACCACCGCCGCCGAGTTGTAGCCGGCGTCGTCCATCAGCTGCCGGTGCTCCTCGTTCTGGGCGACCTGGTCGAGGATGTCCGGGGCCTTCAGGTCGCGCCAGATCATCGCCTCGTCGGAGCGCATCACCTGCGCCACCGGGTGCTCGCTGATCGCCTGCAGCGGCGAGGTGCGACGGATCTCTTCCAGCCGCGCCGCCGCCGCCGGGTCGGCGCCGGCGACGACGCTGTCGCCATAGGTGCCGTCGTCGCGGAGGAAGTCGATCACGCAGATCTCCGCCAGCTCCGGGACCGCGGTGGCGACGATCGTCCGCGCCGTCTGCTCGAGGTCGAGCGAGGTGTCGAGCAGGCGGCTGGCGGCGACCAGGAACTCCTGGGCGCGCCGCCGCCGCGTCGCCGCGGTGATGTCGCGGGCGATCACCGAGGCCCCGACTAGGCCGGAGCTCGGAGTCGTGATCGCCGAGACCGTCAGCGAAACCGCAATCCGGGCGCCGTCGGCGCGGATCCGCTCGGTCTCGAAGGTCTCGAGCCGCTCGCCCCGGCGGATCCGTTCGAGGATCATCATCTCCTCGTTTTTGTGGTCTTCGGGGACGATGAAGGAGATATGGCGGCCGAGCGCCTCCTCGGCGCTGTAGCCGTACATCCGCTCGGCCGCCGGGTTCCAGGAGGTGACGATCCCGAACAGGTCCTTCGACATCACCGCGTCGCCGCTGCCGCGGACGACCTCGGCCAGGTGCTGCTCGGCTTTCTCGCCGGCGGCCACCGCGGCCAGCGTGCGGCGGTGCTCGATGAAGCCGGCGAGCTGGTCGGCGAAGCCGGCGAGGACGACCATCGCCTCCTCCGGCAGCGAGCTGAAAAAGCCGGTGTGGAACTCCGCCACCGCCCGCACCCGGTCAGGGTCGCCGAGCGGGATCGGGATCGCGAGGGCGGAGTCGAGCCCGAGCGCGGTGGTGTGCTCGGCCCGCGGGTAGCTGGCGGAGTCGCCGCCGTATTCGGGAACGAGGGCGACCTCGCCGGTCGCCCAGGCCTCGCCCGGCAGGGCGTCGCCGCGGTGAAAGGGAAGCTCGCGGCTGACCCGCCAGAGCGGGCCGGCGTCGAGCCCCTCGCGGGCCCAGCCCGCGACGAAGCGCAGCGCCTCGGCTTCCGCCGGCACCTCCCACAGCGCCCCCGCCTCCCAGCGCAGCAGGCCGGCGAGGGCCTCGAGGAAATCGGGGGCGATCTCCTCCAGGGAGGAGCCCTCGATCAGCCGCTCGGCGACCCTACGCTGGGCTCGCAGATAGCGCCAGAGCTCCGGCTCCTGTGGTTCCGGCATCGAGCGAAAGATAGAGCGCATCGAAGGAAGCGACAGCCCGGACCATTGCGCAGTGGCCGCACTCACAGATCAGCAGCTCCGCCTCCTCGAGCCCGTCCAGAAGAACCTCCGCCTGCCACTCGCATTCGGGGTCCGAGCAGACTACGTCGACCGACCACATGGGGCCCGATGGTGCGGGCCGGGTCGGACGGATCGCGCGGCGGAGATCCGGAGTTTGCCTCCGCGCCGGCTTGGGTACCCGCCAGGGCACAGCCCGTCGGTTCGAGGTCCAGCGGCTTTCACCGGCAGAGATCGGTTCCCGCTCGGATTCCACGACCAACCGTTTCCCCCACGGCGAGGCGTTCGGGCCGGCGGGCTAGCTACGTCGCCGAGATCACCAGGAACGAGGGAGAAGGAGGGTCGGGCATGGCCGCCGAGTTGCAGGGCAAGAAGATCGCCTTCCTGATGGCCAACGAGGGCGTCGAGGAAGTCGAGTTGACGAAACCGCTCGAAGCGGTGCGGGAGGCAGGCGCCGAGGCTGAGCTGCTGGCCCCGGAAGCCGGTGAGGTTCAGGCCTTCAACCACCTCGACAAGGGCGAGACCTTCGTCGCCCACCGTGCCGTGGGCGACGCCGATGCCGACGAGTTCGACGGCCTGGTGCTGCCGGGCGGCGTCGCCAACCCCGACAACCTCCGCACTCACGAGGAGGCGGTCTCTTTCGTCCGCGACTTCTTTGCCGCCGGCAAGCCGGTCGGGGTGATCTGTCACGGCCCCTGGACGCTGATCGAGGCCGGCGTCGTCAACGGCCGCAAGCTGACCTCCTGGCCGAGCCTGCAGACCGACCTCCGCAACGCCGGCGCCGAGTGGGTCGACCAGGAGGTGGTCACCGACAACGGCCTCGTCAGCAGTCGCAAACCGGACGACCTGCCGGCCTTCGGCGCCAAGATCGTCGAGGAGCTCGCCGCGGGAACTCACGCGGGGCAGACCGCGTAGGGCCCGCCCCGCGCACAACGAGGGAGATCTGAGCATGCCACCGAGAGGCGTCAAAAAAGGCAGCAAACGCGACCGCCAGTACAAAGACATCGTCAAAAGCGAGAAAAAAGAGGGGCGCTCGACCAAACGCGCCAAAGAGATCGCGGCGCGGACGGTGAACAAGGAAAAAGCTCGCTCCGGCGAGTCGAAAACGAAATCGAAAAGCTCGACCAAAGGCCGCTCGGCGAGCAGCCGCGGCGGCAAGCAGTCGGGCAAAGGGCCGGGCGAGCGGACCAAGGAACAGCTCTACAACGACGCCAAGAAGCTTGGCGTCGAAGGCCGCTCGACGATGACGAAGAAACAGCTTCAGCGGGCGGTGGCGGCCAAGAGCTGACGGCGCTCGCGCAGCTCGGCGACCGACTCCAGCACCTCGGCGGCGCCGGCCTCGCGCAGCTCTTCGTCGGAGAAGCCGCCGGTTCGCACGGCGACGGCCGGGAGCCCGGCCGCCG
>DASXFL010000072.1:0-42903 GCA_036489595.1 Solirubrobacterales bacterium
ATTCGACCTGGACCGTGGTCTGGCCGGTGCCGATGATCGCCGGGCCGCAGGCCGCTTCGGCGGCCTTGGTGTCGCGCGACTGCAGCTGGCCCGAGCTGCAGGTCGGGATGCCCTTGGCGTTGACGGCGGCGTTCTTGTCGCCTTCGATGATCACTTCCTTCAGCGCCGGCGGATGCGTCCCGTCGACCGTCTTGATCTTCCCTTCGACCCGCAGGGCGATCGGTTCCATCTTCGTCTTCGACAGTGCTTTCGGGGTGAAGCCGCCGTTCGCGGTCAGTTCGATGTTCCCCACCCTCACGGTGACGGGGCCTTCCCCGGCCGCGCTGGCAAAGCCGACCACCGACAGCGCCAAGGTGGCACCGAGGGCGACAGCCAACGTCAAGAGCTTGCGCATCCCTGTCCTCTCTCCTAAAAGGCTCGCCGAACGCGAGCATTTGAGTCCCGATCTAATACGGGAGCGTTCCCAGCCCCGGACGGTAGCAGCCTCGCCTCAGGCACGCTCCAGCAGCGCGACCGGCCACGCTGCGAAGCGCAGCCGGTCGAAGGACACAGCCCCGCCGAGGGTGAGCAGGCGAGCGTCGGCGCCGTTCGGATCGCGGCCGCTGAGGACGTCGCGCCACTCGCCTGCCGCCTCTGCCGGCAGGCGGAGCGAGGCGCCGGCGCAGTCCTCGCGCACGGCGGCGACGGCGAGGACCTCGGCGTCACCGCGGAGGAAGGCGCAGAGCGGGCCCTCGCCGCCGAGCGGGCGGTAGGCGCCGGCGAAGGCATCGGGGCGGCGGGCGCGCAGGGCGAGGGCCCGGCGGATCAGCTGCAGCTTAACGTTCTCGCGGGTGACCCCGGCACCGGCGTCGATCCCGTTGAGGGCGCGGCGGCGCTCCTCCCAGTCGACCGGGCGGCGGTTGTCGGGGTCGACCAACGAGAGCCGCCAGAGCTCGTCGCCCTGGTAGACGTCGGGGACGCCCGGCGTCGTCAGCTTCAGCAGCAGCTGGCCGACCGCGGCGCGCTCGCCGAGCGGCGCCACCCGCGCGACGAAGGCGTCGATCGCGTCGTGCAGCGGGCCCGGCGCACAGAGGCCACGGCAGAAGGCGAGCACTGCCGCCTCCCACTCCTCGTCGGGCTCGACCCAGTTGCTGCTCCGCTTCGCCTCGCGCAGCGCCTTGCGGACGTACTCCTCGAGCCGCTCGCTCGAGACCGGCCAGACGCCGACCAGGGTCTGGTAGATCAGGTACTCCTCGCTCGGGGCGGGCGCCGTGCGAACGATGCCGCCGCGCTCGAGCTCGGCCCGCAGCGGCACCGCCAGCCCGAACCAGCGGCGGACCTCCTGGCGCCACTCCGCCGCGATCCCGGCCAGTGCCCCGATCCGCGCTCGCGAGTCGCCGCTGCGCTTGGTGTCGTGGGTCTGGGTGACCAGCAGGTTGCGCGGGAAGCGCTCGGCGCGGCGGAGGCAGCGAGCGTGGAAGTCCGCGACCGCGAGGCCGAAGCGGCCCGGGTCGCCGCCGACCTCGTTCAGCGCCAGCAGCCTGACGTCACGGTAGAAGGCGGTGTCCTCGACGCCCTTGGCGGTGATCGCCGGGGTCGTCTGCTGGAAGCGGGTGACGAACTCCCCCGGCGCCCCGGCCTCGAGCAGGAGCCGCCGCGCCACCGCGTCCGGCATCCCCCGCTCGCGCGCCGTCGCCACCGCCTCGCGATCGGCCTCGGCGACCTCCCCCTCCCCCGCCTCGACGTAGGTGCGGTAGATCGGCAGCGAGGCCAGCGAGCGCTCGAGCTCCGGCACCTCCTCGACCCGCCGCAGCCGCTCGACCTCGGGCCGGAACGTGGTCGTCGCCTGCTCGAGCTTGGCCTCGTCGGCGATCTCGTGAAAGGGCCGGCGCTCGCCGGTCAGCTCGGCGTGCAGCTCGCTCAGCGGCCCCTCCCCGGCCGGGTCGACGAAGAGGGCGGCGGCGTCGTTGAGGAACTCGTAGCCGACCGTCCCGGTTACCGGCCACTCGCGCAGCTCCTCGGCGGCCTCGAGGATCTTCTCGACCCAGATCCGCTCGACCCCGCCCGCGCGCAGGCGCTCGAGGTAGCGAGCCGGATCGGCGAGCCCGTCCGGGTGGTCGACCCGCAGCCCGTCGACCACCCCCTCAGTGACCAGCCGCAGCGGCAGCTCGTGGGTCTCCTCGAAAACCTCGGGATCCTCCTGGCGCACCGCCGCCAATTCGTCGATGTCGAAGAAGCGGCGGTGGCTGCCGCTGACCGGATCGAGGTCGAAGAACTTGCAGCGCAGCTCGGGGTCGGCCCAGTAGCGGTTTTCCTCGACCCCGGCCATGTGGTTGGGGACGACGTCGAGGATCACCGCGATTCCCTCCTCGGCGGCGAGCGCCCGCAGCGCTCCCTCGCCGCCGAGCGCCGCCGAGACCCGGGTCGGGTCGACAACGTCGTAGCCGTGGGTCGAGCCCGGCCGCGCCTGGAACAGCGGCGAGAGATAGACGTGGCTGACGCCGAGGTCGCGCAGGTAGGGAACGAGCGCGCGGGCGTGCCCGAGGTCGAGGTCGGGACCGAGCTGCAGCCGGTAGGTGCAGCGCAGCGGCGGCGCGCTCACCGCGCGACCCGGCGCAGGACCGCCACCGACCAGCCCGGCACCGTTACCTGCCCCCGCGGCGCGACCCGTTCGCCCTCCGGCAGCCGCTCCGGTTCGGCCGTGGTCAGCTCGACCGCCCACATCGCGCCGAAGCGGCGGGTCGGCAGGCGGAAGTCGACCGGGTCGCCGCCGGCGTTGAAGAGGACGAGGAAGGAGTCGTCGGTGACCCGCTCGCCGGCCTCGTCGGTGCCGGGGATCTCGAGCCCGTTGAGGAAGACGCCGAGGCAGCGGGCCCCGTCCTGCCAGTTGCGGCGGGTCATCCGCAGGCCGTCGGGGCGAAACCACCAGGCGTCCGGCAGCCCCGAGCCGAGCCATTCCTCACCGGAGAGGAACTCGCGGCGGTGCAGGACCGGGTGCTGCTCGCGCAGCCGGATCAACCGGCGGGTGAAGTCGATCAGGCCGCCGTTGGCCTCGGCCAGGCCCCAGTCGAACCAGGTCAGCTCGCCGTCGACGCACCAGGGGTTGTTGTTGCCCTCCTGGCTGCGCGACATCTCGTCGCCGCCGAGCAGCATCGGCACCCCCTGGGAGAGCAGCAGGGTGGCGAGCATCGCCCGCTGGCGGCGGTCGCGGAGGTCGGTGATCGCGGGGTCCTCGCTCGGGCCCTCGACGCCGGAGCTCCAGGAGCGGTTGTCGTCGGTGCCGCCGCCGTTGCCTTCGTAATTGGCGTCGTTGTGCTTGCCGTCGTAGGAGACGAGGTCGCGCAGGGTGAAGCCGTCGTGGGCGGTGACGAAGTTGATCGAGGAGTGCGGCGGCCGGCCTTCGGGCTGGTAGAGGTCGCTGGAGCCGGTGAAGCGGCCGGCAAAGTCGCCGAGTGAGCCCTGGCCGCGCCAGAAGTCCCGCACCGAGTCGCGGTAGACGCCGTTCCACTCCGCCCACAGCACCGGGAAGTTGCCGACCTGGTAGCCGCCCGGGCCGACGTCCCAGGGCTCGGCGATCAGCTTCACCCGGCTCAGGATCGGGTCCTGGTGGATCACGTCGAAGAAGGCGGAGAGCTTGTCGACGTCGTGGAACTCGCGGGCCAGGGCCGAGGCGAGGTCGAAGCGGAAGCCGTCGACGTGGCAGTCGATGACCCAGTAGCGCAGCGAGTCCATGATCAGCCGCAGGACGCTCGGCTGCACCGGGTTGAGCGAGTTGCCGGTGCCGGTGAAGTCCATGTAGAAGCGGGGGTCGTCGGGCATCAGCCGGTAGTAGCTGGCGTTGTCGACGCCGCGGAAGGAGAGCATCGGGCCGAGGTGGTTGCCCTCAGCGGTGTGGTTGTAGACGACGTCGAGGATCACCTCGATCCCCGCCCGGTGCAGGGCCTTCACCATCCCCTTGAACTCGCTCACCTGCTCGCCGCGGGTGCCGGTGGCGGCGTAGTCGGAGTGGGGCGCGAAGTAGCCGAGGGTGCTGTAGCCCCAGTAGTTGGTGAAGCCGCGACCGTGGAGGAAGCTCTCGCTGACGATGTGGTGGACCGGCATCAGCTCAACCGCGGTCACCCCGAGCGAGAGCAGGTGCCGGGTCGCCGCCTCGGAGGCGAGGCCAGCGTAGGTGCCGCGGAGGTCCTCGCGGACGCCCGGGTGGCGCATCGTGAAGCCCTTGACGTGGGTCTCGTAGATGACGGTGTCGGCCCAGCGGGTGGCGGGCGGCTCGACCCCCTCCCAGTCGAAGGCGGGGTCGGCGACGACCGAGCGCGGCATCGCCTCGCGGTCGTCTTCGTCGTCGGCTTCGAGGTCGGCGTCCTCGCTGCCGTCGGGGACGTAGGGGAGGACGTTGGCGCGGTCCCAGTCGACCGGGCCGTCGATCGCCTTCGCGTAGGGGTCGACCAGCAGCTTGCAGGGGTTGAAGCGGTGGCCGGCGTGGGGCTCGTAGGGCCCGTGGACACGGTAGCCGTAGCGTTGACCGGGGCCGGCGCCGGGCAGGTAGCAGTGCCAGTTGTGGGCTTCGCCGCGGGTCAGCTCGATCTGGGTTTCGGCGCCGGCGTCGTCGAAGAGGCAGAGGACGACCTGCTCGCCGTGCTCGGAGAAGATCGAGAAGTTGGTCCCCTGGCCGTCCCAGATCGCGCCCAGGGGGAAGGGTCTGCCCGGGAGGGCCTCGCTCATCGCAGCACCGCCCCCGCCAGCGGCGGCAGGCGCACGCTGTCGCCCTCGACCGCGGCCGCGCCGGTGGCGAGGACGACCTCGCTGCAGCGGCACGGCAGCGAGCGCTCACCGCGGGCGAAGTTGCAGGCGACCTCCCAGGCGCCGCGCCGGACCACCAGCCAGCGCGCCTCCTCGTCGAAGCTCGCCTCCGCCTCGGTACCGGCCATCGCGTCCCGCAGCTCGAAGAGGCGGCGGTAGAGCTCGGCGATCGCCGGATCGCCGCGGCGCGAGAGCTTCGAGCGCTCGAAGGTCGCCGGGTCCTGCGGGTCGGGGACTTCGCCGGCGAACTCGACGAAGCCTTCGAACTCGCGGCGGCGGCCCCTGCGGGTCGCTTCGGCGATCTTCCTCTCGATGTGGTCGGTGAAGAACTGGAAGGGCTGCTCCTCGCCGTACTCCTCGCCCATGAAGAGCATCGGCGTGAAGGGCGAGAGCAGGGTGCAGAAAGCGGCCAGCGACCGCACCTCGGCCGGCATCCGCTCACCGAGGGCGCGGTTGCCGACCTGGTCGTGGTTCTGCGAGCAGACGACGAACTGGCGCGGCGGCCGGTCCTCGGCCGGGGCGCCGACACGGCGCTCGCGCACCGCCGAGTAGCGGCCGTCGTAGACGAAGGGCCGGTGGAAGGCCTTGGCGAGGTCGGCGACGCGACCGAAGTCGGTGTAATAGCCCTGCCGCTCACCGGTGAGGAGCGTTCGCAGGGAGTGGTGGAAGTCGTCGGCCCATTGGGCGTCGGCCCCCCACCCCCCGGCGGCCGCCGGCCGGATCGTCGCCGGGTCGTTGGCGTTGCTCTCGGCGATCACCACCGCATCGTTTCGAATGGCATGCACGCGTGCGGTCAGCTCGGCGACCAGATGGGTGGGGCCCTCGTCGAGGATGGCGTGCACGGCGTCGAGGCGGAGGCCGTCGAAGCGGTAGTCGCGGACCCACATCTCGGCGTTCTGGATCGCCCATTCGCGGACCGGGTCGCACTGGGCGCCGTCGTAGTTGATGCCCTTCCCCCAGCCGGTCTGGTGGCTGTCGCTGAAGTAGGGGCCGAAGTCGGTCATCGCCTTGGTGCCGGAGGTGCCGAGGTGGTTGTAGACGCAGTCGAGGATCACCGCTAGGCCGACGGCGTGGGCGGCGTCGACGAGCCGCGCCAGGCCCTCCGGGCCGCCGTAGGGCGCGAAGGGCGCATATATGTAGACGCCGTCGTAGCCCCAGCCGCGCTCGCCGGGGAAGGCCGCGACCGGCATCAGCTCGATCGCGGTGACACCGAGCTCGGCCAGGGCCGGCAGGTGCTCCAGGGCGGCGTCGAAGGTCCCCGCGGAGCTGAAGCAGCCAACGTGCAGCTCGTAGACGGCGAGGCGGTCGAGGCCGATGCGGGGCGGCTCCGCCGCCCACTCGAATGCAGCGGTGTCGACCACCCGCGAGGGGCCGCGGACCCCCTGCGGCTGAAAGCGGGAGCAGGGGTCGGGACGACGGTGGCCGTCGAGGATCACGTAGTAGTCGTCGCCGGGCGCCGCCTCCAGGGCCCCCTCGTAGATCCCGTAACCGGCCGGCTCGAGCGGATGGTCGGCGCGGCCGAGCCGGATAGCCACCCCCTCCTCGGCCCGCGGCGCCCAGACCCGGAACTCGACGCCGCCACCGTCGAGCGGGACGGCGCCGAGCGGGCGTTGCCAGGGGTACTCCGCCACGCCGCTCAGCGCCGGGCGCCGGCTTGGCTCTCGGGGCGCAGCCAGAGGACGCCGAGCGGCGGCAGCGTCAGCTCGGCCGAGAAGCGCTGGTCGTGCCAGCCGATCGGCTCCGCCTCGACGCCGCCGCCGTTGCCGACGTCGCCGCCGCCGTAGTGGCGCGAGTCGGTGTTCAGCAGCTCGACCCAGCAGCCGCCGCGGGGCAGCCCGACCCGGTAGCCCTGGCGCGGCATCGGCGAGAGGTTGGCGACGCAGACCACGGTCCGCTCGCCTCCGGCCGAGATGCGGGCGAAGGCGACCACATTGCGGGCGGCGTCGTTGGCCTCGAGCCAGTAGAAGCCGGAAGGGTCGAAGTCCCGCTCGTAGAGAGCCGGCTCGGAGCGCAGCAGCGTGTTGAGGTCGCGGACGAGGCTCTGGATGCCGGCGTGCTCGGGCCGCTCCAGCAGGTGCCAGTCCAGCGAGCGCTCATAGCTCCACTCCTGCTCCTGGGCGATCTCGTTGCCCATGAAGAGGAGCTTCTTGCCGGGGTGCGCCCACATGTAGGCGTAGAGCGCCCGCAGGTTGGCCAGCTTCTGCCAGCGGTCGCCCGCCATCTTCCCGTACATCGAGCCCTTGCCGTGGACGACCTCGTCGTGGGAGAGCGGCAGGATGAAGTTCTCCGAGAAGGCGTACATCAGGCTGAAGGTGAGCCCGTGGTGGTGGTAGCTGCGGTAGACCGGGTCGAGCGAGAAGTACTCGAGGGTGTCGTGCATCCAGCCCATGTTCCACTTGAAGCCGAAGCCGAGGCCACCGACGTAGGTCGGCCGGGAGACTCCCGGCCAAGCGGTTGACTCCTCGGCCGCCGAGACGATCCCCGGCTGGCGCCGGTAGAGCGTCTCGTTCATCCCCTTGAGGAACTCGACCGCCTCGAGGTCCTCGTTGCCGCCGAACTCGTTCGGCACCCAGGCGCCCTCGGGGCGCGAGTAGTCGAGGTAGAGCATCGAGGCGACGGCGTCGACCCGGATCCCGTCGGCGTGGTACTCGCGGGGCCAGAAGAGGGCGCTGGCGGTGAGGAAGTTGCGGACCTCGTGGCGGCCGTAGTTGTAGATCAGCGTCCCCCACTCCGGGTGGGCGCCGCGGCGCGGGTCGGAGTGCTCGTAGAGGGCGGTGCCGTCGAAGCGGGCGAGCGCCCAGTCGTCGCGCGGGAAGTGGGCCGGGACCCAGTCGAGGATGACGCCGATCCCGGCGCCGTGGAGCTTGTCGACGAAGGCGCGGAAGTCGTCGGGAGAGCCGTAGCGGGCGCTCGGCGCGAACTGGCTCGTCACCTGGTAGCCCCAGGAGCCGCCGAACGGGTGCTCCATCACCGGCAGCAGCTCGACGTGGGTGAAGCCCATCTCGGCGACGTAGGCGGCGAGCTCGTCGGCCAGCTCGCGGTAGCTGAGCGAGCGCCCGCCCTCCTCGGCGAGCCGGCGCCAGGAGCCGAGGTGGACCTCGTAGATCGAGACCGGCCCCTCGCTCGGCTCGCTCTGGCGGCGGCGCTCGAGCCACTCGGCGTCGCTCCACCGGTGGCGGCTGCGGTGGACGACCGAGTCGGTCTGCGGCGGCACCGTGGTGGCGAAGGCGAGCGGGTCGGCCTTCAGCCGCTGCTCGCCGCCGCCGGTGATGATCTCGAACTTGTAGGGGGTGCCCTCGGCGACGCCGGGGATGAAGATCTCCCAGATCCCAGAGGCTCCGAGCGAGCGCATCTGGTCGAGGTCGCCGCGCCAGTCGTTGAAGGCGCCGACGACGCTGACCGCGCGGGCGCCGGGTGCCCAGACCGCGAAGGCGGTGCCGGCGACGCCGACGACCTCGGTGACGTGGGCGCCGAGCTTGCCGTAGAGCTCCTCGTGGCGGCCCTCGCCGATCAGGTGAAGGTCGACCTCGCCGAGCGTCGGCGGGAAGGCGTAGGGGTCGCGCATCGCATAGGGGCCGCCGTCCGGATAGGTGACCTCGAGCTCGTAGCCGCCGGGCGGCGTCCCGGCGTCGAAGGCCGCTTCGAAGAGGCCAGCCGGGTGGGTCTGCCGCAGCTCGACCGCCTCTCCCCCGTCCGGCCGCGCCACCACCTTCGCGGCCGCCGGCCGGTAGGCGCGGACGACGGCGCCGCCGTTCGACCGGTGGACGCCGAGCAGGCTGTGCGGGTCGTGGTGCTCGCGGTGGACGAGGCGCTCGACCTCGGCGTGGAGGGTGCTGTCGGTGGCGGTCATCGGGCGGCGGCCTCGAGCAGGCGGGCGATTCCGGCGACCGGGATCTCGACCCAGTCGGGGCGGTGGTCGAGCTCGTAGCGGAGCTCGTAGACCGCTTTCTCGAGCTCGTACAGCGATAGCAGCTGCTCGCGCCCGCTGCGGCTCGCCGGCAGCAGCGCCGGGTCGGCGCTGGCGAGATAGCCGTCGAGGAGGGCGGCGCGCGCCCGGGCTTCCCAGCCGGCGGGCGGGTCGGCGCCGCGCTGCAGGCGCGCCGCCAGCGGCGCGTAGGCGAGCGAGCGGAGGATGCCGGCGACGTCGCGCAGGGGGGAGTGCTTGGCACGCCGCTCGGGCAGCGGCCGCGCCGGCTCGCCCTCGAAGTCGAGGATCGCCCAGCCGCGGTCGGCGAGCAGGGCCTGGCCGAGGTGGAGGTCGCCGTGGACGCGGATCGCCATCCCCGGGTCGGCGACCGCGGCGAGGGCGCGGACGCGCTCGCGCAGGGACTCGGCGGCGCCGGCAATCGGGGCGAGCCGCTCGTCGTCCTCCGGGAGGTCCGAGAAGACCCGCTCGATCTCGTCGTCGAGCGCAGCTACCAGCCGCGCCGAGAACCCGGCGCCGAGCTCCTCCGGGGCGAAGGCTGGATCGTCCGGGGCCGAGGCGAGGGCGGCGTGCAGCGCCCCGATCGTCTGGCCGAGACCGCGGACCGGCCCCAGCAGCGCCTCCGGGTCGCTGGCGAGGCCGTCGAGCGTCAGCTCCCAGCCGTCGCGACCGTCGGGGAGGAGCTCCTGCAGGATCCCCAGCGTCGCCTCGAGCCGGCGGCCGCGGTACTCGTAGGAGCCGAGCAGCGGCGGCACCTGGGCGAAGCCGCGCTCGGCGAGGAAGCGGAGGACCTCAAGCTCCGGGCTCGCGCCGTCCTCGAGCCGCCGATAGGCCTTGAGGATTGCGTTCTCGCCGAAGACCACCGAGCTGTTGCTCTGCTCGCCGCCGAGCGGCCGCGGCCGCGCCCCGGCGGGGGGCGGCGCGGCGCCCTGGCGCCACTCGAAGCGGACCTGGCCGGCCTCCGAGCCGACCCGGGCCCCGGCGGTGAGAAGCTGCAGGATGCGCATCGGGTCGCGCGGCTCGGTCAGCCCGTCCTCGACGGCGCCACCCTCGCCGCGGACCAGCGGCAGCTGGTAGATCTCGCTGGGCCCGGCGTCGAACCGGACCTCGACCAGGGCCAGCAGCAGCGGTGGCTCGGCCGGGTCGAGCAGGGCCAGGTCGAGCAGCTCGAGGCCGGCGACCCGGCGGCGCTTCGAGCCGAACCAGCGCCGCCCGGCGATCCACCCGGCCAGCCACTCGAGATCGAGGTCGGGCGCGGCGGCGCTCGCGGTCATCGTTCCCGGCTCCGCCGCCATCACGGACCCTCCACCCGCATCACGTGGGCCATCCGCTGGCCGGGGGCGAGGCGGACGTAGTTGCGGCCGATCGACCAGTCGTGGAGCTGGTCGTCGAGCAGGTCGCGGGCCTTGAAGCTCGGCGCCGTCCCGAGCCAGGCCGGGACGACGACGATCCCCTCGCGGCTCTCATGCGGGTCGAGGCTTACGACGCAGACGACGGTGCTCTCGCCGCTCCGCTTCGCGTAGGCGACGAGCCCGTCGTTCTCGGTCTCCAGAAAGGCGACGTTGTTGAGGAACTGCAGGGCCTCGTTCTCGCGGCGAATCCCGTTCAGCTTGGCGACCAGCGGCAGTAGCGGGCCGTCGAGGCGCCGCTCGCGCAGCTGGTACTTCTCGGAGTCCAGGTACTCCTCGCTGCCGGGCTTGACCGGCACGTTCTCGAAGCTCTCGAAGCCGGAGTAGATGCCGTAGCTCGGCGACAGCGTCGCCGCCAGCACCAGCCGCGCCTCGAAGGCCGGCGGGCCACCGTCGACCAGGTACTCGGTGAGGATGTCGGGGGTGTTGGCGAAGAAGTTGGGGCGGAAATAATCAGCATCGCGGTAGGCGAGCTCACTCACGTACTCGCTCAGCTCCCAACGCGAGGTCTTCCAGGTGAAGTAGGTGTAGGACTGGCTGAAGCCGAGCTTCGCCAGCGCCATCATCTTCGCCCGCCTGGTGAAGGCCTCGGAGAGTAAGATCACCTCCGGCTCGCGGGCGCGGACCTCGGCGATCAGCCACTCCCAGAACGGCAGCGGCTTGGTGTGGGGGTTGTCGACGCGGAAGATCCGCACCCCGCGCTCGACCCAGACCATCATCACCTCGCGCAGCGCCTCCCAGAGGCCGCGCCAGTCCTCGCAGTCGAAGTTGAGGTTGTAGATGTCCTGGTAGCGCTTGGGCGGGTTCTCGGCGTACTTGAGGGTGCCGTCGGGGCGGCGGTTGAACCACTCCGGGTGCTGACGCAGCCAGGGGTGGTCGGCCGAGCACTGAATCGCGAAGTCGAGGGCGATCTCGAGGCCGTGCTCGCGGGCGGCGGCGAGCAGCCGCTCGAAGGCCGCGAGGTCGCCGAGGCCGGGGTCGATCGCCTCGTGGCCGCCGAGCTCGGAGCCGATCGACCAGGGGCTGCCGGGATCGCCGGGGCCGGCGGCGAGAGCGTTGTTCGGGCCCTTGCGGTTGGTGCGGCCGATCGGGTGGATCGGCGGCAGGTAGTGGACGTCGATGCCGAGCTCGGCCAGCTTCGGCAGCTGCGCGCGGACGCCGTCAATGCCGCCCCAGGAGCGCGGGAAGAGCTCGTACCAGGAGCCGAAGCGGGCCCGCTCGCGCTCCACCTCGACCGCCAGGGGCTCGCTGGCGGTGAAGTCGCGGCGGTCCGGGTTGCGCTCGACCGCGGCCAGCAGCTCCTCGTCGAGGGCCCGGTCGAGGCGGGCCTCCGCCCCGGCGCCCTCGTCCTCGATCGCCGCCACCGCGGCGGCGATCAGGGTCGCGTCGGCGCCCTCGGCGCGCGCCGCCGCCGCGTTCAGCAGCAGCGCCCCTTCGGCCAGCTCGCTCGAGAGGTCCTCGCCACCGGCCTCGCGCTTGCGGCGCAGCTCCTCGTGCCAGGTCGCGTGGTGGTCGGTGAAGGCACCGACCTCGTACTGCCAACGGCCGACCCGGTCGATCTCGAAGCCGGCGGCCCAGCGGTCGCCGTCGAGGTCGCGGTCGACCCACTCCATCGCCGTCTCCTCCCACTCGCCGTCGGGCGGGCGATGGCGGAGCACGGCGCGGATCGCCTCGTGGCCGTCGCGGAAGACCTCGGCCGAGACCTCGACCCGCTCGCCCGGGGTGCGCTTGAGCGGGAAGCGGCCGCCGTCGAGCTGCGGCTGGACGTCGAGGATTCGGATCCGGGGCGGCGGCGCAGCGGCCGGCACGGGCGCCTCGGGCTCCGCGCCGCCGCCGGCGTCGCGGCCACTAACGACGGTCGAGCAGTTGTCCCCGCTATCCGGGGACAACTGCGCACCGGTCGTCGCCGCGGCCAGCCCGAGGGCAGCGCGGCAGGCGGCGAGGGCGCCGGCGGCGAGCTGGGCGAGGCGGCGCGTGAAGCGGCTGAAAACGGATACTGGCATCAACCAAAGTATCTGCCCCGAAACCGTTCAGGCATAACTCCGATAACAGCTCTTTCTCAGGTTCGAACCAGCGGGGTCCAGCTGCACCCGACCTCGCTGCCCGGCGGCCGCCTCGGTCCGGAGGCCTTCGACTTCGTCGATTGGCTCGCCGCGGCCGGCCAGAGCTGGTGGCAGCTGCTGCCGCTGGGGCCGGTCGGCGAGGGCGGCTCCCCCTACAAGTCGCCCTCGGCCTTCGCCGGCTCTCCCGGGCTGCTGGCCGAGCCCGAGGCGGCGGTGCGGTCGACCGAGCTGGAGGAGCTGCGCGAGCGCGAAGGCTACTGGCTCGGCGACTGGGAGGTCTTCGCCGGCGCCGGCGCCGGCGAAGACCAGGTCCGCTTCGACCGCGAGTGGGGCGAGCTCCGCGCCCACGCCGAGCGGCGCGGGATCCGGATCATCGGCGACCTGCCGATCTACGTAGCCCCGGACGGCGCCGACCATCGCGCCCACCCGGAGCTGTTCCAGGAGGGTGCCCAGGCCGGCGCCCCGCCGGACAAGTTCACGGCCAGCGGTCAGCTCTGGGGCAACCCGCTCTACGACTGGCCGGCCCTGCGCCGGCGCCGCTACCGCTGGTGGGTCGAGCGGTTGCGGCGCACCTCGCGCCTCGTCGACCTCTCGCGGATCGACCACTTCCGCGGCTTCGTCGCCTACTGGTCGGTGCCGGCGGGCGACGCCGACGCCAGCCGCGGCCACTGGCGCCGCGGGCCCGGGCGGGCGCTGTTCGAGGCGATCCGCCGCGAGCTCGGCGAGCTGCCGCTGGTCGCCGAGAACCTGGGCGAGATCACGCCGGCGGTCGAGCGGCTGCGGAAGCAGCTGGGGCTGCCGGGGATGACGGTGATGCAGTTCGCCTTCGATCCCGACGAGCCCGCCAGCCCCTACGAGCTCGAGCGCCACGACGAATCGGACGTCGTCTACACCGGCACCCACGACCACGACACCGCCCGCGGCTGGTGGGAAGCGCTCGGGGCGCCCTCGCGAGCGGAGTTCGAGGTGGCGCTGGCGCGGCAGCGGATCGAGGAGGAGGAGCCGTGGTGGGCGCTGGTACGGCTGGCGATGGCCTCGCGCTGCCGCACCTGCATGGTCCAGCTGCAGGACGTGCTCGGGCTCGGCAGCGAGGCGCGGATGAACACCCCGGGCACGGTCGGCCCGCGCAACTGGAGCTGGCGGATGGAGCCCGGGGCGCTGACGCCGGAGCTGGGGGCGCGGTTGCGCGAGGCGACCGCCGCCGCCGGCCGGCTCCCGCGCGACTGACCCTCAGCCGCCGAGGAGGCTGAGGCGCAGGCCGGCGGCCGAGACCTTGGCGTGGCGATAGCCGTAGGTGAGGTCGCCGCGCAGCCGCCCCGTCCAGGTGGTTTCGTAGGCGATCAGCTCCCCGGGCCGGACGAAGACCCGGGCGCCGGCGGCTGCGAGCGCGTCGACCACCCGCTCGGCGATCGCCACCTGCCCGAGCGCGGTCGGGTGGACGTGGTCGGCCATCAGCACGCGGCGGCCGCGGAAGCCGCGGAGGTCGACGATCGTCGCCCCCACCCGCGCCGCCTCGGCTTCGATCGCCGCGTTGGCGGCCTCGACCCGGGCCCCCGCCCGCGGCCGCCCGAGGTCGATCGGGATCGTCAGGGCGACCAGGCGCTCGCAGCGCCCAGCCAGGAGCTCGAGCGCGGTGCGCAGGCGCGGAGCGAAGGCGGCGGGGGCCCAGTCGTGGGCGCGGACGTCGTTGACGCCGACGTAGATGCAGCCGAGGTCGTAGCGGCAGCTGGGGCTGGCGCTGCGGGCTTCCGCCGCCGGCAGCTGCTCCTCGACCACGTCGCGGGCGCCGGCGCCGTCGACCGCGAAGGAGGTGAAGGGGAGGCCGAGGGCGCGCGCCGTCCACAGCGCCCACGACTGCAGCGCGACCCCCCATTGCAGCTCTCCGCCGCCGTTGGTTATTGAATCACCCAAGGCGATTACACCCAGCCGGCAATTCGCGCTAGCGTCGGGGGGCACCGCCGTCACGATGGCAGGCGCCCGCGCCAGCTGTGTGCAGTACCAAAAAATGGGTACCTACCACCCGGCTCGATGAACTCCGAACTCGACGAAAACGCGAAGCTGCTGGAGATCATCCGCGTTCAGAGCGAGATCGCCGCCGGCGAGCTGGACCTTGGGGCGGCGATGGCCCTGATCGTCGACCGGGCGCGGACGCTCAGCGGCGCCTCCGCAGCGGTGATCGCGATCCCCAACCGCGGCCAGCTGATCTACCGCGCCGGCAGCGGGACCGGCAACCGCCTGGTTGGAAAGGCCTACCCCGAAGGCGACAGCCTCGGCGGCCTCTGCGTCCGCACCGGGCGGGTGCTGCGCTGCGACGACGCCGAGAGCGACCCACGCGTCCACCTCGAGACCTGTCATTTGATCGGCGCCCGCTCGCTGATCTGCGCGCCGCTGATCCGCAGCTCCCAGGTGCTCGGCGTCCTCACCGCCTACGCCCCGAACGCGAACCGCTTCGGCTACGGCGACGTGAGGGCGCTGGAGCTGATCGGCGAGGCGGTCTCCGCCCTCCTCTACAACGCCGGCCGCTTCGCTCGCGAGGCGCACCGCAGCGTTCACGACGCCCTCACCGGGCTGCTCAACCGACGCGCCTACGAGGAGCGGCTGCCGAGCGAGGTGGCCCGGGCCGAGGGCTCGGGCGAGCCGCTCTCGCTCTGTCTGCTCGACCTCGACGGCTTCAAGGCGATCAACGACCGCCACGGCCACCCGGCCGGCGACGAGGTGCTGCGGCGACTGGCGACGGCGATCGAAGCGGCGCGGATCTCCAAGCTGGTCTTCCGGATCGGCGGCGACGAGTTCGCGATCCTCCTCCCCGCCACCTCGCGCGAGGGAGCGGAGGAGAAGATCCTGGCGCTGCTGCCGAAGATCGACACCCGGCACCTCGCCCCCCAGGAGCCCGGCTTCGGGATCTCCTACGGAATCGCCAGCGGCCGCGGCGGTGCCACCGCCCTCCACGCCGCCGCCGATCGCGACCTGGTCGCCCGCAAGCGCGCCCTCTACGGCGACGAGGGCGCCCCCGCCCGCCGGGTCGGGATCCTGCGGTCGGTCGCGCCGCCCGGCGGCGAGCCGGGTGACGCGGGCGGTGAGGACGATTGGACCGAGGCGCGGCCGGCGAGCAGGTGAAGCGATCGGTCGCGAGGCCGGTATCCGGCCCCGTGCCCGATCGCAGGCTCGCGGCGACCTAGCGGAGGCCCGCTTCGCGTAGCCCCTGTTCGACCCAGGGGCTGAGGGTACGGGCGAAGGTGGCGGTGAGGTGGCTGTCGTCGCGGTAGGTGAGGGCATTGCCGATCGCCGCGGCGCAGGTGCCGCCGGGACAGATCTCTTCGTCGAGGTCGATCACCTGGACGTGGTCGCGCGCGCGGGCCGCGGCCCGGCGTTCGAATTCGCGGTCCCACTGGCGGCGCAGCGGGAAGTCGCAGCTGCGGAGGTCTTGCAGGTGTTCGGAGACACAAGCCGGAATCTCGTCGGGAGCTTCCGGGGTGTCGTCGATGACCACTCGGCGCAGGCCCGCCCGGCGCAGCCGTTCGAGGGTGGCGAGGTAGCCGTCTTCCATCGCCACCGCCGCTTCGTGGCCATGGAGCTCTTCGCCGTCGGGGCCGTAGGGGACGTAGGCGGTGTCGCTGACCAGCACCACCGTCGCCGACTTCGCCGCCTTTTCGATCCGTTCCAGCTCGAATTCGCGCCACTGGTCGCACTGGGAGTACTCGCGGTTTTCGATCATGCTGCGGACCTTGATTTCGGCCGGCGTGCATTCGGCCTTGGTCAGGTCGATCAGCCGCCAGTGGTTGCGCTTGGCGACCTTCAGCAGAGGCGGGAAGTACTGCATCGCGTGCGAGTCGCCGAACAGGATCAGGGTCTTGTTGCCGTCCGGGTCGCCGTAGAGGCAGTGGCCGGAGTTGGTCGCCGGAATGCCGACCAGGCAGCCGTCGGCGAAGACCTGGCCGCGGTCGGCGTAGGCCTTGAGGGGGTTCGGCCGCAGCGCGTCGGCCCGCGCCTGCGGGGCGCGGTGCTGTTTCAGCGCCAGCGCCCCCTGCACGCTCGACTCCGGCGCCGTCTTGTAGGTCGGCTGCAGATCGACCAGGAGCAGCGCCGAGCCGATCGCGATCGCAGTGCAGCCCGCCCCCAGGACCAGCGCCCGCGAGGGCATCGCGACGAGGCGGCGCGAGCGCCGGAACGGTTCCTCGATCAGCACGTGGCTGACCGCGGTCGGGACCCAGGAGGCGGCGACCACTGCGAGGCCGGCGAGCGGCGAGAGCGGCCCCCAGAGGGCGGCGGCAAAGACCAGCGCCGGCCAGTGCCAGAGGTACCAGGAGTAGGAGATGCCGCCGACGTAGCGCATCGGCCGCAGCGAGAGCACGGCACCGGCGGTGCCCCGGCCGGTGCCGCCGATCGCCGAGCCGGCGACGATCAGCGCCGCGGCGCCGAGCGTCGGCACCAGCGCGGCGCTGCCCGGGAACGGGGTATTGGCGTTGAACTCGAGCACCGCGTAGACGATCGCCGCCAGCCCCGCCCAGCCGAGCAGCGCCGCCGGCGCCCGCCGCAGCCGCGGTTCGCCCATCACCGCCAAGGCCGCGCCGAGCCCGAGCTCCCAGGCGCGGCCGAGAGTCGAGAAGTAGGCGGCCGCCGGCTGGGCGGCGGTGTAGCTGAGGTCGTAGAGGAAGGAGGCGACGAGGATCGCACCGAGGACGACACAGAGCGCCGGCCGCGGCGAGCCGCCGCGGCGGCGCCAGAGCCAGGTGGCGGCGAGCAGCAGGCTCGGCCAGACGAGGTAGAACTGCTCCTCGATCGCCAGTGACCACATGTGCTGGAGCGGGCTCGGTTCGGTCCCCTGGGCGAAGTAGTCGACCGACTCGGCGGCGAAGTGCCAGTTGGCGGTGTAGGTGGCGCAGCTGATGATGTCCTTGGCGACTTCTTCGGCCCGAACCGGCGAGAGGATCACCAGCGAGAGCGCCGCCACTACCGCCAGCAGCAGCGCCGAGAGCGGCAGCAGCCGTTTGATCCGCCGCGCGTAGAAGCGGGACAGCGAGACGGTGCCGCCGGCGTCGAGCTCGCGCAGCAGCAGCCGCGTGATCAGGAAGCCGGAGACGACGAAGAAGACGTCGACGCCGACGTAGCCGCCGGCGAAGAAGGCGACGCCGGCGTGGCAGAGGAGCACGGCGCCGATTGCGACCGCCCGCATTCCTTCGATGTCGGGGCGAAAGCCGCTCCCCGTCGCCTGGCGTCCGGTCACGCGGAATGTATAGACGAACCCGGGCGTCCGGCCGCGGGCACGTAGCGCATGCGGCCGCCGAGCAGTTCGGTGACGGTGGCGAAGCGGAAGCCGCGGGCGCGGAGGCCGCGGATGACGCCGGGGAGCGCGCGCACCGTCTGCGGGTGGTGGCCGCCGTCGTGCATGAGGATGATCGCGCCCGGCGTGGCGCCGGCGAGGACGTTGGCGCGGATCGCGGCAGCGCCGGGGTGGTGGTCGTCCTCGGAGTCGAGCGTCCACAGCACCATCTCCAGGTGATTGCGCCTCGCCGCCGCCTCGACCCTGCCGTCGATAAGCCCGTAGGGCGGGCGGAAGAGGCAGGGCTCGAAGCCGGTCGCCTCGCGGATCTTGCGGTCGGTCGCCGCCAGCTCGCCGTTGCCCGGGTATTCGGGATGGTGGTAGGAGTGGTTGCCGATCTCGTCGCCGGCGGCGAGGATTTCCTCCATCAATTCTTCGCGGCCGCCGGCGTGCCGCCCCTCCTCGAAGAAGGTCGCTCGAGCGTGCAGCCGCTCCAGGGTCGAGAGGATCGCCGGGGTCTGGGAGAGGCTGGGGCCGTCGTCGAAGCTGAGCGCGACCCGGTCCCCCGCCGGGCTGCCAGCCCTCGCCACGGCGCCGGCCCGCGAGCTGCACCCGACCAGAACCCGCCACTGGCCCGCAGTCCGAGCCGGGTCGGCCGTCCACAGCGAGGTGACGATCACGGCGACGGCGATGAGAGCGGCGAGGGCGCGCATTCGGAGGACCCGGGCGAGGCCTCCCCTCCAGGCCCGAGGGGAAATCTACCGTTGCCGGGCGCTATGGACGCTGCGCCGAGGGCGGATTACCCTGCCGAGGTGCAATCGCCGCCGATCTCCCGGCGCCTCGGCCGGATCGCCCTCTGGGTCGGCAGCGTCGCCGTCGCGATCTTCGTCCTCGACCTGCTCGGGATCCCGGTCCGCGGCTGGATCGAAGAACTGTTCGACAAGCTCGCCGAGGTGCCGGCCTGGGCGATCGCCGCCGGCATCGTCCTGCAGAGCTCGCAGACGGCGCTGGCGGCGCTGGCCTGGTTCGGGATCCTGCGGGCGGCGCCGATCGGCCCCGGGGTCAGCTACCGGATCGTGCTCGCCTCCTACGCGACCGCGGTCGCCCTCAACAGCTTCCTGCCGGCGAACATCGGCACCTGGGTGATGCTGCTGATGTTCACCACCCTGTTCGCGGGCGCGACCTTCACGATGATGCTGTCGGGGATCGTGGTGCAGAAGATCCCCTTCTCGGTCTTCAACGTCGCCCTCTACCTCTACCTCTTCCTCTCGGTCGCCGGCTCCTTCTCGGTCAAGCTCGGCTTCCTCGCCGACCACACCGCGGTCATCGCCGGGATCCTGATCGGCGGCGCCGTGCTGCTCGCCCTGCTCGGCCGCACCTTCTGGCGGCGGCTCGCCGGACTCCGCGCCGAGATCGCCAAAGGCGGCGCGGTGCTGGGGAAGCCGCGGCGCTTCCTCTTCGACGTGGTCGCGCCCTCATTGGGGAGCTACCTGGCGCGGCTGGCGATCGTCGCCGTCTTCCTCGGCGCTTACGGGATCCCGGTCAGCTTCCACGACGTCGCCACCGTCACCGCCTCCAACTCGATCTCCAACACCGTCTCGGCGACGCCGGGCGGCGTCGGCGTCACCCAGGCGATGAACTCGGTCGCGCTCGCCGGCTCGACCGACGCCGCCACCGCCACCGCCTACTCGATCAGCCAGCAGATCGTCACCTCCGCCTGGAACGTGGTTTTCGCGGTCGCCCTCGTCTCCTGGGTCTTCGGCTGGAGCGGTGGCAGGGCGCTGGTCGAGTCCTCCTACGCCGACGCCAAGGTGAAGGGCCGGGAGATGAAAGAACGGCGCAAGCGCAAGGGCTCGGTCACCACCTGAGCTCGATCTCGACCTCGCCCTCCTCCCCGCCGAGCTCGATCGGGCCGGTCGGATGACCTGAGCAGCTTCGCCGGCAAGCGCGGTTGCAGGCCAAGGCCGGCCTGCCGCCGCCGGCGGTGGCGATCTAACGTCGGCCCGAGGTGAGATGAGCCCCGAGCTGAGAGAGCGTCCGACCTACGCCGCGATACTGCTGGCCGGGTTGATTGCGGTGGTCGCACTCGGATCGGCGGGCTTGCCGGTGGGGATCGGGCTGATCGCCCTCGGCGCCGGCGCGGCGGCGCTGCTGGAGCGGCGCCGCGGCTGGCGCCAGCGGGCTCACCGCCATCCGCCCCTCCCCGCCCCCGGCACCCGGGTCAGGCCCAGCGTCCTCGTCCCCGGCGAGCGCCGGCGCGGCTCGCCGCTCCACTTCCCCGGCCGCCGCCGTCCCCGCTCGCGGGCCTAGGGCGAGCCGTGCCCCGGAGCGGCGGGGCGAATCGCGAGCAGCGAGTCGACGATCCTGGCGCGGCTCTCGCCGCCGAGGTAGCGCACCCGCAGGACCTGGCCGGCGATCGTGCCGACCCGGCGCCGCGCCGCGGGCAGCCTCCCCAGGGTCAGCAGCCGCGGCAGGACGGCGACGATCCGTTCGGATATTTCGCTCAGCTGGCTCCGCAGCGCTTCCAGTTCCGGCGCGGCCAGGTCCGGCGGAGCGCCGTAGTAGAGCCAGCGCGCGCCCCAACCCAGCTCGACTTCCTTGGCCGCCGCGATCTCGGCCGCGAAGAGGCTGCGGGTACCGCCGGCCGCCACCCCCAGCGCCTGCGCCTTGGCGACGGCGGCCTCCTTCACCGCCGCCTCCTGCGCGGGGTCCTGGATCGGCGTGCGGCTGAACCACTTGCTCGCCATCACCTCGTCCATCAGCTCGAGGCGCGCGTCGGTCAGCTCGAGCGCTTCCCGAGCCGCCGCCAGCGGCGCCGGCGCGGCGGCCGAGGCGGTCCCCGCTACGGTCGCGAGAGCGACGGCGGCGGCACAGATGACGGCCAGAGCTAGGGCTATGCCGCGCGACACCGCCGCGACCCTAGCGGGGAGCGCGGCCGTCGGGGACCAGAGTCCTGCTCCGCGAGAGGCCAAGAGCAGTCGGTGCGGCGTATAGCCGGACCGCGGACGGCCCCGCACCGACCTCTTTACGTTTCGGCCAGCGGGCGGGTGGATAACTTCCTCACAGTGGATATCGCCGACGACCTGAAAGTGCAAGAGGCAGCTGAGCCGGGCGACCACGAGCCGAGCGAGATCACCTACGACGAGCAGTTCTATCCAGCCCGGCCGCGGTGGCTGCGCCCCAGCGCGCGCCGCCTGGTCCGCCCGCCGCGGGAGGCCGACGGCGAGCCGATCGCCGACAACCCCGCCTACGTCGACTGGCTGGTCTCTGAGTCGATGCTGAACGACGCCAACGAGATCGCGCGGCAGCTGTCGGGCTCGGGGAACATGCTGCAGAACCCGTTCGCGCACCCCGAACCGCGGGCGGCGATCCGCCGCGCCGGGGTCTGGTTTACCGCCTACCCGCTCTCCTTCGTCACCCGGCCCGGCCAGCCCTTCCTGGCGGCCCTGGCCGATGACGAGCTCTGGCGGGCGTTCGCCAGGATCGGCATCGAAGCGGTCCACACCGGGCCGGTGAAGATGGCGGGCGGGCTCGAAGGATGGAGCCGGACGCCGTCGGTCGACGGGCACTTCGACCGGATCAGCATGCAGGTGGACCCGGAGTTCGGCAGCGAGGAGAGCATGCGCGAGCTCTGCGCGACCGCGGAGCGCCACGGCGCCGTGATCATCGACGACATCGTCCCGGGGCACACCGGCAAGGGCGCCGACTTCCGCCTCGCCGAGATGGGAGTCGGCGACTATCCCGGGATCTACCACATGGTCTCGGTCCCGCCCGAGGACTGGCCGCTGCTGCCCGAGGTGCCAGCGGACCAGGACTCGGTCAACCTCACCGTCGAGTGCGAGCGGGACCTCGAGCAGGCCGGCTACATCATCGGCCGCCTGCAGCGGGTGATCTTCTACGAGAAGGGTCTCAAGGAGACCAACTGGAGCGCCACCCGCGTCGTCGAGGGCGTCGACGGGGTCGAGCGACGCTGGGTCTTCCTCCACTACTTCAAGGACGGCCAGCCTTCGATCAACTGGCTCGACCCCTCCTTCGCCGGGATGCGGATGGTGATCGGCGACGCCCTCCACGCCCTCACCGACATCGGCTCCGGCGCCCTGAGGCTCGACGCCAACG
This sequence comes from Solirubrobacterales bacterium, assembly GCA_036489595.1. Classification (GTDB taxonomy): domain Bacteria; phylum Actinomycetota; class Thermoleophilia; order Solirubrobacterales; family 70-9; genus VAYN01. The sequence goes on from DASXFL010000072.1 coordinate 21,553, forward strand.
GCTTCCTCGGGGTCGAGAAGAGCGCCGAAGGGCTGCCGGCCTGGTCAGAGGGACACCCTCTCTCCGAGGCGGCCAACCAGCTGATCGCGAGCATGGTGCGCAAGGTCGGCGGCTTCTCGTTCCAGGAGCTCAACCTCTCGATCGACGACATCCGCACGATGGCCGAGACCGGGGCCGACCTCTCCTACGACTTCGTCAACCGGCCCGCCTACCACCACGCCCTGGTGATGGGCGACACCGCGTTCCTGCGCCTCACCCTGCAGCTCTCCCAGCAGGCGGGGGTCGCCCCGATCTCCCTCGTCCACGGCCTCCAGAACCACGACGAGCTCACCCACGAGCTGGTCCACTTCGCCGCCGGCCACGCCGAGGACGAGTTCCTCTACAAGGGCAAATCGATCAAGGGGGCCGACCTCGCCGTGCTGATTCGCTCCGACCTGATCAACCGCCTCACCGGCGAGGTCGCGCCCTACAACCGGACCTTCACCACCAACGGGATTGCCTGCACGACGGCCTCGGTGATCAGCGCCGCGGTCGGCTACCGCGACTTCGCGGAGATCGGGCCGGCCGAGACCGAGACGATCAAGAGCGCACATTTGATGCTGAGCATGTTCAACGCCCTGCAGCCGGGCGTCTTCGCCCTCTCGGGCTGGGACCTCGCCGGCATCCTCACCCTCGACCCCGCCGAGGTCTCCGACCTGATCCGCGACGGCGACACCCGCTGGATCAACCGCGGCGCCCACGACCTGATCGGGATCAAAGAGTCGCTGCGGGCGCGCTGGGGACACCTGCCGCCGGGACGCAGCCTCTACGGGCCGCTGCCGGCGCAGCTCCGTGACCCGGCCAGCTTCGCCTCGCAGCTCTCCCGCATCCTGCGGGTGCGGCGCGAGCACCAGATCGACCTCGCCGAGCTGCTCGACATCCCGGCGGTCTCGCATCCGGCGATGCTGGTGCTGATCCACCGCCTGCCCTCGGGACAGCAGCACGCCCTGACCCTGAACTTCTCCAACCAGCGCATCTGGGGGACGGTGCAGTCCCCCCACCTCGCCCCCGGCTCCAAGGTCAGCGACATGTTCGGCGGCTGGGAGGCCGACACCGCCGTCGACGCGCTCAATAGCTTCCACTTGGCACTGGGACCGTTCGAGGGCTTCTCGCTGCTCGTGCAGCCGCCGATCGGGCCCGAGGCCGAGCCGGGCGCCGACGCCCCTTCGATCGCCGTGCACGCCGTCGCGCCGTATCCGCCAAGCGCCGAGGAAGTCGTCACCCAACCGACCCAGGAGCACCGCATAGTCCCCTGACCATGCTGCAGATCACCGGCGGCTGATCTGAAAGGCCGCGGCAGGGACGGAGCGGCTCCGCTCAGAGGCCGGCCGACCAGCGCCTGGATGGCGGTCAGGTGGAACGCCCTCCTCGGGCCTCGGTTCGGGCTATCTCCTCATGCGGGTGCCCTACCCGCCCCAAGGACCCTGGCCCGAGCTACCCTGCCCGAGTGGCACACCCCTCCGAGGTCGAAGCGGCTCAGATGGCTCGCGACGACTCGACCGAGGCAATCGCGATCGCCCGCTCCGACGGTCAGACGTACCCGGTCGTGACGATCGCCGACGGAGGCGCGCACGATGCCCAGAAGACCGGCTTCCACAAGCGCTGGTGGCACCAGCTCGACGAAGACTGGCCCGAGGACCTGCGCGAGACCTACAACGAAGCCTTCACCCGCGAGCTGCTGGCCGCCCACGTCGCCGTGGTCGAGCTCCACTTCGACGCCGCCAGCGGCCAGTGGAGCAACATCGGCGTGGTCGACCTCGAGCGCTGGGAACCGACCTTCCCCTTCGACCCCGCCAGCAGCGGCTGGATCAAGCAGGACGCCCGCTCCCGGGTCGGCTGGCGCCGCCGCTCGCTGCTGCGAAAGCTGTTCTCGAAGAAGAAGAGCGCCGGCTGAGGCACCCGCCAGGGCCTCGTCGCCCCGAGCCGGCCTCTACTACCTCAGCTCCGTCACCGGCCCACCGAGGCGTGCGCCCTTCCGGGCTGGCCGGCTCCGCCGCGGCCGACCCTATTGTTGCCCGCCCTTGTACGAGGTCTCTCGGCACTCAATCGGCGGGGCTGCTGCCGCCCGATCACTTCCGGCTTGGCCCGATGCTCCGCCTCTCCGCTCCTGGCAAGAGGAGGCGACCGAGGCCGTGCGCGCGCACTCGGCCGCCAGCTTCCTGGCCTCGGCCACGCCGGCGGCCGGCAAGACCACCTTCGGCCTGCACGTCGCCCACCGGATGCTGAGCGCCGGATTCGTCTCGCGAGTCGTCATCGCCGGCCCGACCACCCACATCTGCCGCCAGTGGGCCGCCGGCGCCGGCCGCTACGGCATCGACCTCGAGCCGAACAGGCCAAACGCGGACGGGCCGGAGTCGGGCGACTTCGACGGCGTCGCCGTCACCTACCAGACGATCGCGGCGGGGCCGGATACGCACCGGCGGGCCGCGGGCCGCCGGCCGACGCTGCTGATCGCCGACGAGCCGCACCACATGGGCGACCAGGCCGCCTGGGGCCTGCGAGCCCGCAGGGCCTTCGACGGCGCCCGCTTCCGGCTGCTCCTCTCGGGCACGCCCTTCCGCTCCGACAACTCGGCGATTCCCTGGGTCAACTACGACGAGGACGGCCTCAGCCGAGCCGACTACGTGTACGGCTACCCGCAGGCCTTGGTCGACCGGGTGTGCCGCCCGATCACCTTCCTTCCATACGACGGCGAGATGGAGTGGGTCTCCGACGATCGCCCTCGCAGCGCCGACTTCGACCTCGTCCTGCCGGCGGCCGAGGCGGCCCGGCGCCTGCGAACGGCGCTGACCCCGGAAGGCGAGTGGATGGGCGCGGTGCTGCGCGACGGAGACGCGAGGCTGAGCGAGGTGCGCGCCAGCGGCCATCCGGACGCCGGCGGCCTGGTCATCGCCTCCGACCAGGACCACGCGCGGGCGATCGCCGCGCGGCTCAGCACGGTCTCCGGGGAGCAACCCGAGCTGGTGATGAGCGACGAGCCCGGTGCCAGCCGGCGGATCGCCGAATTCGCCTCCTCCGATCGACGCTGGATGGTCTCGGTCCTGATGGTCTCGGAGGGCGTCGACATCCCCCGCCTGCGGGTCGGCGTCTACGCGACGGCGGCCCGGACCGAGCTCTTCTTCCGCCAGGTGGTCGGTCGCTTCATCCGCACCACCCCAGGCCCACGCCGCCAGATGAGCTACCTCCTGATGCCGGCGGACCCGCGGCTGAAGGCGCTCGCCCGCGAGATCGAGCTGGAGCGACGTCACGCGCTAGACCTCTCGCCGGGCGCCGAGGGGGACGAGGGCGAGGAGGTCGACGACCCCAGCCCGGGCGAGCCGGGCGGCGGCTTCGCCGTCCTCAGCTCGGGCGGCGCCGAGCTCGACGAAGCGATCATGAGCGAAACGACGCTGCAGCTCTTCCCGACCGAAGGCCCCGAGCCGGTGGCGAAGAAGGCGGCCGCGGCCGCCGGTCCCGGAGCCGCGCCGGAGGACCTCGGGCCCGAGCGGGAGTCGGCCTATGCAACCCGGGAGCGGCTGCGCGGGGAGCGCAGCCGCCTGGTCGCCGACGTCGCCCGCCGCACCAACCAGTCGCACCGCGAGATCCAATCCCGCATCAACCGTGCCACCCGGGTGCGCTCGGTCGCCAGCGCCACCATCGAGCAGCTCGAGCGCGGCAACGCCCTGCTGCGCCGAGAGCTCTGGCGGTAGCGAGCCGAGCGAGCCGAGCGGCTGGTCCCTTCCCGCCTACCGGTGGACGCTTGAGGGCCGCCGGGCGAGGGTTTGCGGGGCCCGCAGGGCCGATCTACACTGCCGAATCGGGTTCTTGGGCGACAGGGGGAAGGCGAAGGCGGCCGGCGACTACGTCGGTCCCCGGGACCAGAACTCGGCGATGGGAGCCCTGGGGCGAAGAGAGCGCCGCCTCCTCGAGAGGTCGACCGACTACTTCCTGGAGCGGGTCGCGCAGCCGTGGCCGCCCTATGTCGAACAGGCTCGAAGCGGCAGCGTCACCCTCTTGCCCGAATTCGGGTTCGAGGCTCCGAGGTGGGTTCCGCTCGATCTGCTGATGGGCTACTCGACGCGGGTCGTCGAGTTCGAGGAGCTGGGAACCGAAGATGCCAGCCCCGGGATGCAGGCGGAGCTGATCCGGGCCCAGGCTGTCAGCGCCGACTGGAGCACCGCCGTTTACAGCGCCGCCCACGTCTGCGTCGTCGCCCTCTTTCGCGACCCGTTCGAGCACGAGGCGCTGCTCGCGCCGGTCGGCTTCGGGCACCAGGTCCACTGCGACTGGTGCTACGGAAGCCTGCCGGCGATTCACGAGACCATGGCAAGCCAAGCCTTCATCCCGGAGGATCAGAAGGACGGCCTGGCGACGATCGACGAGAGCAATTACTACTGCTGGTGGTTCGGCTATTACCTGAGGGCGAGCGAAAGCTCGCTCCCCGCCGAGGCTTCCCCGCCGAGGTGAGCGGCCAGCGCGGTAGCGCCGGCGAGGCCGCGGCTTGAGCGGGTCCGAGATGGAGGAACGTGCAATTCGCGTCTTCGTCTCCTCGACCTTCCGGGACATGGCGGCCGAGCGCGACGTGCTCGTCAACCACAGCTTCCCGAGGATCCGCGCGCTCTGCGCCGACCGCGGGGTGGCGTTCACCGAGATCGACCTGCGCTGGGGCCTGACCGACGAGGAGGTGGCCGAAGGCGAGGTCCTGCCGATCTGCCTGCGCGAGATCCGTCGCTGCCGCCCCTACTTCATCGGTCTGCTCGGGGAGCGGTACGGCTGGGTCCCCCCCGCCATCCCGGATCGGCTGAGGGCGGGGCAGAGCTGGCTGATACCCCACGCCGGCCACAGCTCGGTCACCGAGCTGGAGATCCTCCACGGGGTCCTGAACGACCCGGAGATGGACCACAATGCCTTCTTCTACATCCGCGACGCCGCCTACATCGGCTCGCCGCGGTTCCTCGCCGACACCGACGACGATCCCGGCTCCCGCTCGCTCTTCCAGGAGCCCGGGGCGGAGGCTCGGCAGAAGCTGCTGAGCCTGAAGGACCGCCTGCGCGAGAGCCACTATCCGGTCCGCGACTTCGGCGACCCGGATCAGCTCGGAGAGCTCGTCGTCGCCGACCTCACGGCGATGGTCGAGCGCAAGTTCCCCGCTGGCGACGGCGCTGATCCACTGGCGGCCGAGTCCCGCCGCCAGGTCTTCTTCGCGACCTCTCGGGCCAGGTCCTACGTTCGCCGGCCGGCCTACTTCGAAGCCCTCGACGAGCTCGCCGAGCGCGCGGACGGGGCGGTGATGACCGTCCTCGGCGATTCCGGGCTGGGCAAGTCCTCGCTACTGGCGACCTGGGGGCTCGGCTATCGATCGCGCCACCCCGAGGTGCTCGTGTTGATGCACTTCGCCGGCAGCTCGCCGAGCGCCGGCCAGCTCGCCTCGCTCCTCGCCCGCCTCAACCGCGAGCTCGGCCGACGCCTCGGCCTGAGGGAGGACGGGAGCGACAGCGAAGGCCCCGATCCCGTCGCCACCTTCCGCCAGCGCCTGCTCGCCGTGGCCGCACGGGATGGCGTCGTGCTGGTCCTCGATGCCCTCGACCAACTGGCGCCGGAGGGCGATGCGGGACCGCTCGATTGGCTTCCGGCCGAGGTCCCGCCGGGAGCGCGCCTCGTCTTGTCGACGCTGAAGGGGCCGGCGTACGAAGAGCTGGCGCGGCGCGGCTGGCTCGAGGGCTCGCTGCGAATCCGCCCCCTGGAGCGAGCCGAGCGGGAAGAGCTGGTCCGCATCTACCTGGGCCAGGCGCTCGCCAAAGACCTGAGCAATTCCCAGCTGGGGCAGATCGTCGACCTGCCCCAGGCGGAGTCGCCCCTCTACCTGAGGATCCTGCTCGACGAGCTCCGGCTCTGGGGGCGCCACGAGACCCTCGGCTCTCGGATCGAGCGATTGAGCGGGGGCTCGACGGTGTCGGAGTTGCTCGAGCTGGTGCTGGCTCGATACGAGCAGACCTACGAGAGTGCGAGGCCGCAACTGGTGGGCGACGCGATGCGGCTGCTCTGGGCTTCCCAGCAAGGACTCGCGGAGAGCGAGCTGCTCGACCTGCTCGGCACCGGCGGGTCGAAATTGCCCGCGGCGCTGTGGGCGCCGCTCCGCATCGCCGCCGCCGAGATGCTGCTCGACCGCGAGGGCTTGATCGGGTTCGCTCACGCGCACTTCCGGGCCGCGGTCGAGGCTCGCTACCTTGCCGACAGCGAATCGAGGACGGTCACGAGGGCGGCGCTCGCCGCCTATTTCGATCCCCCCGCGGAGCTGCCCCTGACGGACAGAGCGCTCGCCGAGCGCCCGGCCCAACTCGTCGACCTGGAGGCCTGGGAGGACCTCGCCAGGCTCCTGACCACGCCCCGTTGGTTCATTGCGCTCTCGAGGCGAAGCCGACTCGACCTGCGGAGGCTCTGGGCGAAGGTCGAGGCGAATTCGCAGATCCGGGTCGACGACGCCTACGGTGCCCTGGCGGACGATGCGCTGCGCTCGGCCGGGCCCCAGTTCGCAATCGAAGCGGGCGAAGTGCTGCCGCTGCTGGGAAGCTCGGAGGCTCCCCTGCACCTGCTCGAGCTTGCGCTCCGCGAGGCCGAGGAGGGACCGTCCCTCGCGCGCGCGTGCCTGGTCAAGGCCTTCCTCCATCGCAGCCGCGGCGAGCTCGGTGAGGCTCTCGACCTGGCAGCTCGGGCCGAGCAGATGAACCGCCGGCTCGGCGACCGAAACGGCGTCGCGGATTGCCTCAACGGGCAGGCCCTGATCCGCCTCGGCCGCAGCGAGCTCGAGCAGTCACGCGAGCTCTACGCCGAGGCCGAGGCGACCTACCGCGAGCTCGGGGACGCGGACGGCCTCGCCGACACCCTCGAAGGGCAGGCCTACGTCTACAAAGAGTGGGGCGAGCTGGAGCGAGCGCTGGGAATGCTCGGCGAGGCCGAGGAGCTCTACCTCGAGATCGGCGATGTCTCGGGACTGGCGGACGCCCGAAACCACCAGGCGGGGATTCGTGCGGAGCGCGGCGAATTCGACCGGGCGCTCGAGCTGAACGCAGCAGCCGAGCGCGTCTATCGCGAGCTGGGAGACCCGGCTGGGCGCCTCGCGGCGCTCACCGTCCGCGCATCGATCCACCTCCTCCTCGGGGAGCTCGAGCGGGCGACGGAGCTTTACGCCGAGGCTGCCGACATCGCTCGCGAGCTCGGCGAGGTCCCCGGCCTGGCGACGACGCTGAGCGGACTCGGAGAGTCGCTGCGGGAGCGAGGCGAGCCCGACCGGGCGCTGCAGGTCTACGCCGAGGCCGAGGGCCTCTATCGCGACGCCGGAGACCGCGCGGGCGTCGCGGACACGCTCGCGGAAGAGGCGCTCGCCCACCGGCTCCGCGGCGATCCCGAGCGGGCGCTGGAGCTCCACGCCGCAGCCGAGCGAGCCTACCGGGCGCTCGGCATGCTGCTGAAGGTCGCCGGGGAGATGAACAACCGAGCGACCGTTTACGAGGCGCAAGGCGAGCTGGAGCCAGCGCTGCGCCTCTACGAGGGGGCCGAGGAGCTGCTTCGAGAGCTCGGCGAGCCCGCGGCCCTCGCGGTGGTCCTCGACAACATGGCGCGTGTCTCCCTCGCCCGCGGGGAGGCCACGCGGGCGCTCGACCTCCACGCCGAGGCCGAGCGAGTTGCGTCGCTGGGTGACGACGGGGTGGCGAGCTGAGCCCGCGGACGCCCCCACCGGGCCCCTCGCGCTGGGATGCCGCGGCAATCGAGCGCCTGGCGGAGGCCCGGCACGAGATCTACCGGTGCGACCAGGTCGCGAAGGGAGAAGGCCCCGCCGACAACCCGTCGCTGGTCGGCTGGGCCGACCTGCCCGAGTCCTTGCGGCAGTCGAATCGGGCGTTCGTGGCCGCGATCGGCGAGACGCTCGCCCGCTTCAACCTCGGCCTGGCTCCGCTGGGCGGTCCAGATAACTGCGAACGGCTCCCGCCCGAAGCGGTCGAGGCGATGGCGCGCGCGGAGCACGATCGCTGGCGCCGCGACCTCGAAGCCGACGGCTGGTCGTGGGGGACGCGGCGCGACCCGATCGCCCGCCTCCACCCGATGCTCGTCGGGTGGACGCGGTTGACCGAGGCCGAGCGCGAGAAGGACAGGGACGCGGTCCGGGCGCTGCCCGAGCTCCTCGCCTCAGTCGGCCTGGCGCTCGAGCGCTCGCCGAGGCCGGACCAGCGCTCCGGACCTTCCTAGCTCGTGACCGTGGTGACGTTGCATTCGGGCTGCGTCTGCTGGCAGTGGTCGTTGACGAAATTGATCGTGTAGCTGCTGGCGGCAAAGAGCCCTTCGCCCGAGGCATACTTGGCGATGTAGACGACGATCCGGCCGTAGAAGTCGTCGGCGCCCTGGTGCCAACTGACCCCGCAGCTCACCTTCGCCTTGGCCAGCCGCCGGCACTGGAAGGCGACCTGCTTGCCGCGTTCGAAGCGCGGACCGAAGACTTCGTCGTCGCCCAGCGCCAGGCGCGCGAGCTGCTTCGCGTCGGAGACGTCGAGGCGCGGCACGGTGAGGGTCGGGACGACGATCTTCGGCGGCGGGGCCCCCAGTTCGACAGCGTCGATCCAGGCTTCGGCCCAGGGCGAGATCAGATCGGCCCGGACGAAGACGTTCGGCAGTTCGGCGCTGCATTCGGGATCGCCGAGGTCGATCACTCCGACCTCGACAGCGCTGCCGTTGGCGCGGTCGGCGATCACCGGCCCGCCGCTGTCACCGTGGCAGGTGGCGGTCGTGAACTGCGGTGGCTCGATCGCGCAGATCTGGCGGGAGGGGTCGTAGACGGTCAAGTACGCGGCCGACTGCGCGGTGCAGTAGGCGACGCTCTGGAGCGTCATGTCGGCTCGGCGAAGGGAGGTCGGGGTCTGCGTCGCCTTGCCGTTGGTCAGCCCCCAGCCGGCGACTTCGACGTCGGTTCCCTGCTTCAGCAGAGCCCCGTCGGAGGCGTTCGCCAGCGGCAGTGGCGGCGCCGCGACCGGGCTCGAGAGAACCAGCAGCCCGGCGTCGCCGAGGCTTTCGGCGGGCACGTATGCCGGGAACAGCAGGCGCTGGGTCACATGGGAGACCTGGGTCGCGGTCAGTACGTCGTTCGAGCCGGTCGAGATGGTGTAGCCAGAAGCGGTCGCGAGACCCCCGCCTTCGGTCAGGATGCAATGCCCAGCGGTGAGCACGAGGCGCGGTGCGATCACGCTGCCGGTGCAGGTGTAGGCACCGGATTCGCCGACGTGTTCGATGAACGCGAGCCACGGATCGTGCCCCGCCGGCGCTGCCTGACCGCCGATGATCGAGGCCGAGGCCGGCGCGCTCCGGGGGACGGGCGCGGCCTGCGCGGCCGTCGCCAGCGCCAGGCTGAACGCAAGGCTGAGGAGGGCGAGGACTGCCCAGCGGCGGCCTGCCCGGCGGGGGCTCCTGTGGACGAGGGTCATGCGCTTCCTTTCCGCTGCTTGGTCACGTGCGATAGATCTCATAGCCAAAGCTGGTCAGCATTCTGGGGAGCTCCTCGACGAAGCGCCGGTCTTTGTCGGCTTCGGGCTTGTCGAGCTCCTCCCAGGCGACGTCGACCGAGGGGTGGACCTTGCGGGTGTCATCCCGCGCCTTCCCGTTGACCCAGCCCTGGGACTTTTTTTCGGCATCCCAGCGCTCGTGCTCGAGCCGCGCCAGCCGCTCGACCTCCTCGGGCTCGAATCGCAGCGGCGGCTTCAGCCCGTCGTGAGGACGCAGGCGACAGCGGAGCTCCTTCAGCTTGACCGTGAGGTGCTCCGCCTGGCTGCGGCTCGAAGTGACGAACTCGGGGGCGACGTCGCCCCAGGGGACCGCCGCCGGAGCGGCGCCCTCGCCGTCGGGCGACGGCATCTGCAGATAGGTCTCGTGGATCGCCAGGGCGAGCGACTCCCGCAGCCCATCGGTGATGGTCTCGTAGGAGCAGGTCTCGTCGACGATGCTGAAGAACCGGAACGGGGGCGAGTCCCGGTCGCTCGCCAGAAGGTCGACGAAAGCGGGGTTCTCGAGCAGGAGACGCACCACGACCGCCTGTCCCGCGCCGACGATGCGCGAGGCCGCAAACCCCAGCTCCAGCCCATCGGAGTCCGAGTCGGCGCAGACGAAGACGCCGGTCGCGTCGCCGAGCATCTCCCTCGCGCGGTCGGCCACCGACGGCGAGCGGAGGTCGTCCTCGAATGGCTCGATCACCGCGGCCCTGCCGATGATCGGGTGGCGAGCGGCGAGCTCCCGGCTCCAGGCGCCGGCGACGGGGTCGACGATCGTCAGGCGCAGCGGCTCGCCGCCCTCGGCCCGGACCGCCCACTGGCGGGAGGCCTCGACGACGATCGCGCGGGCAAGCTCGTCGTGGCCGAGCACGACTAGGTGCTGTGCGATCGCTCCGCCAGCGGCCGCGCGATGCTCTCGGTGGCGACGCAGCAGGGTCTTGGCGGCTCGCTCCGGCACGCTGAACCATTCGATCTCGACGCCCGCGCCCGCGGTCTCGATCCCGGCGCTCGTCAGCTCGGCGACCAGGTCCATGCTCTCGACGTGGCAGTAGACGGCGAGCGGCTGCCGGCGATCGGCGCAGAGGAGGCGAGCGCGGCTCGCCACCTCCGCGTTGCCGACGTCGCCGGCGAGCAGACAGACCAGGCTCTCCGCTCGCGGGACCCGCGCGGCGTGCAGGAGGTCGGACTCGGTCGCGTCGCCGAAAAGCACGATCGCCCCGAGCTCACGGGCGATGTCGATGTTCGGATTGTTGCGGTCGGAGTCGATCGCGACGACCCGTCGCTGCTCCCCTTCGCGCTCGATCGAGCGCACTACCTGAAGGCCGCGAGTGCCGAGCCCGCAGACGACGACGTGGCCGCGCTGCCGGCGCGCTCGGAGCAGGTGCCACTCGTCCTCGAGCAGCAGGCTGAGGGCAGTGAGGGTGGCGAATGCCGCGACCGCCGGCACCACGAAGCGCGCCAGCTGGAGGGTGAACGGCAGGCTGCCGTCAGGCGGTTCGTGGAAATTGAAGGCAAGCAGCGAGAACGTGTCGTAGGCGGCGTCGAGCGTCGACACGCCCGTGGTTTCCAGGTACCCCCAGAAGCCGAGCGCGAGGGCGAGGATCGCGCAAACGGCGAGGATCCCGAAGCGATGCTGGCGGAGCAGCCGCATGCCGCGCTCGCGGAAAGCCCAGAGCCTTCCGGGCCCCGGCGTCTCTCCGAGGGGTGCGGCCAAGCACCAATTAAATGCGACAGCGCCGCGGATTGCGAGCCGCGGCTCGAATCCGGGTTGTGCGCCGAGAGCTACCGTCGGGCCCGCGCGGCGCCGATCTCTCCCCACCTCGGCGACGGCGCGGCGGAGCGAGGGGCCGGCGGTTGGCAGCGCCAACCCACACCGACCCCTCCCCGCTCACCCGCCCCCGGTCCGCTTGCGGCCGAGGAAGGCCGCCAGCCCAACGCCGAGGATTAGCGCGGCGCCGTTGATGTAGCTGCTGACGTAGGACGCCGCCCCGGCCAGGTTGAGGCCGTTGTTGAGGGTGGCGAGAAAGAAGATCGCGACCAGGGTGCCGGCGACGTTGAAGCGGCCGGGCTTGATCGCGGCGGCGCTGAGGAAGGCGGCGGCCAGCGCCGGCAGGGTCAGCGAGGGGCCGATCCGGGGATCCGCCCCGCCCGCTCGCGCCACCTGCAGCACGCCGGCCGCCCCGGCGAGCGCACCGGCGGCGACGAAGGTGCTGCCGAGCAGCATCTTGGTCCGCAGCCCGACCAGCCGCGCCCCCTCCTGGTTGGCGCCGAGCGCGTAGAGCTGGCGCCCGACCGGGGTGTGGGTGAGCGCGTAGTAGACGAGCACCGCGGCCAGCGCCAGGGCGTAGGCGGTGCGCGGGATCCCGAGCCAGTTCTGGGAGCCGAAGCTGACGACGCTCGAGGGGATGTTGGCGACGATCGCCAGCCCCTTGCTCTTCTGGTTGACCACGCCTTCGATGATCGTCGCCATCCCCAGCGTGGTGATCACGGCGCTGACCCCGGCGCGGGTGATGATCAACGCGTTGACCACGCCGACCAGGGCGCCGAGGCCGATCCCGAGCAGAATCGCCAAGATCACCGGCGCGCCGTGCGACATCGCCGCCGCCGCGAAAATCGAGGACATGCCGGCGGTAGCGCCGACCGAGAGGTCCCACTCGTTGCAGATCAGCGGGATCAGCGCCGCCAGGGCGATGATCGCGACGACCGCCTGGCCGCCGACGATCTGCGCGGCGTTGGCGCTGGTCGGGAAGACGTCCGCGGTCTTCGAATAGAAGGAGAAGAAGAGGGCGACCACGACCAGCAGCCCGACCATCGCGTAGGCCTCGAGCCCGGTGAGCACGCGCGCCCGCAGCCGGCCCGTGGGGGGCTCCGCCGGTGGTCGAGCGCTCGCCGGGACTGCTGCGGCGGGAGCGGTGTGCTGCGGTGCCGTGCTCACGAATGGATCTCCGCGGTCAGGGTGGAGCGATCGATGCTCTCCTCGTTGATCTCCTCGCCACGCAGCTCGGCGGCGATCCGCCCCTCCCGCATAACCAGGATCCGATCGCAGGTCCGAGCCAGCTCCTCGAAGTCCGAGGAGACGACGAGCGCCGCCGCTCCCTGCCGCACGGCCCCCCGCACCAGCTTCCAGATCTCCGCCCGCGCCCCCATGTCGACGCCCTGGGTGGGCTCGTCGAGCAGCAGCAGCCGCGGCTGGCGCTGCATCCACCGCGCCAGCACCACCTTCTGCTGGTTGCCGCCCGAGAGCGAGGCGAAGGACGAGTCGATCGAGCCGGCCTTGATCCCGTAGGTGTCGACCAGCCCGCAGGCCTCCCGTCGTTCGCGCCGGCGTTGCCAGCGCCCGCGCCCGAAGTAGCGGCCGGGGACGGTGATCGCCAGGTTCTCCGCCACGCTCAGCGCCGGGAAGGCGCCTTCGCTGAGGCGGTCCTCGGGGACATAGGCGATGCCGGCCCGCATCGCCTCCCGCGGCGTGCGCCGGCGGACAGCGCTGCCATCGAGCTCGAGCTCGCCGGCCTCGAGCGGCGTGGCGCCAAAGATCACCCGCAACAGGGTCGAGCGCCCCGATCCGAGCAGCCCGGCGACGCCGACCACCTCGCCGGCGGCGAGACTGAAGCTGGCGTCGCGGACGCGGCCGCCGCAGACCCCGCTCGCCCGCAGCACCGGCTCGCCGGCGCGGTCCTCCCCGGAGCGCTGGGAGAGCCCCCACTCGACCCGCCGGCCGACGATCAGCTCGACCAGCGATTCGTGGTCGACCGACCCGCGGTCAACCGTCGCCACGACCTCGCCGTTGCGCAGGATCGTCGCGGTGTCGGCGACGTCCAGCACCTCCTCGAGGCGGTGCGTGATGTAGAGGATCGTCTGACCCGCCGCGGCGTAGCGCTGCAGCGCCGCCAACAGCAGCCGCACCTCCTCCGCCGGCAGCGAGGCGGTCGGCTCGTCGAGAACGAGGATGCCGTCGGCCTCGCCCTCTTGGTCCTGCAGGGCGCGGGCGATCGCGACCATCGCCCGGCTCGCCGGGCCGAGCTCGGCCAGCGGCGTGCTCGGATCGGCGTCGATCCCGAACCGCTGGAGGACCGCGCGGCTGCGGCGGCGCACGGCCCGCCAGCGCACCCGCCCGAGCGCGTCGTGGGGGAAACCGTGCCCGATCGCCAGGTTCTCGGCGACGGTCAGTGAGGGGAAGGTCGAGGCCTGTTGGTGGACGAACCGCAGCCCCGCCTCCCGCGCCCGCCCCGGCGTCATCGCTCGCGCGTCGATCCGCTCGTCGCCGACCGCGAGCTCACCGCGGTCGGCGCGCTCGACCCCGGCGAGGATCTTCACCGCGGTCGACTTGCCGGAGCCATTTCCGCCGAGCAGCGCGTGGATCGAGCCGCGCCGCAGCTCGAACGAGACGCCGGCCAGGGCCTGGGTCTCGCCATAGGCTTTGGTCAGGCCCTCGACCCGAAGCCCGGTTCCGCCCACGCCGTTCCGCTCGGCGACCGGGGTCATTGGCCTGCGAACGCCTTTTTGTAGAGCTTGGCGAACGGGATCGGCTTGCCGTCGGCCTGCGGGATGAACGGGCCCGACGGGGTCATGTTGTGTTCGTCGTCGACCACCTGCAATCCGATTCCGGTTTCAGCGGTCGGCTTCCCATCGATGATGCGATTGAGGTTGTCGATCGCGGCCCATCCCTCCCATTCCAGCGGCAGGCCGACAACGGCATCCTGGCCATTGTCTTCCCGAATCATGTCCATGTTCGCGACGTTGCCCTCGCCGCCCATGATCCGCATCTTGCTCAGGTTGCCGGAGGCGCGAAGAGCCGCCGCTACGCCGGAGGTCATCACCGCGTCGTAGGGGACCTCGACTGCGTTCGCTTCTGGATGCTGGAGCAGTGCCTGGCTGGCTTTCTGCTGGAGGGCCGGGCCCAGTTCCCCGAGGGTGAATTCGACCGTGTCGACGATTTCGCACGTCTTGCACTTGGCCAGTTCTTCTTCGGCTCCTTCAACCGCCGTCAAGACGGAGAAGCCATCGGTCTCCTTGAAGACGATCACCTTCGCCTGTTCATCGGTTTCGACGATGTCCCAGGCAGCCTGGGCCGCGCCCCATTCGCGGATGTACTCGGGGAAGGTGCGGTTGTCGACATAGTGGGTCACGTACGAGAAGAGCGACGGGGCGCCCTTTTCGACGTCGCTGCAGTCGGCGGACTCGGCGCCGACGACGGGTATCCCGGCTTCTTTGGCTTCCTGCAGGCCGGACTTGATCAGCGAGCAGTCGATCGCGTAGACGAAGATGCCGCCGGCCTTGGCCGCGACGGCGGAGCGGACGCCGTCGAGCATCGCGCTCGGATCGCCCTTGGTGTCGTAGAGCGTCGTCTTCCAGCCGAGGGCTTCGGAGGCTTCTTTGGCGCCGGCGATTCCGTTGGCGCAGGCCGCCACCGACTGCCCGCAGGAGATCAGCCAGATGTCCTTGCCGGGCTGCGGCTTCGGCGCCGTCTTCGGCGGCAGGCCGTAGGTCCCTTCATAGAGCTGGTTGAGGCGCTTCTGCGCGGCAGTTTCACCGCCGCTCTCACTGGCGGTGCTGCTGGTGCCGCCGGTCCCTTCGCTCGCGGCCGTGCTCGAAGACGATTCACTCGAGCCACCGCAGGCGGCGAGAGACACCGCCATCGTCAGCGACGCGATCAGCACGACAAGCGCGCGACCAGTTGCCCATTTCTTCCCCGGATCCTTCATCGGTCTCCTCCGTTGCTGTTCCACCATTAGCTTGCAGGAAGCTCAGGCCGCGGCGCGAGCTGCGGCGATCGCCGCCGACGCCTCTGCTGCGGCCCGTTCGCCGGAGCGCACGGCTCCGTCCATGTAGCCGTTCCAGATCGGCGAGGTCTCGGTTCCGGCCCAGTGCAGGGGGCCGATCGGCTCGCGCAGGGCCCGGCCGTGCTCGGTCCAGGCGCCGGGGGTGAAGCGGCCGCCGTAACAGCCGCGGGTCCACTCCTCGGCCATCCAGTCGAGGTCGACGTAATCGATCGGCTCGCGGGCGCCCTCGCCGAAGACCGGCGCCAGCTCCTCGACCACCACCCGCTTGCGCTCCTCCATCGAGAGCAGCGCGTGCTTGCGTGCCTGCGAGCCCTCGAAGAAGCCGACGATGACGCCGCAGCGCGCGTCCTGCGGAGAGTTGTCGAAGACGACCAGGAGCGGCCGGTCGCCGCCCCGCCACGAGGTCAGGCCGCTGAGGCCGGCCTGGCGCCAGAACGGCGTCGCGTAGGCGATCTGGAACTTGATCACCGAGCCCATCTGCACCGCCTGGGTGAGCTGGTCGCGGGCCGAGGGCAGCGCCGGGCTGTAGCGGAGGCGGCCGGCGAGGGGGGTCGGCACCGCGACGATCGCCCGCGCCGCGCTAACCGTGCCGCCGTCGTAGCTGACGCGAACGCCCTCGCCGGAGTACTCGATTGCCGACACCGGGGAGGAGAGACGAACGGCATCGCCAAGCCGCTCCGCGAGGGCGTTCGCGATCGCCTGCGAGCCGCCGACCACGCGGCTTTCGTCGGCGCCGCCGTCGACGGTGATCATGTGGTCGAGACCGCCGCCGGCGTGGGTGTAGAAGAGGTAGTGCAGGAGCGAGAGCTCGGTCGTCTCGCAGGAGAAGAGGCCCGGCACGAGCGCGCGCCAGAAGCTCTTGCAGTCCTCGTGCCGGGCGTTGTCCTCGACCCAGCTGTCGAAGGTCTGGGCGTCCCACTCGAGCGCTTGCGGCGCCAACCACGGCTCCTCCAACGGGACCTCGGTCGCCATCTCGTCGAGCTCGGCTTTCGTCCGGACCAGGTCGGCGAGCGCCTCGCCGGTATAGCCGCGGTTGTGGTCGTCGGCTGCGAACGGGCGGCGCTCGCCGTCGACCATCGAGGCCGACTCGCCGCTGACGTAGGTCTCAAACAGCTCGATCCCGAGCTCCTCCGCCAGTGCCAGCACCTGAACCTGGGTCGGACCGAGCCACTGTCCCCCGAGCTCGACGATGACGCCGGCGGCATTGCCCTCGGTGAACGCGTGGTTGAAGGTGCGGCCGCCGACCCGGTCGCGGGCCTCGAGGACGCAAACGGAAAACCCATCGTCGACGAGCCCCTTGGCAGCGGTCAAGCCCGCCAGGCCTGCACCGACGACGACCGCGTCAACATCTTGGGTGGGACTCATCTGGCTCCTCGCTGGTGGGTCGATCAAGGCGGGCGTCCGACCCGCCCGCCGAGCCTGCCCGACCAGGCGCCGGGCGGAAATGACGGGATCGGATGACTTTTGCCGGCGCTTTTCCGATTCCGACAAGGCAAGGCAAGGAGGCGCCGCTAGAATCGGCACAATGGACCTGCGGTTGGCTCTGCGTGGCCTGGCGGAGCGGCTGCGCGAGGACATCCCCGAGCAGGTGGACCGGGGCTTGGCGCGGATGCGCGAGGAGGCGCCCGGGTTCTTCGTCCGCGACGACGACCCCGACTTCGTCGAACTGTATCGGCAGAGCTACCGCCAGCACCTGCGCGTCGTCTACGCCGGCTTCGAAAGCCGCCGCCCGCTCGAAGAGCAGGAGCCGCTGGGGCTGGCGGCGGAGGAGGCGCGGCTGAGCGCCAACTTCGGGATCAGCCTCAGCGACGTGCTGCAGACCTACCGGATCGGCCAGCGCCTGATCGTCGAGGAAATGATCGGAATCGTCGAGTCGACGATCGAGGATGCGGAGACGCGGGCCTCGGTGCTGCGAACCAGCTCGCGCTGGCTCTTCCACTACAACGACTGGGTCACCCAGCGGGTGACCGAAACCTACGAGAACGAGCGCGACCTGCTGATGCGCGACCGCGACCGCCGCCGGCGGCAGCTGGTGCGCGATCTGCTCGACGGCGAGACGGTCGAAGCGAGCCAGCTCGGCTACGAGCTCGAGCGCCAGCACCTCGCCGTCGTCGCCTGGGGGCAGAACGCGGAACGGGCGGTGCTGGCGCTGCGCGGGGCAACCGGGCTCGCGCTGCTGGCGATCTCCGGCACCTACCCGACCAGTTGGGGCTGGCTCGGCGGTGCCGAGATCGGCGGCCGTCAGCTGAAGGCGATCCGCGACGCCGCCCTGCCGGAGGGCGCCCGGATCGCGCTCGGCGAGCCCGAGGGCGGGATCGACGGCTTCCGCCTCAGCCACCGCCAGGCGCTGAGCGCCTACCGGATCGCCCGCGACACCCGGGCACCGGTGACCGCCTACGCCGACGTCATCCTGCTGGCACTGACCCTCCAGGACCCCGAGCTGGCGCGCAACTTCGTCAGCCGCGAGCTGGGGCCGCTGATCGAGCCCAACGAGCGCAGCACGCTGCTGCGCGAGACACTCACCGCCTACTTCGCGGCCGGCGAGAACGCCGCCTCCGCCGCCGCCGTGCTCGGCGTCCACGACCGCACCGTGCTCTACCGCCTGCGCTCGATCGAGGACCGCATCGGCCACCCGATCTCCGCGCGCCGCGACGAGATCGCGGTGGCGCTGCGGCTGGCGGAGCTGATGATGGCCGACTAGATCATCTAGGCGCCGAAGCTGCGACCACCGCAGACGGCGAGAGTCTGGCCGGTGACGTAGCTCGCCTCCGGGCCGCTCAGCCACAGCGCCGCCGCCGCGACCTCGTTCGGCGTGCCGGCGCGGGCAAACGGGATCCGCGAGATGAACTTCTCCCGCAGCTCGGCGGGAATCGCGTCGGTCATCTCGGTGGCAATGAAGGCCGGCGCCAGGGCGTTGACGCGGATCCGCGGCGCGAAGGCGATCGCGAGGCTGCGGGTGAGGCCGAGGAGGCCCGCCTTCGAGACGGCGTAGTTGTACTGGCCGACGTTGCCGCTGGCCGACTTCGAGGAGAGGCTGACGATCGCGCCCTGGCCCTCGAGCTGCTCGGCGAACCGCAGGGACAGCTCGTAGGCGGCACCGAGGTTGACGCGCAGGACCGCCCGCATCTGCTCCTCGCTCATCTTGCGCAGCAGCGAGTCACGGGTGATGCCGGCGTTGTTGACCAGCGCCCGCAGCGGCGCCTCGCCGGCGCGCACGGCCTCGCAGAGCTGGTTGCGGCCCTCGGCGCTGGTGACGTCGGCGACGCAGGCGCGGGCGGCGCCGGCGCGTCCGTGGCCGAGGCGCGCAGCGGTGGCCTCAACCTCGGGGCTGAGGTCGACGAGAAGCGGGCTCCAGCCGTCGGCGAGGAAGCACCCGGCGATCGCGGCGCCGATCCCGCGGGCGGCACCGGTAACGACGACCGTTCCTTTCCCTTCCACGCTCATGCCGCCGGCCTGCCGACGTGGGCGCTGCCGCAATGGTGGACCTGGCCGCTGGCGCCCGGCTGGGAGAGCAGCCACAGCACTGCCTCGACCGTGAGAGCGAGCTGGCCGCGGTCGTCGAGGGTGACGGCGTTGGCAGCGAGTCCGTGGCGAACGCCCTCGGCAGCGAGGCTGCGGACGCCGCCGAGGAGACCGGTTGCCAGCATCGCCCGCAGCGCTGAGCGGTGCCCGTAGAGGCTCGCCTCGTCGAGCACGTAGACGACCGGCGCCCCGGCGACGAAGGCGCGCTTGCTCAGCGCATAGGCGTCGACGAGCAGCTCTTCCAGCTGCGGCCACGACCCGGGGTCGGCGTCGTGGAGATCGAGGACCAGGCCATGCTCGGGCTCGCCGTCGGTGATGCCGCGCTCCTGCAGCGCCGCGGCAAGAGCGGCCCCGCGAACGCACAGTCGCCTGGTGGGTGCCGCCACTTCCGTCACTGCCGTCCTCCGATCGTCATCGTTGCCTATCGAGCGATAGGTTGATCTATCTATCGAGCGATAGATACAGTACATTCGCGGCCATGGACCTCACCCTCTCCCCCACCGAGCACGCCTTCCGCGACGAGGTCCGCGCCTGGCTCGAAGGCAACAGTGCCGGCCCCGAGCCGCGCGGAGGCGGCGACGCGACATTCGACTGGCGACGCCGCTGGCAGGAGCGCCTCGCCAGCGGCGGCTGGTCCGGCGTCGACTGGCCGACCGAGCACGGCGGCCGCGGCGCCACCGCGACCGAGTCGGCGATCTTCTTCGAGGAGCTCGCCCGTGCCCGCGAGCCCCTGCCGGCCAACGTCCTCGGCCTGCTGCTGGCGGGGCCAACGATCATGACCTGGGGCACCCCGGCCCAGCGCGACCGCCACCTCGCCTCGATCCTCACCGCCGAGGAGATCTGGTGCCAGGGCTTCAGCGAGCCCGACGCCGGCTCCGACCTCGCCTCGCTGAAGGCGCGGGCGGTGAGGGAGGGCGACGAATGGGTGATCAGCGGCCAGAAGGTCTGGACCTCGGCCGCCCAGCATTCGAAGTGGTGCATGCTGCTCGCCCGCAGCGATCCCGACGCCCGCAAGCACCAGGGCATCACCTACTTCCTGATGGACATGGAGCAGGAGGGGGTCGAGATCGTGCCGCTGCGGCAGATCACCGGCGAGGCACACTTCAACGAGCTCTTCCTCGACGGGGCGCGGGTGCCGGACGAGAACGTGCTCGGCGGTGCCGGCAACGGCTGGAAGGTGGCGATGACGACGCTGATGAGCGAGCGCTCCGGGCTCGCCTTCTTCCACCAGGTGCGGATGCGGCAGCTGCTCGAGTCGCTGCTGGAGGCGGCAAGCGAGCGCGAACGGCTGGGCGACCCCGTCGTCGCCCGGCGGCTGGGCGAGCTCGACGGGCGGATCGAGGTCTTGCGCCTGACCGCCTACCGCGGCCTCACCTCGCTCGAACGGAACGGCCAGCCCGGCCCCGAGAGCGCCCTCACCAAGCTGATGTGGTCGAGCACCAACCAGATGCTGACCCAGCTCGCCGTCGATCTGCTGGGGCCGGAGGCGCTCGCCGCCGACGACCTCTGGGCCTACGAGCTGCTGCGCGCCCGCGGCAACTCGATCGAGGGCGGCACCACGGAGATCCTCAAATCGATCGCGGCGGAGCGCGTGCTCGGGCTCCCGCGCGGACGCTAGGTGCGACGATGAACTTCGGGCTCAGCGACGAGCAAGAGGAGATCAAGCGCATCGCGCACGCCCTGCTCGAGCAGCGCTCGGGCTTCGGCCAGGTTCGCGCGGCGGCCGAGCAGGGCGCCTACGACCCGAGGCTGTGGCGTGAGATGGGTGGGCTCGGTTGGCCCGGGATCGCGGTCGAGGAGCGCTTCGGCGGCCTCGGCCTCGGCTACGTGGAGGCGGCGGTGCTGGTCGAGGAGGCGGGCGCGGCGCTGGCCGGCAGCCCGCTGCTGGCGACCCTGGCGGCGGCCGCCGTGCTCGGCGAGGCCGGCTCCAAGGAGCAGCGGGCGGCCTGGCTGCCGCGACTGGCGAGCGGCGCGGCGAGCGGCGCCCTCGGCTTCGTCGCCGAGGGGGTCGCGGTTCCCGTCCCCGATGCGGCCGGCGCCGATCTGGTGGTGCTGACCGAGGGCGGCCACGCGAGCCTGTTCGTGCCGGCCGAGCTGACCGTCGCCCCGTTCGAGACGATCGACCCGACGCGCCGCTACGCCCGCGTCTCGGCGGCGCCGGGGAGCGGCGAACCGCTGCCGGGAGACCCCTCCCCCGCGCTCGACGGGGTCGCCGTCCTGCTCGCCGCCGAGCTGCTCGGCGTCAGCGACCGGGCGCTGGCGATGACCGTCGCCTACGTCAAGGAGCGGCGCCAGTTCGGGACGCCGATCGGCGCCTTCCAGGCGGTCGCCCACCGCTGCGCCGAGATGCTGGTGGCGACCGAGGGCGCTCGCTCGGCCACCTACTACGCCGCCTGGGCGGCCGATGCCGAGCCCGACCAGCGCGTCCGCGCCGCGGCGCTCGCTGCCGCCACCGCCGCCGAGGCGGCACGCGAGGTGACGGCCGCGGCGATCCAGGCCCA
>DASXFL010000136.1:0-4573 GCA_036489595.1 Solirubrobacterales bacterium
GCTCGCTCGACTGGGTGCCGCGCTCGGTCCGCTCGCGGGCGCGTGAAATCGAACAGGCACAGGCGAAACTGGAGCACGAGCTGCAGCGGGCGCCGAACGAGGCCGAGCTCGCCGACAAACTGGGGATGACCGAAACCGAGCTGCAGAACTCGCTGCTCGAGATCGCCAACTCCTCGGTCTACGCGCTCGACGAGCTCTGGACCGTCTCCGACTCCTCCGGCGACCAGGTCAGCCTGCTCGACACGATCGCCGACGAGGGCGCCGCCGACCCGCAGGAGGCGCTCGCCTCGAACGAGGTCAAGGACCGGCTGACCGAGGCGATTAGCTCGCTGCCCGAGCGCGAGCAGCTCGTCGTCGCCCTCTACTACTACGAGAACCTGACCCTGCGCGAGATCGGCGAGGTTCTCGGGGTCACCGAGTCGCGCGTCTCGCAGCTGCACACCAAGGCCGTGATGCGGCTGAAGACCCACCTCCAGTAGGGGATGAGGACCCGCGACCGCACACCCCGCGAGCGCCTGGGGAGGCTGCTTCGCCGCCGCGAGCATGCCGACCCGGGGGCGATGGGGCCGCACGAGCTCGCCGCCTTCCGCTTCAACCACTCCGAGGCGGGCCGCATCGTTGCCGGCCTCACCCGCACTCTCGGGGTGCCGAAGGTGTCGGTGGGCTCGCGCGGAGGCTCGGCGACCGAGCTGCGGGTTACCTGCGCCTGGGAGGTGACCTGGCACCAGTGGGCGGTCGACCTCGGCGACGAGGGCCGACCGGTGGTCGAGATCGCCGAGGGACGCCGGCTCGCCGAGCTCGATCCCGCCGCGCGGCAGTGGAACGCCGCCGCCGGGGCGGACGGCCAGATCGCCGTCGCGAGCGGCCGGTGAGGCTGACCGTCAACGTCGACGGCGGCGCCCGCGGCAACCCGGGCCCGGCGGCGATCGGGGCCGTGGTCCGCGACGAGGAGGGCGAGCTGCTGCTCGAGCGAGCCGAGCGGATCGGCAGCACCACCAACAACGTCGCCGAGTACCGGGCGCTGCTGTTGGGGATCGCGGCCGCGCGGGAGCTCGGCGGCACCGAGCTCGAGCTGGTGGGAGACTCGGAGCTGATCGTGCGCCAGATCGAAGGCCGCTACAAAGTCAAGGACGCGACCCTGCGCGAGCTCCACGCCGACGCGAAGCGAGAGCTGGCCGGGCTCGAGCGCTGGTCGATCCGCCACGTCAAGCGAGCCCAGAACGCCGACGCCGACCGCCTCGTCAACGCGGCCCTGGACGGCGAGGCCTGAGGTGTCGACTCAGGGTGAGGCCGGTACGGCGGCCGGCGAGCTGACGCCGCGGCCGATCGACGCCGGCGTCGACGTCGGCCACGTCCACCTCAAGGTCGCCGACGTCGAGCGCTCGCTGGCCTTCTACTGCGGGGTCCTCGGCTTCGAGCTGATGGCCCGCTACGGGACCGAGGCGGCCTTCGTCTCGGCCGGCGGCTACCACCATCACATCGGCCTCAACACCTGGCAGTCGAAGGGCGGCTCGCCGCCGCCGTTCGGCACCACCGGCCTCTTCCACGCGGCGCTCCGCTACCCGACGCGGCGCAGTCTCGCCGACGCCCTGCGGCGGCTGGCCGAGGCGCAGGTGCCGCTCGAAGGCGCCTCCGACCACGGCGTCAGCGAGGCGCTCTACCTGCGCGACCCCGACGACAACGGCCTCGAGCTCTACTGGGACCGCCCGCGCGAGGCGTGGCCCGAGCCGGGGCCGGGGGAGAGGGTGGGGATGTTCACCAGGCCGCTCGACCTCGACTCGCTGATCGGCGAGCTGCAGGAGGAGGGGGACGCGGACTGATGGAGGTCGCGATCGCGGGCGGCCACGGCAAGATTGCCCTTCTGCTCGGCCGGCGACTGGCCGCGGAGGGCCACGACGTCCGTGGCCTGATCCGCAACCCGGGCCACGAAGACGACCTCCACGCGGCCGGCGTCGAGCCGGTTCTCTGCGACCTCGAGCGGGCCGGCTCCCACCAGGTGGTCGAGGCGGTGAGCGGCGCCGAGGCCGTCGTCTTCGCCGCCGGCGCCGGGCCTGGCTCGGGCGCCGAGCGCAAGCGGACGATGGACGAGGAGGGCGCGGTGAAGCTGATCGACGCCGCCGGGGCCGCCGGCATCCGTCGCTACCTGATGGTCAGCGCGATGGGAGCCGCCGACCCGCCGCCCGCCGGCAAGGGCGAGGTCTTCGGCGAGTACCTGCGCGCTAAGGCCACCGCCGACCGGGTCCTGGAAGCGAGCGGCCTCGAGTACACGGTCGTCCGCCCGGGCGGCCTCACCGACGACCCGCCGACCGGAATGATCGAGCTCGGCAGCGGCCTCGACCGCGGCCAGATCGCCCGCGCCGACGTCGCCGCGGTCCTCCACGCCTGCCTCTTCCTGCCGCAGACGATCGACTGGACCTTTGAAACCGTCGCCGGCGAGACCCCGATCGAAGAGGCGCTGTCCTCCCTCTGATCGGCCGCGACGACGACACGCTCGAATTCCGGCTCAGGTCGGAAGCGGCCGCGGGTGGTATCGATAGCCGACCCCGCGGATCGTCTCCACCGGGTCGATCCCCGCGCCCTCGAACTTCCGGCGCAGATAACTGACGTAGAGCTTCACCTCGGACCGGTCGTGGAAGCGATCGCCCCAAACCAGGTCGCGGAGCTCGAGGTGGGGGACGACGGCACCGGCGCGGTCGACGAGGACAGAGAGCATCCGGAATTCGGTCGGCGTCAGGCAGATCTCGGCCTCGCCGGCCACTGCCCTGCCCGGGCAGCGCCGCAGCAGGATCCCGGCCTTGAGCCCGAGCTCCTCGGGTTGGCCGGCGCGGGGAGGATCGAATCAGCGCAGCGCCGCGATGCCGGTGGCCTTGTCGGCGACCAGCGGCAGCAGCGGTGCCCCGCTGACCGAGCGAATCGAGCCGATGTCGGCGCGCAGTGTCGAGCGGTCGCCTTCGCCGTTGAGGAGGACGATCCGCGGCGCCATCTCGCGCACGGTGCTGAGCAGCCGGTCAGGCTCGGCGCGCTGGAAGCGCAGGCCGGTGTGCTGCTCGAGGGCCGGCATCTCGGAGCCGTTCCTGTCGATGTAGAGACCTTCGGTTGGCAGACCACTCCTCCTCGTGCGGACGGTGGGTGCTTCTGCGCGGACCGGCGAGAGGCCTGCGGCGCCCGGTAGGAATCCGGTTAGACCTTGGGAGGGTTCGAGAGACGGTTGGTCCGGACGCCCCCAGCTCTCGGTTGCCGCGAGAAGCCGGGCCTGAGAGGCTCGCCGGGTCTCGTTCCTCTCGTCAAACCTCAGGAAGGACTGCCCCATGACGCGCATGCTCGGCCGGCTGACCTACGCCAACGTGATGGTCACCGTCTTGGCCCTCGTCGCCCTCGGCGGCGGCACCGCCTTTGCCGCCTCTCAACTGGAAAGAGAAAGCGTCGGAACCGGGGCGTTGAAGAAGGAAGCGGTGACGCCGGCGAAATTGAGCAAGAAGGCCAAATCAACCCTGACCGGGCCGACCGGTCCACGCGGTGCAACTGGCCCCCAGGGTGAGACCGGGGCCCGGGGCGAAGCGGGGGTGCCTGCGACTTCTCTCACCGCTCACGTGTCGGCAACCGACAAGCTGATCGGCGGGAGCGGAGTAACGCGGGTTGTGCCTGTCGAAAAAGCTTACGCAGTGGAATTCGACCGCGACGTCAGCGGCTGCAACTTCCAAGTGACGCTGGAGAGAAGCACCGGCGGTGGTTCGGTAATCGTCGGACCCTTCGAAGGCAACCCCAACGCCGTCATCATCGAACCGCTCGACAGCACCGAAGGACACACGACGCGGGCCTTCTACCTCGCGGTGCTCTGCTAGCCGCGGGAGGCGGTGAGCGAAGGCGTTCCAGCGAACCGGGCGGCGCCTGCCGCGCCCCCGGCAGGCGCCGCCCGAAGCTCCGGGGGCGGTATCGTGTCCCCCGTTACGCGGCTGTAGCTCAGCTGGCTAGAGCGTCTGCTTGCCATGCAGAAGGTCGAGGGTTCGAATCCCTTCAGCCGCTTCCTCGAGATCCCGCTTTGGAGCGGGGTTTCGTCGTTCGAGCGTGCCTATTCAGTCCTTGAACCACCCGTCTACCTCGCCTCGATTTCGGGCACGAGTGCCTGAAATCCGCTCGATAGGAGGCGATTGGCGCCGATCTCCGGCGATTCGGCCTTGCATCGACTCCGCCTGGCGGTATTGCGCCAGCAGCAAGCTACCCTTGGCTCATGGCCCAGGAGCGAATCACGGTCGATCCCAATCGAATGCGTGGCCTACCCGCCATTCGCGATACCCGCGTCACCGTCAGCGCGGTGCTCGGCCAGTTGGCCGCGGGTGCAAGCATCGACGCGCTTCTTGCTGATTACCCGTACCTGGAACGCGAGGACGTCCTCGCTGCGCTTGAGTACGCAGCCGCCGCTGTGCAGGAGCGCGAGCGGGCAGTTGTAGCTCCGGCAGCGTGAAGCTGCTCCTCGACGCGAACCTCTCACCCGAGGTCGCGAGGCTCCTCGAGGAGGCGGGGCACGACGCGATCCACGTCCGAGACATCGGACTCTTGAGTGCACCGGACCGAG
>DASXFL010000156.1:0-19797 GCA_036489595.1 Solirubrobacterales bacterium
CGGAGCCCGTGGGGGATGGCTATGGGAGCGAATCTTTTCGACAGCTTGGATGCGGCGGGCTCGGGAGCGGGCCCGGTTCGCTGGGCGGCGCGGGCGCCCTACCGGCCCGAGCCCGGCTTCGACCTAATGCTGTTGCCGCGGGCGCCGGAGTGGCGCCAGGACGCGGCCTCGCTCGCCGACCTCGAGCGGATCGCCGAGTTGCCGGAGGTGGCTGGGGTGCTCCGCGACGGCGACGCGGTGCGGCTGCGGCTCGATGACGGCTGGGTCGAGGCGACCGGCCGCGCCGCCGCCGACAGCCCCGAGGACGCCCGCGCCGACCTCGCCGCCGGCCGCGCGTATGCGATCTATTTCTGGGGCGCCAACACCACCAAGGCCCTCCACATCGGCCACCTCCGCAACCTCGCGATCGGCAACGCGATCGGCGCCGGGCTGGCCCAGGCCGGGGCCGAGGTCGAGCACCGCAGCCTGATCTGCGACGTCGGCCGCAGCATGGGGGAGGCGATGGCGGGGGTCGTCGGCAGCGGCCGCGAGCGGCCGCGCGGCGCCGAGGGCAGCGAGAAGAGCGACCACTTCGTGGGCTGGTGCTACGCCGACTACGTCAAGGCCAGCCGCCAGAACGGCAACGACGGCGACGACGGCGCCGAGGACTCGGTCGCCCGCGAGTCCTCGCTCTACAACGACAAGGCCGACGAGCTGATGAGCCGGGTCCTCCGCGGCGACCAGGAGGCGCTCGAGCTGTGGTCGAAGACGCGGGCCTGGGTGATCTCCGGCCAGCGCAAGACGCTGGCCCGGCTCGGGGTCCGCTTCGACGAGGTGATCTTCGAGTCCGATTACCTGCCCGAGGTGCTGGAGCTGACCAACCGCGGCCTCGCCGCCGGCACCCTCACCCGCCGCTACGGCGACGAGATGGTGATGTATGAGACCGAACGCGAGGAGCTCGAGGAGATGCCCCTGGTCCGCGCCGACGGCCTCCCGACCCAGCACATGCGGGCGCTCGCCTACTGGGCGGCGGCCCCCGAGCTCGACGACGTGATCTCGCTCCAGGTCTGCGGCAACGAGTGGGTCTCCCACGTAACCTGCCGGCGCCAGCTGATCGACGCGCTCGGGGTCGAGAACGGCAACGGCAACGGCTCGGCCCGCGGCGGCGGCCCGCCGACCCACGACGTATTCCACGGGATGGTCGCCCGGGGCCGCGAATCGATCAGCTCGAGCAAGGAAGGGGCGCTCCTGATCGACGACCTCGACGACTGGCTGGCGGGGCGGCTGCGCGACCCCGACCTGCGCCAGCAGCTCCGCGACCACCCCGGCCCGGAGGGGCTGCCGGCCCAGATCGCGCTCGGCTTCTTCCTCCTGCAGCCGCCGGGCAAGCAGGTCGAGTTCGAGCCGGAGAAGCTGATCCGCCCCGGTAAGGACAGCCTCGGCTGGGACCTGGCGCTGGCTGAATCGCACCGGCCGGCGGCGCCGGCGCTCGGCGGCGAGGCCCCGCGCGATCCCGACTACCGCTTCGCCGTCGTCCAGTCGGAGATGTACCGGCGCCACCTCGGCGCCGTGGTCGAGGACTTCGACACCCTGCAGCTGGCGCGCTTCCTCTCCCACTTCGGTCGCTGGTACCGCGACGCCGAGCGCCCGCCCGAGGTCGCCGCGGTGGTCGGCGCCGTGCTCGCCCGCGGCCGCCTCGGCCTCGGCCTGGAGGGCTCGCGATGAGGACGCTCCTGGTCGACAACCACGACTCCTACTCCTACAACGTCTTCCACCTGCTGGCGGCGGCATCCGGCGAGGAGCCGGTCGTCGTCAACAACGACGCGGTCAGCTGGCGGGTCCTCTCGCGCTCGGACTTCGACGCGATCGTCCTCTCGCCCGGCCCCGGCCGCCCCGAACGCTGGCACGACTTCGGCGTCTGCCGCGACATCCTCCGCTACAGCGAGATCCCGGTGCTGGGGATCTGCCTCGGCCACCAGGGGATCGGCAACCTCCTACGCGGCGGCGTAAGCCGGGCGCCGATGGCGATGCACGGCCGGCTCAGCCGGGTCCACCACGACGGCACCGGCCTCTTCGCCGGCCTGCCGCAGGACTTCGAAGTGGTCCGCTACCACTCGCTCGCGATCACCAGCCCGATCGGGCCGCAGGGCCACGAGACCGCCTGGTCGGAGGACGGCGTGGTGATGGGGATCGAGCACGGCGAGCGGCCGATGTGGGGGGTCCAGTTCCACCCCGAGTCGATCGCCACCGAACACGGCCGGGCGATCGCCGAGAACTTCTACTCGCTGGCCAACGATTTCCACGCAAGCCGCGGTCGCAGGACCGCCCGTCGGCGGCGGGAGGACGACCGGCCCGAGCGGCCGGCGACCGACCCGTCAACTCCCAGGGCCGACGGGCGCCTGCGGCTGCTGGCAAGGAGCCTCGAGGGCGAGGCGCCGACCGAGCAGCTCTACGAACGGCTCTTCGCCGCGGAGGAGGCGTCCTTCTGGCTCGACAGCGCCGATGCCCCGACCTGGCTCGCCCAGGCCTCCTTCATGGGGACGAGCGGCGGCCGCTCGCGGGCGCTGCTCGAATACGACGTCGGGGAGAAGCTGACGCGGGTCCGCCGCGGCGGCCGCGACCTCGAGGAGCCCGGCTCGGTCTTCGACCTGCTCGACCGCGAGCTCGCCCGGAATCGGATCGAGGCGCCGCCCGGGATCGCCCGGGGCCTGGTCGGCGGCTACGTCGGCTATCTCGGCTACGAGCTGAAGGCCGACTGCGGCGCCGTCAACCTGCACCGATCCGACCTCCCCGACGCGATGCTGATGCTCGCCAACCGGGTCGTCGCGGTCGACCACGCCAACCGCCGCAGCCACGTCTTCGCCCTTGCCCGCGGTGAGGACGCGGAGGCCGAGCGCTGGTTCGAGTCGGCCTGTGAGCTGGTCGAGGCCTGGATTCGCACGCCTCCGCCGGAGGCGCCGCTTGCCCCCGCCGAGGACCCCGGCGCCCACGTCTCGTTCCGCTGCGGCCGCGGCCGCGAGCGCTACCTCGCGGACATCCTCCGCAGCCAGGCGGAACTGGCCGCTGGCGAGTCGTACGAGGTTTGCCTCACCGACCAGATCTCGACCGACGCCAGCCCCGAGCCCTTCGCCCTCTACCGGCGGCTGCGCCGCGCCAACCCGGCGCCGTTCGCCGCCTTCCTCCGCTTCGGCGACCGCGCCGTCGTCAGCTCCTCGCCGGAGCGCTTCCTCTCGGTCGACCGCGACCGGACGGTGCAGGCGCGGCCGATCAAGGGGACGATCTCGCGCGCCGAGGAACCGGCCGAGGACGAGCGCCGCCGCACCGAGCTCGCCGCCGACGAAAAGACCCGGGCCGAGCACCTGATGATCGTCGACCTGCTGCGCAACGACCTCGGCCGCGTCTGCGAGGTCGACAGCGTCCGCGTCCCCGACCTGATGGTGGTCGAGCCCTACGCCACCGTCCACCAGGTGGTCTCGACGATCACCGGCCGGCTCGAGCGCCACCGCAGCGCCGCCGAGTGCGTCCGCGCCTGCTTCCCCGGCGGCTCGATGACCGGAGCGCCGAAGGAGCGGACGATGGAGATCATCGACGACCTCGAGGCCGAGGCGCGGGGCGTCTACTCGGGCGCGATCGGCTACTTCGGCCTCGACGGCACCACCGACCTCTCGATCGTGATCCGGACGATCGTCATGCGGCCGGGCCGGACGACGATCGGCGCCGGCGGCGCGATCGTCATGCAGTCGGACCCCGAGGACGAGTTCGACGAGATCCTGCTGAAGGCGCGGGCGCCGATGGCGGCGATCGCCGAAGCCGTCACCGGCAGCGCCGAGCGCGACGTCTCCTGGTCGGTTGACCTCGATCCGGACGCAGTTGTCCCCGCTATGCGGGGACAACTGCACACGAGTCGAGCGGAGGCGGGGACGGCGTGAGCGTGCGACCTGCGGGGGCGGGGGACGCGGCGGCGGTCGCGGCCGCGGTGGAGGCGCTGCTGGAGGAGCTCGGGGGGCGGCGACCGCAGCGGCCGGCGCTCGAGGCCGAGGTCGCGGCTCTGATCGGCGACGGTGCGGTTGGGGAGCTGCTGGTCGCCGAGGAGGAGGGGGCGATCGTCGGCGTCCTCGGCGCGTCCTGGCAGCGGGCGATCCACGTTCCCGGCCGCTACGCGACGATCCAGGACCTCTGGGTCGACCCCGAGTGGCGCAGCCGCGGGATCGGCGCCGAGCTGGTGGCGGCGCTCGCCGCCCGCGCCCGGGAGCAGGGCGTGGCGCGGATCGAGGTCGGCCTCCCGCGCGAGGGCTTCGCCGCCCTCGAGCAGACCGAGGCCTTCTACCGCGGCGCCGGCTTCGAGCACCTCGGCCCGCGGATGCGCCTGCTGCTCGGGGCGAACGGGGAGGGAGGATGAGCGAGCTGGTGATGATCGAGCAGCGGCGCCAGCTCGGTGGCAGTGCTTCGCTCTGGGTGCGCGAAGGCGACGAGCGCCTGCCCGGCCGCGACAGCGACGCGCGCCTGATCGCGCTCCGCGCCGGGCTCGCCCGCCACGGCGGCGTCCGCGCCCTCGACGCCGACGCCGCCGACGCCACCGTCGACCGCACCCTCGGCGCCCTCCACGAGCGCCGCTACCTGGAGGCGCTCGAGCGCCTCCAGGGCGAGGACCCGGTGGTGATGCCGGAGTTCGCGCCGCCAGGGCTCGAGCCCGACATCCCCGTCAACGCCGGCCTCGTCGCTGCCGCCCGCGAGGGGGTGCGAACGGCGATCAGCGCTGCCCAGCGGACCCTCGCCGGGTCCGAGTACACCTACGCGGTCTGCCGCCCGCCCGGCCACCACGCTGGGCCCGCCTTCCACGCCGGCTACTGCTACCTCAACAACGCCGCCGCCGCGGTCCGGACCCTGCTCGACGGCGGCCTCGCCCCGGTCGGCGTCCTCGACCTCGACCTCCACTATCCGAACGGCACCTCGGCCCTGCTCGAGCGCCTGCCCGAGCGCGACGGCGACGGCTCCGGCGCGATCCTCCACTCGCTCCATGCCGCCCCGGTCACCAATGTCCCCGCCGGCACCGCGCTGCCGCGGCTGAGCGGCGAACGGGCGCTGGCCTTCGAGCGGGCGCCGGACGCCGATGCCTACGTCGCCGAGGTCGCCGCCTCGGTCGAGCAGCTGGCGCCGACGGTCGGCGCCCTGGTCGTCTCGCTCGGCTACGACACCGTCCGCGGCGACCCCCACGGCGGCTGGTCCCTGGAGCCGGAGGTCTTTGCGCGGATCGGCGCCCTGCTCGGCGCCTGCGGCCGGCCGATCTGCGTCGTCCAGGAGGGTGGCTACTCGCTCGACGCCCTCGCCGCCTGCGCCCACGCCTTCGCCACCGGCCTGCTCGAGGAGGCGGCATGAGCGCCGCCGGCGGCCTGCAGCCTTTCCGCGACCGGCTCGACGTGATCGACGACGAGATCTCCCGCCTGCTCGGCGAGCGCTTCCAGATCTGCCGCGAAGTCGCCGTCTACAAGAGCGAGCACGAGATCCCGATGATGCAGCCGAACCGGGTCGAGGTGGTGCGCCGGCGCTACCTCGAGCGCGGCGGCCGGGCGCACCTGCCGGCTGACTTCACCGGCGACCTCTTCGACCTCCTGATCGCCGCCACCTGCCGCGAGGAGGACGAGCTGATGGACCGCCTCGAGCGTGAGCGCCACGGCCGGGAGGCGGCGTGAGCGCCGCCGGCCTGCCGCCCGGCCCGCGGCTGCCGCGGCCGCTGCAGGCGGTCGCCTGGACGCAGCGGCCGCTGCCCTATCTCGAGCGCTGCCGCGAGCGCTACGGCGACGCCTTCACGCTGCGGATCATGCACTGGGGCGACTGGGTGATCCTCAGCGACCCCGCTGACGTCAAAGCCGTCTTCACCGCCGGCGACGCGGTCGGCGTCGACGTCGCCAACCCGCTGCTCGGCCCGGTCCTCGGCTCGCGCTCGGTGATGCTGATGGAAGAACCCGAGCACCTGAAGCGGCGCAAGCTGATGCTGCCCGCCTTCCACGGCCGCGCGGTCGCCGCCGACGCCGAGATGATGGCCGCGGTGGCCCGGCGCGAAGTCGGCCGCTGGCCGGTCGGCGAGCCGTTCGAGCTGTGGCCGCGGATGCAGGAGATCACCCAGGAGGTGGTGATGCGGGCGGTCTTCGGCCCGGGGGAGAACCGCCGCCTAGACGGCCTCCGCGAGCGGCTCCGCCGCCTCACCGCCTGGCTCAACAGCCCCCGCAACCTTGCCCTCCTGGCCGCCTTCGGCCCCGGCGCGATGACCCGCAGCCGCGGCTACCGGGCGGCGATGCGGCCGGTCGAGGAAGCGGTTCTCGAGGAGGCGCGACGCCGCCGTGCCGAGCCCGAGGAGGAGCCGCGCGACGTCGTCTCGATGCTGGTCCGCGCCCGCTACGAGGACGGCGAACATGTTTTCAACGAGCGCGACCTCCGCGACGAACTGGTGACGCTGCTCTCGGACGGCCCGACCTCGAGCACCCTCGCCTGGGCCTTCGAGCGGCTGCTCCGCAACCCGGACGTGCTCGAGCGCCTGCACGCCGAGCTGGCGGCGGGGGATGGGGAGGACCACCTCGACGCGGTGATCAAGGAGACGCTGCGGCTGCGGCCGCCGGTGCCGGTCGTGGTCCGCCGCCTGCTGCGGCCGCTGACGCTCGCCGGCCGCGAGCTGCCGGCGGGGACGACGGTCGCGCCCTGCATCCACCTCGTCCACCGCGATCCGGCGATCTACGCCGCGCCGCGCCGCTTCCGCCCGGAGCGCTTCCTCGAGCAGCCCCCCGGCACCTACACCTGGATTCCCTTCGGCGGCGGCGTCCGCCGCTGTCTCGCCGCCTCCTACGCCGAAATGGAGATGAAGCGGGTGATCCGCACCGTCCTCGCGAGTGTCCGTCTCGAGCCCTTCGAGCGGCGGGGCGAGGCGGTGAAGAAATCGGCGATCTCCTTTGCCCCGGCGCGGCGGGGCCTGGTGGTCGCCGAGCCGCTGGCGGCGGCCGGGGCCGGGGTCGCGGTCGGATGAGCACCGCCAGCCAGAGCGAGGCGCCGCCCGAGGCGGACCTGCTGATCGTCGGCGCCGGCGCCAAGGCGGCGGCGATCGCGGCCAAGGTCCACGCCGTCAACGAGCTCGGCCTCGGCGAGCTGACGGTGACGATCGTCGAGAAGACCGAGCCGGCCGCCTCCTGGCTCGGCCGCAACGGCATGACCTCCGGCGAGGAGCCACTGGCGATCCCGCCGATCAAGGACGTCGGCTTCCCCTACCAGAGCCACAAGCAGTTCGGCCAGGCGGGTGACGCGATCGACGCGGCGCTCCTGCCCTTCAGCTGGCAGCGCTACGCGACCGAACGCGGCGAGTACGGGACCTGGGTCAACGCCGGCTCGCCCTCGGTCCGCCACCGCGACTACGGCGGCTACCTGAGCTGGGTGCTGGAGCGCGCCACCGAGGGAGTGCGGATCTACTCCGGCCGGGTCGAGGCGGTGACGATCGAGGACGACCCCGAGCGCTGGGCGCTCGAGGTGGCCGAGCGCGGCGACCCTGCCGACCCCGAGCGCCACGCCGGCGGCGCCCTCCTGCTGACCGGGCCGGGCGTCCACCGCGCCCTCCCGCACGACCCCGCCGTCGCCGCGCGGATCTTCCACTGCGACAGCCACCGCTCCGAGCTCGCCCGCATCCCCGGTGGCGAGGAGTCCCGGATCGCGATCCTCGGCGGCGGCGAGAGCGCCCTCAGCGCCCTCGTCTTCGTCCGCGCCTTCCGCCCGGAGGCGCGGATCACCGTCTTCACGCCGACCCTGCCGATGAGCCGCGGCGAGAGCTTCCTCGAGAACCGCGTCTTCGCCGACCCCGATTGCGTGACCTGGGAGCGCCTCGACCAGCCGACCCGGCGCGACTTCGTCAAGCACGCCGACCGCGGTGTCTTCGACGCCGGGATCATCGCCTCGCTCTCCGGCGACCGGCACTGCTCCTTCGAGCTCGGCCGGGCGCTGCACGCCGGCGCCGCCGGCGCCGAGGCGGTCGTCCTCGAGTACGAGGCGCCCGAGGGCGTCGTCGCGGCCGAGTTCGACTACCTCGTCAACTGCACCGGCTTCGACCTGCTCGCCCAGCTCCGCGGCCTCTTCTCAGACGAGGTCCGCGCCGTCGTCGAGCGCGAGGCCGGTCAGGTCTGGGACACCCCGCCCGGGACCGAGGTCTCGATCGGGCGCGCTCTCGAGCTTCGCGGCCTCTCGCCGCGGCTCCACATCCCCGGGCTCGGCGGCCTCAGCCAGGGCCCCGGCTTCGCCAATCTCGGCTGCCTCGGGCTGACCGCCAACCGCGTGCTCCAGCCCCTGCTCCCCGCTCTCGCGGCCGACCGTCTTGCAGTCAGCGCCGAGTCGCAGTGAAACCAAGAACGGAGGAGAGATGAGGTCGATCAAAGCGATGGTGGGGGTCGTCGCGGTCGCGCTGGCGATCGCGGCGGCGGTGGCAGGCTGCGGCGGCGGCGGTTCGTCGTCGAGCGGAGGCTCGACCGACGCCGCGTCCGGCGGCGTGGGCAACCCGGGCGTCGACCCCGCCAGCACGCGCCAGGTTGGCGGGCCGATCGACTCCTCGACGGTCTCGACCTTGAAACCCGTCTGGAAACTGAAGCTGACCGGGCAGAGCACCTACGGCAGCTATGCCTCGACCCCGATCGTCCTCGGCGGCGTCGTCTACTCGCAGGACCTGGCGTCCAACGTCCAGGCGCTCGACCTCGAAAGCGGCGAAGTCCTCTGGACCAAGACCTACGAATCGCCCAGCCACGGCCCCAACGGCCTCGCCGTCGCCGAAGGGCTCGTCTTCGGCGCCACCGCCGACGAAGCGTTCGCCCTCGACCAGGAAACCGGCAAGCAGGTCTGGGCGGTGAAGCTGACCAAAGGCTCCACCGAAAGCATCGACATGGCGCCCGGGGTCTCGGGTGGGATGGTCTACGTCTCGACGGTGCCGGTGACCGCGACCGAAGACTACGGCGCGGGAGCGGTGGGGACGCTCTGGGCGCTCGACGGCAAGACCGGCAAGAAAATCTGGCACTTCGATACCGTCCCCGCGAATCTCTGGGGACACAAGTCGATCAACTCCGGCGGCGGCCTCTGGTACCCGCCCTCCTTCGACTCCAAGGGCGCGATGTACATCGGCACCGGCAACCCGGCGCCACTGCCCGGAGCCCCCAAGTATCCGTGGGGGTCGAGTCGTCCGGGCGACGACCGCTATGCCGACTCGATGGTCAAGCTCGACGCCAAGACCGGCAAGCTCGACTGGTACTACCAGGAGACCCCGCACAACATCTACGACTGGGACTTCCAGGATTCGCCGGTGCTGGTCGATTCCGGCGGCAACGAACTGGCGATCGGGGCGGGCAAGTCCGGGATCGTCGTCGCGCTCGACGCCAAGACCGGCAAGCCGGTCTGGAAAACGTCGGTCGGTGAGCACAACGGCCACGACGACGACTCGCTCTACGCGATGCGCCACGAATACTCGAAGATCAAGACCGGAGAAGTGTTCCCGGGCGAGATCGGCGGCGTGATCGCGCCGATGGCGACGGACGGCAAGACCCTGTTCGTCCCCGTCGTCAACCACTCGATGAAAGTCGTCTCGCCGACGGAAATCACCGAAGAAAGCGAAGCGACCGGCGAACTGGTCGCGCTCGACGTCGCCAGCGGCAAGGTCGAGTGGCAGGCGAAGTTCCCGGAGCCGGCCTATGGGGCGCCGCTCGTCGTCAACGACGTCGTCTTCGAGACCAGCGCCGAAGGGATCATTCACGCGCTCTCGGCCAAATCCGGTGGCGAACTGTGGCAGGGGGCCCTGCCGATGGGCACCAATGCCGGTGTGATGGTCAGCGGCGACACCCTCCTGGCCGGTGCCGGGCTGCCGATCGCCGAAGGACAGACTCCGTCGCTGGTCGCCTACAGGCTCGGCGGCTGACCGGGGGAGGCGGCGGGGGGCGCTAGCCGCTTGCCGCCTCGGTCTGCGCCGGCTCCTTGACCGCCAGCTCGCGGTCGGAGTCGGCGCAGCCGCTGCCGCGCATCAGCAGGACCGGGATCTGGCTCTGGGCGAGGACCTTCTCGGAGACCGAGCCGAGGAGGGCGCGGTGGATGCGGCTGTGGCCATGGGAGCCCATCACGATCAGGTCGTCGTCCTCCTCGCGGGCGACCCGGAGGATTGTCGCCGCCGCCTCGCCGCGCTCGAGCCGGGTGGTGACGCCGACGTCGTGGGGAATCAGCGCGACGGCGTCGTGGAGGACTTCCTGGTGGACGTCGATCAGGTCGGGCGGCGGCGCGGTGCCGACGGCGGCGGCGCGATTGACGGTCGGGCCGACCGTGAGCAGGGTGATGCGGGCGTTCTGGTCGCGGGCCAACGAGATCGCGTGCATCAGCGCCGACTCGGCATCGGGCGAGCCGTCGAGAGCAACCAGGATCTTGTGGTAGCAGCCCATCAAGCGTCGGTTCCCGGTCGAAGCGCAGTTACAGTGATACTGTCAGCAAGCGATGTCATCAACCGTTGACAAGAATACTACGCGGCGCCCGCGAGGCTCCGATGCCTCGCGGGCCGCGTTGCTGCGCGCTGCCTGCTCAGCCTTCGACGAGCTCGGCTA
Organism: Solirubrobacterales bacterium; assembly: GCA_036489595.1. GTDB lineage: Bacteria > Actinomycetota > Thermoleophilia > Solirubrobacterales > 70-9 > VAYN01. The sequence continues at coordinate 10,575 of DASXFL010000156.1, forward strand.
CGACCTCGCGACCACCCGCGAGATCGGCGAGCGGGCCGGCGTCGACCCCGCCCTGATCGCCCGCTACTTCGACTCCAAGGAAGGGCTCTTCATCGCTTCGATCGCCTACGTCGCCGAGGACGAGGCCGAGGTCGATCTGGAGACGGCGGTGCCCTACCTGCTCGGCCGCTGGGACGAGCACGGTCACAATCCGATCAGCCGCGCCCTCGCCAGCCTCGGGCTGAGCGAGGAGATGCGCCGACGGGTCGCCGCGGTGATCGCCGAATGGCTGCAGCGCCAGCTCGGCGACGAGCTGGCCGCGCGCGGCGTCGCTGACGCGGCGATGCGGGCCGAGCTGATCGTCGCGATCGCCGTCGGGATCGCGATCACCCGCGCCAACGGCACCCTCGAGGCGCTTGCCGCGGCCGACCGCGAGGAGGTCCTCGCCGCCCTGGCGCCGGCGATCGAGTGCCTGCTCGCCCCGCCGGGCGCCTGAGCCGTCGCTACCTTGGGGCCGTGGCGACCAAGCACAGCGCCGGCATCCTCCTCTTCCGCCGCCGCGGTGGCGTCGTCGAGCTGCTGCTCGTCCACCCCGGCGGGCCGTTCTGGAAACGGCGCGACGACGGCGCCTGGTCGATCCCGAAGGGAGAGATCGAGCCGGGCGAGGAGCCGCTGGCGGCGGCGCTGCGCGAGCTCGGCGAGGAGCTCGGCCCGGCGCCGGAGCTCGATCGCGCCCAGCTGATCGAGCTCGGCTCGGTCCGCCAGCGGGCCGGCAAGGTGGTCGAGGCCTGGGCGACCGAGGCCGACTTCGACCCGGCGACGCTCGCCAGCATCGAGTTCGAGATGGAATGGCCGCCGCGCTCCCACACCCAGGCGAGCTTTCCCGAGGTCGACCGCGCCGAGTGGTTTGGCCCCGAGGCGGCCCGGGCCAAGATCATCGCCGGCCAGGCGCCGCTGATCGACCGCCTGCTCGAGCGGCTCGAGCCGGAGGCCGAGTCGGCGGCTTAGCGGCCGAAACTCCCGGCCGGGTTGCCGGAACCGACCTATACTCGCCGCAGGATGGAGGGACTCAACGGAGCCAGCGTCAACGGCGCCGGCCCGCACGACGCCGAGGTGCCCCTCTCGGCGCGCCTGCTCGGGGTCGGCGTCCGCGGCGCCCGCGGAATTGGCCGGGCGACCGGGATCGACCGCACGATGCAGCTCGCCGCCGAGGAGGCGATCGTCGGCGCGATCGAGTCGGAGGCGGTCGAACGGGCGATGGCTCGGGTCCTGCGCGGGCCGATGGTCGAGGAGGCGGTGCAGGGTGCGCTCGAGTCCGACGCGGTCAAGCGGGCGATCCTCGAAGCGCTCGACTCGGAGCTGGTCGACGAGGTCTGGCGGCGGCTGCTGGCGAGCGAGGAGGCGCAGCAACTGGTCGAGCGGATCGCCGGCGCGCCCGAGCTGCGGGCGGCGATCAGCGCCCAGGGCGCCGGCCTGCTGGACGACCTCGGCCGCACCGTCGGCCGCCTCGCCCGCCGCTTCGACGACCAGCTCGAGCGGATCGTCCGCCGCATCCTCTTCCGCCGGCCCCGCCCCGAGCCGACCGACCACGCCGGTGCGGTCAGCCGCGGCATCGCCTTCGCGATCGACGTCGCCTTCATCAACCTCGGCTTCACCGCGATCGCCGCCCTCGTCACCCTCGTCGACAATGCCTTCGGCGGCTCCGCCAACGGCGGCTCCAGCTTTGCGATCGCCGCCGGCTCCTTCACCTGGCTGATCCTCAGCGGCACCTACTTCGTCGCCTTCTGGACCCTCGCCGGGCAGACCCCGGGGATGCGCTTCCTCGGCGTCCGCCTCGCCGGCGGGCGGCTTGCGCCCGGCCGCGCGATCCGCCGCATCTTCGGGATCGGGATCTCTGTCCTCCTCTTCGGGTTGCCCTTCCTCGGCATCCTCTTCCGGCAGACGCGGCGCGGCTTCGCCGACCGCCTCGCCGGCACCGACGTCGTCTACGACGAGCGCCGCCCGACGCCGGCTCCGTGGTCGGTCGACAGCGTCCACGCCGAGGCGCCGGTCGTCGTCGCCGAGACCGAGCCGGTCGCCTAGACCCTCTTAGACCGGTGCGCCGCTCCGGTTCGGCAGCCAGCGCTGGACCAGCAGCGTCGCGGTCCCGGAGACGATCAGCAGGCCGACGTTGACGACGAGGACGACCAGCGCTCCGAGCGCGTCCTCGATCCCGCCACCGCCGATCGCGACGCCGAGGTAGGCGGAAGCGGGGATCGTCGTCACCGAGATCGCCACCCCGACCGCGGCGCTGGCCCGGGTCTCGAAGGAGAGGATCGCGGCGACACCAGCCGCGAGCGCGATCAGCACCGTCGAGTAGTCGGTGTGGGCGAGGCCGCTGAGGCCCGAGGTCTCGACCTGGAAGCCGTCGGGGAGGAGGTCGGCCAGCTTCAGCAGCTCGCTCAGCACCGCCGCGGTGACGACGACCAGTGCCAGCCCGAGCCAGAGGGTGACGAAGGAGCGGGCCGCCAGCGTGCGGCGGCCGCTGGCGAGGCCAACGCAGGTCGCGCAGACGGGCAGCAGGTCGGGGCTGACCGCCATCGCGCCGACGATCAGGATCGAGCTGCTGGTGATCACCCCGAGCGCGGCGATCACCGCGGCGACGTTGATCAGCGCCAGATAGCGGGCGAGCGGCCGCGAGTTGGCGCGGGCCTGGCCGACCACCTCGACCCAGGCGAAGCCGCCGTCGCCGAGGCCGCGGCCCGGGTGGCGCAGCGGCGCGACCACGTCGAGCTTGGTCAGCACGTAGTCGTTGGCGCCGATTCCGAGCTCGCCGATCGCCTCGATCAGCGGGTCGGCGGCGGCCGGCTCGACGTCGGCGACGAAGACCTGGGCGCCGCCGCCGCCTTCGGGTTGGCGCACCACCCTCCGCACCCCGTCGCGGGCGCCGAGCATCCGCTCGAAGCGCTCGCTGCCGTGGTCGGGGATCGAAGCGCGCAGCTGTAGCACCGCGCCATTGTCGGCGCCGCCGCGGCGTCAACCCCGTGCAGCATTTTCACCGGCTAAAGCGGGTGCGAGACCCTCGCAGCGCGGTGCGCCTAGACCAGCTTCAGGACCTTGAAGGCTTTGACGCCTTTCGGCGTCTCCACCTCGACCGTCGAGCCAACCGCGGAGTCCATCAGCGCCCGGCCGATCGGCGACTCGGCCGAGAGCCGGCCCTCGGGCAGGCTCGCCTCGGTCGAGCCGACCAGGGTCCAGACGTTGGTCTCGCCTTTCGACTCGTCGCGCACCTCGGCGGTGCGGCCGAAGGCGAAGACGCCTTCGGCGCCGGCGTCGACCTCGACCACGATCGCGTTCTGCAGCCGTTCCTGGAGCCGCTTGATCCGCGTCTCCATATGGGCCTGGTCCTCTTTGGCGACGTGATACTCGGCGTTCTCCTTGAGGTCGCCCTCGTCGCGGGCGGCTTTGATCCGCCGCGCCATCTCCTGGCGTTTCGGCCCTTCGAGCTCAGCGAGCTCGGCCTTCAGCTCCTCGATCCCGGCGGCGGTGATCGGCTCGCCGGCCTGGCCTGGTCCGCTCATCCGCAGAGCGTGTCAGAAAGCACGGGGAGGCGCGGCCTAGCCGCCGCCGTTTTCGCCTCCGGCGAGCAGCTGCGGCGCCAGCGACTTCACCTTCTTGGCGCCCGCCTCTTTGAGCCGCTCGAGGCCGAACAGGTCCTCCCAGGTCGCCAATAGCGAGTAGGGGTCGTACCTGGTGGCATCGGTCGAGCCGGGGGTGACGAAGGGCGAGAGCAGGAGCGTGCCGGTCTTGAGGTTGGTCGGCGGGGTCGGCGGCTGCGTCGGGTCGGGGTTGGGGATCGGGTTGACGGCGCCGAAGGTGACGATCAGAAGGCCGTTCGCCTTGTAGGCGGGCGACTTCAGGATCTTCGGGATCCAGGTAGAGAGCCAGGCGTCGGCGGCCCCCGCACCTTCGGGCGTCCCTTCCGCGCACTGCCCAGGGGTGACGCCGGCGTTGCAGAGGTCGGGCGAGATGTAGCTGAAGTTGGGCGTCTTCTTCGCCTTTCGCAGGTCCTTTTCGAGCTCGGTCAGCGGCACGTCGTTGGCCGCGCATTCGCCGAGGTCGAGCAGGGTGTGGAAGTAGGCGAAGGGGTTGAGGACGGCGGAGTAGCCGCCGGGGACCGGCGTCTCGGTTTCGCCGGGTTCGGGGTGGACGCAGGGCGCCGGCTTGCCGGTCGCATCGGCCATCCCTTCGAAGTAGGCGCGCCAGGTGAACTGGGCGGTTCCGAGCTGGTCGACGTAGGACATCGTTTCGACCGGGAGCACGCAGGCTTCGTATTCGGGGCAGTCTTTTTCGGAGTCGGCGGTCGGTTCCTGCCCGGCGATCGAGGCGAAGGAGTTCGCGAGCCAGCTTTCGCTCAGCAGCTCGAAGTTGGAGAGCAGGTCGCCCTGCTGGCGCAGCGCCCGCGAGAGGTAGGGCATCTGCGAGCTCGAAGGGCCGAAGGCCGCTTCGTAGCCGGGACTGGCCAGCGAGACGACGAAGACGTGCTTGATCCGCCCAGCTTCGGGCTTTTCTTCCGCGGGCGGCGCCGCTTCTTCGGGTTCGGGTTCGGGTTCCGGTTCGGGCTTGGGGGCGGCTTCCGGCACGACTTCGGGCGCCGCTTCGATCGGCGCCGGTTCGGGTTCGCTCGCCGCTGGTTCGGGCGCGGATTCGGGTTCGACTTCGACTTCGGGCTCGGGCGCCGGCGTGGGAGGAGCCGCTTCCGCCGCCACCCGCTGGGCGGCGAGGCTACGGCCGACCAGCGCCGCCAGCGGCCCGAGGTCGTGGCCGTTCGAGCTCATCCCGGCGACGACGATCGCCGAGGTGGCGACCAGCGAGGAGGCGACGAGGAGGCCGAAGCGCTGGCCGGTGAGCGAGGCGGCAGCGGCGATCGCCGCCTGGATGCGGCTGGCGATCCAACTCCTCATCGGGGCACCTCGGGCGGCTTTGCCTCGGCGGCCGCCGGCACGGCCGGCGGCCGCATCGGGTTCTGCTCGGGTTCGGTCGCCGGGGGGATGTCGCCGCCGACCTGGGGAAGCGGGCTGCTCTCCGGGATCGGCGGGGTCGGCGGCGGCGCCTGCGGCGAGCGCGGCGCCGCGGTCGCGTTGAGGTCCTCGGCCGGGACCAGCGGGTTGCCGCACTGGGCGCAGAAGCGGACGCCGGGGGCGAACGGGGCGCCACAGCTCGGGCAGAGGCCGGCCGCGTCCTCGCGCTGCAGCTCGAGCACCCGCTCGACCGCAAGCAGTTCGGAGTCGACCCGCTGCAGCTCTGCCGCCTTCCGCGTCAGCACGTCCATCCGCACGTGGTCGCGGATCGCCATCTCGTAGAAGGCGCCGCCGAGGTCGGCCTGCATCACCGTGAACTTCTCCAGCAGGCGGTCGCGCTGGGCCAGCAGCTCAGCGCTCTCTTCCGGCTTCTGCGCCGCTGTTGCCGGCTCGGCGGGCTTCGGCGCCGGCTTCGCGGGCGCCGCGCCGTCCTTGCGCCAGGGCAGGGAGAGCTTCACGGTTCGGCCCCCGGGGTCGAGCTTTCGCCGCCGCTGCCGCCTTCGCCGCCGACGACCACCACGTCCGGCAGGTTCTGCTGGGCCTTGATGTAGTTTTCGCCGACCTGTTCGGGGTTTTCTTCGACGATCTTGGTGTCTTCCGCTTCCTTCGCCTTGGTCGCCTTGTAGCCCGTGACCTGGTGGACGGTGCCGTTCTTCGTCTTCTCCAGGGTCTTGCCGCCTTCGCTCTCGAGCTTCTTCTCGGCTTTCGATTCCTTTGCCGCGCCCTTGCCCTTCGCTTTCGCGCTCGGCTTCTTGGCGCTGGCGGTCGGCTGTTCGGTGGCGGCGCCGGCGTTCGCGGTCGCCTGGGCTTCGCTGCTCTTCAGCGCCTTCAGCAGCGCCGCTTCGTTGCCGCTGTCGGAGCCGCTGCGGCCGACGACGACGCCGAGCGCGACGGCGATCGGCAGCAGGGCGAAGAAGCCGACGGCGGCGGCGCGGCTCGCCGGCAGCCGTTTCGACGGTCCGGTCAGCGGCCGCCGCGCCCGTTTGCTCATCGTCGCGAAATAGCGCGAGGCGGGGTTGGCCCCGTTGCCGCGGCGGGCGCCGCATTCGACGCAGTAGCGCTGCTGGGCGTCGAGCGGCGAGCCGCACTCTTCGCAGAGCTCGTAGTCGGTCACTTCTTCCGCTCCTTTGCGCGTTCCGCCCGCGCTTTGAGGATGTGGGCCGCCCGGGCCTGTTGCTTGGCCGCCTTTTCCTGCGTCGTCTCGCAGCCGGCGACGCCGGCGGCGACCAGCGCCAGGCAGGCGGCGACCACCGCCGCGCGAACCAGCGGCAGGCGCAGCAGGTGGTGGTGGCGGCTAGCCGAAGGCACCGCTGACGTACTCCCGGGTCCGTTGCTCGCGGGGCGCGCCGAAGAGGGCGGTGGCGCTGTTGTACTCGACCAGGTCGCCGAGGTACATGAAGGCCACGTGGTCGGCGACCCGGTAGGCCTGCTGCAGGTTGTGGGTGACGATCACGATCGCGACGTCGTCGCGCAGCTTCACGATCAGGTCCTCGATCACCTGCGTCGACTGCGGGTCGAGCGCCGAGCAGGGCTCGTCGAGCAGCAGCACCTCGGGCTCGGCCGCCAGCGCGCGGGCGATGCAGAGCCGCTGCTGCTGACCGCCCGAGAGCTTCAGCGCCGGGTGCTTGAGGTTGTCCTTGACCTCCTCGAAGAGGCCGGCCCGCTGCAGGGCGCTGTGGACCGCCGGCTCGAGCTCCTTCTTCCGCGCCCGCCGGGAGCCCTGCTCGCGGAGGACGTAGGCGATGTTGTCGAAGACCGACATCGGGAACGGGTTCGGCTGCTGGAAGACCATCGTCACCCGCCGCCGCAGCAGGGTCGGCTCGATCAGGGTGATGTCGACGTCGTCGAGCCGGATGCTGCCCTCGAGGCGCGCCGTCGCCGTCAGCTCGGTGAGCCGGTTGAGCGAGCGCAGCAGCGTCGTCTTGCCGCAGCCCGAGGGGCCAATCAGCGACAGCACCTCGCCCTGGCGGATCGGCAGCGAGACGCTCTTCACCGCCGTTTTCGGTCCGTAAGAGATCGAGACGTCGTCGACCTCCATCCGCCGGATCGAGAACTGCGGTGCGCTGATCGAGCGCCGGGCGGCGGTGAAGCCGCCCGCCGCCTGGGCCGGCGCGCCGCCGTGGCCGTTGCCCTGGGCGGGCGGCAGCACCTGCGTCGCCGCCTCGCCGCCTTCTAGCGGCAGCCGCCGGATCGGCGGCGGCGATTTCACGAGCTCCACGAGCCAACCCTCCTGGCGCGGCGGTGGATGACGTCGACGATCGCGTTGAGGATCAAGACGATGATCAGCAGCACGAAAGCCGCCGCGTAGGCTTTCTGCGGCTGGTTCAGGTTGCCCGTGGGCGAGGCCTCGTAGACGAAGTTGGTCAGCGTCGTGCCGACTCCGCGCAGGTAGTCGAGCGGGAAGGGCACGCCTTCGACCGGGCCGAAGTTCTGGGTCGCCCCGAGCAGGACGAGGATGATCGCGGTGTCGCCGATGATCCGGCCGAGCCCGAGCACGGCGCCGGTGGCGACCTGCGGCCGGCAGGCCGGCAGCAGGATCCGCCGCACCGTCGCCGCCTTCGTCTTGCCGACCGCGTAGGAGGCCTCGCGGACGTGGCGCGGGATCGAGTTGAGCCCCTCGCGGACGCTGGCGACGATCAGCGGCAGCGCCACCAGCGAAAGCATCACCCCGGCGGCGAAGAACGATTTGCCGAAGACGACGCCTTCGGTTTCGCGGCTGAGGAAGGCGAGCGCGGTGGAGGAGAAGATCACCGTCCCGAAGAGGGCGAGGACGATCGAGGGGATGCCGGCGATCGCCTCGATCGTCGACTCGGTGATCCGCGCCAGCGGCGCCGGCCGCCCGTACTCGACCAGCCAGACGGCGATCGCGATCCCCGCCGGCAGGGCGATGACGATGCCGAGGAAGGCGACCATGAAGGTGCCGATCAGGGCGTCGGAGAAGCCGCCGCTTTCGCTCTGCGTGAGGCCGGCGGCGGCCGGCGTGGTCAGCATCGAGAACTTCAGGTAGGTGACGCCCTGGACGAAGAGGTAGATCACGATCGCCAGCGCGATCGTGCAGAAGAGCAGCCCCAGGCCCCAGCAGATCGCCAGCCCGATCCGGTCGGCGAGCCGCCAGGTGGCGCTGCCCTCGACCGCCGCGGTGTGCTTGCCGGCGCCGGCCGGGGTGGGGGAGACCGAGGCCTCCATCACGGGCTCCCGTATTTGCGCATCGCCCGGCGGGCGATGTAGCCGGCGATCGAGCACAGCGCCGCCGAGAGCAGCAGCACCGCGGCGATCGAGAACAGCGTCGCGTTGAAGGGCGGCGAGCTCAGCTGGTCGATGTTCTTGACGATCGTCGGCGCCAGCGGCCGCGAGGGCTCGTAGATGAAGATCAGGCCGTCGGCCGGGTTGGGGGCGAAGGCGACCGAGCCGGAGATCATCGCCAGCATCACCGCCTCGCCGATCGCCCGGGCGACGGCGAGCACGGTGCCGGCGACGATCGCCGGCCGTGCGGTGCGGACGCCGATCTTCCAGACCGTGCGCCAGCGGTTGACGCCGAGCGCCAGCGATCCTTCGAGCCACCCCGGTTTGACCGAGCGCAGGCCGTCGCTGAAGATCGAGACCATCAGCGGCGCGATCATCACCGTCAGCACCGTGACCGCCGCCAGCAGGCTGTAGCCGGTGAGCGAGATCACCCCCGCCACCGAGGCCTTCTGGTGCTCGGTGATCAGGTGGTTGCCGATGAACGGGACCAGCACCAGCACCCCGAGCAGGCCGTAGATGACCGACGGCACGCTGGCCAGGAACCGCACCACCGGCTGCAGGATATTGCTCATCCAGGTGGGTGCGAACTCGACGATGAAGACGGAGATGAAGAGGGCAGAGATAAGGCCGCAGATGACCGCGCCGCCGGTGATCAGGATCGTCGACCAGATCAGCGGCCAGGCGTGGAAGGTGTAGACGTAGCCGGCGCCCGTTTCGGCCGACTGTGAGATTTCGTTCAGCTCGGCTTCGACGCTGCCGCCGGAACCGAACCAGGAAAGGCCGTTATGGGCGAAGGACGGCCAACCGATGACGACGCCGATCAGCGCCAGCAGCAGCGCGACGACGCCAAGCACCAGCGCGCCGAGCATTCGCTCGACGCGCTGATCGGACCATTTCGGCCCGTACTCGGGTTGGAAATCCTCTTCCAACTCGGTGCCTTG
>DASXFL010000081.1:0-43415 GCA_036489595.1 Solirubrobacterales bacterium
GGAGGATGGTCGGCAGTAGCGGCACCTCGTCGGGCCCACGGTTGACGACCAGGCTGGCTCGGATTCGAGATCACCCCCTTGCCGGTCACTTCGCGGTCTCTTGCAGAGCGTCACGGCATCATCGGGCGTCACCCGAGCAGACCGACGAGGCGCCAGTCGAGGACCTGGCTCTGACCCTCTTCCCGCTCTGCCCACACGCGGCATCTGAGGTGTGCGAAACCGCCTCCTCCGGGGCGGGGCTGGTCAGCGCGCTCGAGCTCGACCGCACTCCAAAGAGTGTCCCCTTCGTGCACGGGCGCCAGGTGCTCGCAGGAATGCCAGGCGACGATCGAGGCCAGGCTCGGAACGGCCCGCGACAGCTGGGCTGCGGCGATTCCAATCGTGTGGCCGCCATAAACGAGGCGCCTACCACGGCGCCCAAGGCGGAGGTCGTGGTGAGTGGCGGCGATATTGAGCGAGAGCCGCGCCAGCTCCGGAGCTGAGCTGACGACGTCGCCCCCCGGCACCTCCCAGCCGCAGGGCGCCGTCAGCTCGCCGAAGTGGGGTCCGGGCACCAGCTCTCGGTAGGCGGCAAGGTCCCAGGTGGCGAACGGCGCGGCGAAATCGTCGGCTCCCACCTCAGCGCCGACGGCGGCGAGGTCGTCCGCCTGCTCGGTTTCCCCGTCGGGGTCCCGCAGCGGCAGCATCGCGCCGCGCCAGAAGTCGAGGACCGGCCGGTCCTCCTGGTCCACCGTGCGGATGCGCAGGGCCGCGACGCCGGTCGCCGCCCGCCCCGGCCGGGGGCTGTTCTGGCGGAGCGCCACCACCTCGGTCGCGGTTTGCAGGGTGTCGCCGAGCCGCGGTGCCCGCCGCAACGACAGCCCACGGTAAAAGAGGTTGCCGATCACCCGCTGGGTGAGGACGGTCGACTGGCCGATCGCCACGTCCCAGACGAGGCCGGGATGTGCGAGCTGGCCCGGCCCTGGGCAGACGCGCTGACAGAGCTCCGCGTCGAGGTAGAGCCGCAGCCGGTCCCCGAGGATCGCCTGGTGCACGGCGGCGTGGCCGTCGGTCAGCGTCATCGCCGGTGCTCCGGCCACCCGCTGACCGACCGCGAGGTCCTCGAAGTAGGGAGCGCTCTGGGGCAGCCCGGCGGACAGGAGCCGACTATCCCTTCGCCCTGACCAGGACGCGCCGCGCGGTCGCGGCCAGCGCCTCGTCGATCATCGTGCCGTCGAGCGCCGTCGCGCCGCTGCCCTCGCCCCGGGAGCTCTCGAGCGCTTTGAGGACGCGCTCGGCCCATTCGACCTCGCTCCGATCCGGCAGGAAGACCTCGTTCAGAGCGCCGACCTGGCCCGGGTGGATCGCCCACTTGCCGTCGAAGCCGAGCCCTCGTGCCCATCGCGCCGACCGCAGGAACGCATCGTCGGCGCTGGTGCCCAGCCAGGGCCCGTCGATCGCCTGCAGCCCGTGCCCGCGAGCCGCAACCAGCACGGCATCCTGCAGCGAGAGCCAGCTCTCCGGATCGCGCGCCAGCTGCAAGGACCGGCCGAGCGAGGCCGCCAGGTCGGCGTAGCCGATGATCAGCGCCGCGAGGCGGCGCGAGGCGGCGGCGATCTCTCCCACCTCTGAGATGCCCGTCGCCGTCTCGATCAAGGCTTGAAGGCGGATCGGCCCGCCCGCGTGGGGGCCTCCTTCCGCAGCATCGAGCAAGCGGGCGACGAGCTCGATCTCCTCCCCGCGCTCGGCCTTCGGGAGGACGACCGAGAGCGGCCGCATGGCGAGCCGGCCGATCGCCTCGACGTCGTCCTCCAGCCATGGGGTGCCGACCGCGTTGACCCGCACCGCGACCGCCCTGCCGGCCAGGGCGCCGCTGTCGATGAGGGCGGCGACGGCGCGGCGCGCCTCGATCTTCTGCTCAATCGCGACCGAGTCCTCGAGGTCGAAGACAAGCTCGTCGGCGGCGATCGCGGCCGCCTTCTCGAGCTTCGGCTGCGACGATCCAGGAACGGAGAGGCAGGACCGCCGCCGCAGCGGCGGCGCCCCCAGAGATGCGGATTCCATACCTATGGTGTGCTCGCTCGAGATGCCGTTAGCCGTCCCACAAGTATTCCGAACTCAAACTGACCGCTCGGTCAGTCTAGTTGATAGATTGGCCTGCGTGCAGGCGGTTCGTTGGCATGGCCAGAACGACGTGCGGCTCGAGGAGGTCGAGCTGGAGCTGCCGCTCGGGCCCGGAATGATCGAAGCGAAAGTGCTGCACACGGGGATCTGCGGGTCCGACGTCGCCGAGTTCCGCGCCCCCTTCGCGATCCGGCCCGGGCACCCGCACCCGCTGAGCGGGCAGCAGCCGCCCCTCACCCTCGGTCACGAGTTCTCGGCGATCGTCACCGCAGTCGGCGAGGGCGTCCGCGGCATCGAGCCGGGCGACCGGGTTGCGGCCGACGCCTGCTGGCGCTGCGGCAGCTGCGAAGCGTGCGTCGCCGGCGAATACAACCTCTGCCCCTTCAGCGGCTCGATCGGCCTCGCCTCCGACGGCGCCTTCGCCCCCCTCGTCCGCTTTCCGGCCTACTGCGTCGTGCCGCTGCCCGATGGCGTGAGCGACGAGGCGGGGGCCCTGCTCGAGCCGCTGGCGGTCGGGCTGCACGCGCTCGATCGCGGCAGCGGCCGCGCCGGCGAGGAAATGGTCGTCCTCGGCTACGGGCCGATCGGCGCCTGCACTGCGCTGGTCGCCCGCGCGGTCGGGCTCGACCCGCTGGTCGGCGAGCTCCACGCCGGCCGCCGCGCCCGCGCCGAAGCCGAGGGCTTCTCGACCTTCGAGCCGGCCGGTGAGCCGCGCGACGTCGCTCGCGAGGCTCGCAGGCTGACCGGGGGCGGCGCCCACCTGGTGGTCGACTGCACGGGCTCGGTCCAGGCGATGGAAGCGGCGCTGGAGATGACGCGGCGCGCCGGGCGGATCGTGATCGCCGGAATCCCGAAGCAGCCGATCCCGGTCGATGGCGGCCGCATGGTCCTCTACGAGCGCTCGCTGATCGGGATCCTCGGCTATCAAAACGACCTGCCGCGGGCGGCGGCGATGATCGCCACGGGGGCGCTCGAGCCTGAGGGCATGATCACGCGGCGGGCTCCGCTCGAAGACGCCGCGGCCGAAATCGAACGACTTGCCAGCGACCCCGGCGACGACGTCAAGGTCCTGATCGACATCTCCTCATGAGCGGCGCAGCGAGGACCGTGGTGGTGCCGATGCCCCACATGGGGGTCTCGGTCGAGGAGGGAACGGTGGTCGAGTGGCTCGCGGCTGTCGGCGACTCGGTCACCGCGGAGCAGCCGCTCTGCGCGATCGCCACCGACAAGGTCGATACCGAGGTGGTCGCTCCAGCCGACGGGGTGCTGAGCAAGATCTTGGTCGAGGTCGACGAGGATGTCGCGGTCGGGGCGCCGCTGGCGGAGCTCGCGGTCGGCGCGGACGCGGCGGCGGTGCTCGAGGCGACGAGCGGGTCCGGGGGAGGCTCCCCGGATCCGACTCCGCCCGCTGAGGCGGCGGCCTCCGAGAACGGGGACGGCGCCGCGCGCGGAGTGCCCGAGGAGCCCTCTCCGGCCCCGACCCCGTTGCCCGGCGTGGGCCTGGCCGAGCGCGCGGCGGCGGGGCGCGACGAGTTCGGGAGGTTCGATCCCGTCAGGGCCGCGAAGGCGCTGTTGAGCTCGATTCCGCGGCCGTCGGACGGGACGAAGCTGGCTTCGCCGATCGCTCGGCGGATGGCGCAAGCGCATGGGGTCGATTTGGGCTTGGTCGAGGGCACGGGGCTTCGGGGCCGCATCCGCAAGACCGACGTGGAGGCGGCGCTCGGGGCGGCGCAGGCTGGGGCTGCCGCGACTGCCGAGGCAGGAGCGCAGGCGACGCCGGCGAGCGCCGCACCGGAGCCCGAGCGGCTGCCGGCCGGGTACGAGGGGGTGCCGCACGAGGTCTCAAGGACGACGCGGGTGCGACGGGTGATCGCCGAGCACATGGTGCGCTCGCGGCAGACGGCGGCCCACATGACGACCGAGGTCGACGTCGACCTGACGGCGTTGACGGCAGCGCGGGCGGAGATCAACGAGACACGCACCGGGGCCGGCGAGCCGAAGGTCTCATACCTGCCGTTCCTGACCCGGGTCGCCTGCTCGGCGCTGGCCGAGCATCCGCGCCTCAACTCGACCTTCCTCGGCGACCGCACGGTGCTCTGGCAGACAGTCAACCTCGGGGTCGCGGTCGACACCGAGGATGGCCTCCTGGTGCCGGTGGTGCGCGGCTGCGAGAAGCTCGACGTTGGACAGATCGGGGCGGCGATCGCCGATCTGGCCGCGCGGGCGCGGAGCCGGAAGCTGACGCCCGACGACCTCGCCGGCGGGACCTTCACGCTCTCCAACCCCGGCTCGGTCGGCGCGGTCGCGGCACCGGCGATCATCAATCAGCCTCAGGTCGCGGTGCTCGGAGCTCCGGCGATCCAGCGCCGGGCCTGGGTCCTCAGCGACGACTCGGGCGACGAGCGGATCGAGATCCGGCCGATCCTGCGGCTGGCCGTCACCTTCGACCACCGCGCCGTCGACGGCGCCGACGCGACCCGCTTCGCGGTCGCCCTCAAGGAGCGCCTCGAGCTTTGGGGCCCTCGGGACTACGCCTAGCGCCCCGGCGCCCCGCCTAGATCGCGACCAGCTCGCGCGCCGCGGCGAGAATCTGCGCGGAGCTGGGGATCACCAGCTGCTCCAGGCTCGGGCTCTGGGGAATCGAGGTGTCGAGGGCGCCGAGCCGCCAGACCGGGGCGTCGAGCGAGAAGAAGGCCGCTTCCTGGATGCGGGCGGCGATCTCGGCGCCGGCGCCGGCGGTGCGGACCGCCTCGTGGACCACCAGCGCCCGCCCGGTCCTCTCGACTGAGCCGACGATCGTCTCCATGTCGAGCGGGACCAGCGTGCGCGGGTCGATCACCTCCAGCTCGATCCCCTCGGCGGCGAGCGCCTCGGCGGCCTCGAGCGCGCGACCGACCATCAGGCCGGTGGCGACGACGGTCAGGTGGGTGCCCTGGCGGCGGATTGCCGCCTCGCCAAAGGGGACGAGGAGCTCGTCGTCCTCGGGCACCGGTCCCTTCACCCGGTACATCCCCTTGTGCTCGAAGAAGAGCACCGGGTTGGGGTCGCGGATCGCCGTCTTCAGCAAGCCCTTGGCGTCGGCGGGGGTCGCCGGCAGCGCCACTTTGAGGCCGGGGAAGTGCATCCCCAGCGCCTCCAGCGACTGCGAGTGTTCGGCCCCGACGCCGCCGAGCACGCCGGTCGGCAGCCGCAGCACCATCGGCACCGAGAGCTGGGCACCGTGCATGTAGCGCCACTTGGCCATCTTGTGGAAGACCTCGTCGCCGGCGATCAGCATGAAGTCGGCGAACTGCAGCTCGGCGACCGGGACCGTCCCGGTCATCGCCGCGCCGACCGCGGCGCCGACGATGAAGGTCTCGTTCAGGGTCGTATCGCGGACGCGGCTGCCGCCGAACTCGTCATAGAGGCCGCGGGTAACGCCGAACACGCCGCCCATCTTGCCGACGTCCTGCCCCAGCATCCAGACCCGCTCGTCGCGGCGCATCTCCTCGCCGAGCGCCTGGTTGATCGCCCGCGCGTAGCCGAGCTGCGGCGCCTCGACGGCGGTCGTCGCGCTCACACCCAGACCCCCTGGGTGACGACGTCGTCCTCGGGCTCGGGCATCGCCAGGACCTCCTCGAGCGCCGCCTCGGCCTCGGCTCGCGCCTCCTCGTCAAGCCGGTCGGCCGCCTCGGCGGGGACGCGCTCGCGGAGGATCTTCAGCGGGTCGCGGGGGATGTCGAGAGCGTCGACGAGGTCCTCGCGGTAGGCCTGTTTGTCGCCCTCGAAATGACCGCGGACGCGCAGCGTCTTGGCCTCGATCAGGGTCGGCCCCTCGCCGGCGCGGGCGCGGGCGACGGCCTCGGCGGTTACTTCGCGGACAGCGACGGTGTCCTGGCCGTCGACGACGACGCCGGGGACGCCATAGGCGGCGGCGCGATCGGCGATGTCCTCGGTCGGGCTCTGTTCGCCGATCGGCACCGAGATCGCCCAGCCGTTGTTCTCGCAGATCCAGACCAGCGGCAGCTTCCAGACCGCGGCGGTCAGCGCTGCCTCGTGGAAGGTGCCGCGAGCGGAGCTGCCATCGCCGAAGAAGATCGCGACGACGCGGTCGGTGCCGAGCATCTGCGCCGAGACGCCGGCGCCAGCGCCGAGCACGAAGCTGGAGCCGACCGTGCCGCCCTGGCCGAGGACGCCGATCTCGGGGGCAACGAAGTGGACCGTCCCCCCTCCCTTGCCGCCGACGCTGCCGCCGGTGCGGCCAAAGAGGTCGGCGAGCAGGGTCACCGGCGACATCCCCTTGGCGAGCGCATAGCCGAGGCCGCGGTGGGCGTAGAAGAGGTAGTCGTCCTCGCGGAGGGCGGCGACCGCGCCGGCCTGAATCCCCTCCTGGCCGAGCCCCGGATGCCAAAAGCCGCCAAAGCCGTGCTCGGAGATGTAGCGGTTGAGCAGCAGCTCGATCGCTCGGATCCGGGCCACCTGCCGGTAGAGATCGAGCAGCTCTGAGGCGTCAGCTGCGCCGGCACCGCGGCCCTCGGACTGGCGCCTGCTCATCGTTTCGCATCCTCCTCTTTGAAACTGACCGTTCGTACGGTTAGTGTATAGAAGTCCCCGCGTGAGAAACGCATCGCCGAACCAAGCTCGTCGAGTCTAAGCGCCCGTTTTACCTCGCACCTCAAGGAGAGATTTGCGCCTCGGAGATCGTCCAATCCCTTTTTTCGTCGACGCTTACCCGAGCGCCGGATGACCGCTGCGAGCCCCCAGAAGAAGAGCGTGCCCGTCGAGCTCTCGACGTCGGCCCACGTGGCCACGATCACGCTCGCCAACCCCGAGCGCCGCAACGTCCTCGACGAGGAGATGGCAGATGCGCTGCGCGCCGCGGCTGAACGGGTCGGCGCCGACACCGAGGTGCGCTGCGCGATCGTCACCGGGAGCGGCGACGCCTTCGCCGCCGGCGCCGACCTCGAGCTGATCGCCGCCCGCGACGCCGAGGAGAACCTCGCCTACAACCGCCGGCTGCGCGCTGCGGTCGACGCGATCGCCGCCCTCCCGGTGCCAACCGTCGCCGCGATCAACGGCCACGCGGTCGGCGGCGGCCTCGAGCTGGCGCTCGCCTGCACGCTGCGGGTCGCCTCCGAGCGGGCCAAGCTCGGTATGCCCGAGGCGCGGCTCGGGATCATCCCGGCGACCGGCGGCCTCGCCCGTCTGCCGCGACTGACGGCCCCTTCCACCGCGGCGCGGCTGCTGCTGACCGGGGACCTGGTAAGCGGCGCCGAGGCCCGCGCGCTCGGCTTCGCCGACCTTGCCGTCGCCGCCGATCGGGTGCTCGCGGAGGCGCGAGCGCTGGCCAGCAGGATCGCTTCGGCGGCGCCGCTCTCGACCCGCGCCGTGCTCGACGCCCTGCGCTCCGACTCCGTGCTGCCGATCGCCGAGGCGAACGAGCGCACCGAAGCGCGGCTCGCCGGCCTGCTCGCCTCGGAGGACCGGCTCGAGGGCACGAACGCCTTCCTCGAGAAGCGCGAGCCGCGGTTCAGGGGGAGCTGATGGGGCTGCCGCGCTCAGCCGAATACGGGCTCAGCGACGAGCAGAAGCTGCTGCGGCGCACCCTGCGCCAGTTCGCGCAGGAGAAGGTTGCACCGCGGGCTCGCGAGCTCGACGCCGAGCAGTCCTTCCCCGCCGAGAGCTGGGCCGAAGCCGCCGACCTCGGGCTGCTCGGCGCCTCGGTGTGCCACGAGGACGGCGGCGCCGGCCTCGGCCTGACCGAGCTCTGCCTGATCGGCGAAGAGCTCGCCGCCGTCTGCCTCTCGACCGCAGCGACCGTGCTCCACCAGGCCGACATGGTGGTCGGCCGGATCGCCCGCCACGGCGATGCCGAGCAGAAGGAGCGCTGGCTGCCGGGCCTGATCGACGGCTCGATCATCGGCTGCCTGGCGATGACCGAGCCCGAGGCGGGCTCCGACGTGATGAGCATGCGGACCAAGGCCGAGCGGGCCGACGGCGGCTGGCGGCTGAACGGGACCAAGACCTTCATCACCAACGGCCCCGTCGCCGACATGGCCCTGGTCTACGCACGCACGCCGGCCAACGAGCGCAACCTGGGCATGTTCGCGGTCCCCGTCGACTCTCCCGGCTTCTCGCGCGGGCGCAAGTTCTCGAAGATGGGCTGGCGCGGCTCGCCGACCGGCGAGCTGATCCTCGACGACTGCCTGGTCGGGCCCGAGGCGCTGATCGGGACGGAGGACGAGGGCCGCGCGATCCTGCTCGAGGGACTCGACAGCGAGCGCGTGCTGATGGCCGCCGAGTCGGTTGGCGTTGCCCAGGGCGCGCTCGAGGTGGCCCTCGCCTACGCCGGCGAGCGCGAACAGTTCGGCAAGCCGATCGGCGAGTTCCAGCTGATCAGCGGCAAGCTTGCCGACATGTTCTCCGAGGTCGAGGCCTGCCGAGCGCTGACCCGCCAGATCGCGGCGCGGATCGACGCCGGGGAAGGCGGCCAGCGGGCCCTCGCCTCGGCCTGCAAGCTGCTCGGCGGCGACGTCGCGATGCGGGTCACGACCGAGGCCGTGCAGATCCTCGGTGGCTACGGCTACATCGACGAGTTCCCGGTCGAGCGCTACATGCGGGACGCCAAGCTGATGCAGATCGGCGGCGGCACCGCCGAGATCCAGCGCTTCATCATCGCCCGGGAGCTGCTCGCATAATGGCCACGGCGGCGCGCAAGAGCCGGCGCGGGGACATCCTCCGCTGCTTCACCGCGATGGTCGCCGAACGCGGTTACGACGAGGTCAGCGTGCGCGACGTCGCCGAAGCGCTCGACATCAGCAAGGGCACGGTCCTCCACCACTTCCGCAGCAAGGAAGCGCTACTCGAGCAGCTGAACGCCGAATACATGCGGCGCCGCCTGGCTGAGGCGAACGAGTTCCTCGCCGGCTTCGCCGACCCGGTCGATCAGCTGCAGCTGATCGTCTACCAGCTGATGCTCTCCCAGCAGGACGACCGCGCCGCCACGGTGGCGTTCTCGCGCGAGATCGTCCGCTCGGCCTCGGAAGCGATCATGGACGAGGTCCGCACCATGCGGGACGAGTACTCGGCGATGGTGATCGAGATCATCGGCCGCGGCGTCGCCACGGGAGCGTTCACCGAGGTGGACTCGCACCTCTCGGCACTGCAGATCTTCGGCATGTGCAATTGGGCCTGGACCTGGTTCGAGCCGGGCGGGCGCCAGTCAGCGACCAAGATCGCGCACCAGTACTGCCGCAACCTGATCGGCGGCCTCGCCACCGGCTCGCCGCCGAAGCTCAAAGGAGCCGAGCTGGCGAAAGCGGTGGAAGCAGCGATGGCATCGCACCGCGCCGACCCCGCCTAGCTCTAGGAACCGGAGCCCTGGCGTGCTTCGGTGTCGAGCGCGGTCCAGTCGTAATTGCGCCCGTGGTGGTAGGGCGCGAAGACCGCCGCGGGCGTGGTCGCGACTGCCCTGCCGGCCGCCAGGAGATCGGCCTCCAAATACGTAGCGCGGGTCAACGAGTGCACCGGGATCTCCTCGAGCGGGTCGTGGGGGCCGCCGCACAGCTCCATCGCCGCCGTCCCGGCGAGCGAGACGGTCGCCCGCACCTCCATGTCCATCCGCGTCAGGATCGCGTCCTCCTGCAGCCCGCGGCCGTCGACCGCCGGGCGCGACTTGAAGTTGTAGCTGTACCCGGTGGCCGTAAAGGGGCCGCGGTCCGTGTCCATCTCGCCCTCGATCTCCAGCAGGCGCCTGCCACCGGAGTCGATCCAGCCGCGGAAGTGGGAGCCGCGGCGCAGGAGGCTGGCGCGGCCGTGCTTCTTCGGCTCGCCGAAGACTTCGCGGCCGAAGATGGTCGCCGGGTCCCGGTCGATGTACTGGGCGAGCTGGTACTCGCCCACAACGCCCTCGAACTGGGCACCGACGTACACGGTCCCGCCTTCGAAGTCACCGACGCAGTTCGACTCCCAGCGCCCCACCATCGCCCGCATCCGCGGCTCGGCCAGCGGCTCGAGAGGCGGTGGCAGCACCGCCTGGGTGAACCCGGGCGCCGACAGGAACTCAACCGAGAGCAACTGGGCGGAGCCGAACCGCGGCGCCGCGAGGACAGCCTCGATCGCCTCGACCTCCGTTGCCGTCTTCACGAATCCGATCGCAGTCCTCCTTCCGGGAGGGTGACGCGGCGAGGGGCCGGGCGAACCCGGCCCCTCGCTCGCAACCTTGGGTCGTAACTACGCTTCCGCGCCTGAGGCGGGCGAATCCGGAGCGAGTGAGTAGATCACTTCGTTGCCTTTGAGCGTGATCACAGCCCCGATGTAGCCCTGGCTGAATTCTTTCGGAACCAGGCGGTGGTCTTCGGGCGAGCTTTCGTAGTAGCCGTCAAAGCTCAGGAATTCTTTCCCGGAGAAATGCTGGAGGTTTTCCGCGATCGAATCACGGCTGATTTCTTCGCCGTTCTTTACACCCTTTTCAGCGGCGAAGGCCATCGACGCCACCTCGTCGTAGCCGTAGGTGCTGAACTCGTTGAATTCTTCCTTGGGGAAGTTTTCCGCCCACTGCTTTTTGTATTTGATCCCGATTGGCTTCACGGGATCGTTCGGTTCGAGTTCGTTCAGGTTGTTGAGACGAACCTTCGAAGTCGCGAACCACACGCCTTCGCACGGCTTGCCGCAGGCTTTTGCGGTTACCGGAGCGGTCAACCAGTTGTCGGAGACGATGACCTTTCCTTCGTTCAGCATCCCCAGCGTTTCGGCCGCCTTGAACCCGTTCGGATTCTGACCTTCGATGAAGTACATTTCCGCACCCGACGCCCGCATCTTGGTCAGTGCGGGTTCGAGCTTCGCGGCACTGTCGGTCGACAGGCCTTCCTCGACGTCCACCAATTCACAGCCGAGTTCTTCGCAGCGTTTTTCGATCGCCGGGGGTTTCGACTGGCCGGACGGACTCTCATAGTGGATGATGGCGATTTTTTTGACGCCTTTGTTCTTTACGCCCCACGTCACCGCTGCGGTGGCGTACTCACCGGAGAACGAGTTTCCGAATACGTATTTGGACGCCGGAATGTCGATTTCGTCGTTACCGCTGGCGCTGATCACCGGGAGCTTGACCGTTTCGCTGAGAGCGCGAAGCGTTGGCGTGCCGATGAACCCCACCGAAACACCCATGACACTCGGGTCCTGACCGAGTTCGCGATAGGCGGCCGCGACGGCTTCCGGCGAAGCGTCGGTGCTGAGTGCCTTGAGTTCGACGGGGCGCCCGTCGATGCCACCTTCTTCGTTCAGCTGGTTTGCGGCGATTTCCATCCCCTGCAACACGCCTTTGCCGCCGGCTGCCGGCGGTCCGTAGACGTCGCCGAAGACGATCGGTTCGCCACTTGGTTCGCCACCGCTGGAAGCGGATTCGCCAGCCGACGCTTCTTCGCCGGTGCTGGCCGCGCTGGTTTCGCTGCCGGTCGACGAGCTACCGCCGCCCCCGCACGCCGCCAGCAACAGAACAGCGGCTCCGAGTCCGACGGCGATCAGCACACCCTTCCACAGACGACCTACCCTCAATTCGCTCACTACGTTCCTCTCTTCTCGTTGTCGATCGAATCGCTTTTGACAGTCGAGCCACCCAGGTACGCGTGCACCACGCGCGGATCTCGTAAGAGTGCGTCTGCGGCTCCGGAGATGGTCACCACTCCCCGCTCCATCACGTAGCCGCGATCTGCGAGCTTCAAAGTCATCACTGCGTTCTGCTCGATCAAGAGGACCGTGGTGCCCCGCTGGCGCAGCGTGGAGATGCTCTCGAAGACCTCCTTCAGCACCAGCGGCGCCAGCCCCAGAGAGGGCTCATCGAGGAGAAGCACCTCCGGGCCGGCCATCATCGCCCGACCGATCGCCACCATCTGCTGCTGACCGCCGCTGAGGTTCCCCGCCGCGTCCGGCAGCTTCTCGCGGAGGGGCGGGAAGAGCTCCAGGACCCCGTCGAGCCGCTCGCGCAGGAGGCTTCGCTGGGCGGCATATCCGCCCAGCATCAGGTTCTCCTGCACGGTCATCGTCGCGAACAGCTGGCGACCCTCCGGCACCAGGACGACGCCGGATCTGGCGATCGTTTCCGGCGATCGGCCGAGCAGCGAGGTGCCGTTGAGCCGGACGTCGCCGCCGGTCGGGCGTAGCAGAGCCGTGATCGTCTTCAGCAACGTGCTCTTGCCGGCCCCGTTGCTGCCTAGGATGGCGACGATCTCACCGGCGCCGACCTCGATGGTGACGTCCCGGAGGACCGTCACCGGCCCGTAGCCGCTGCGCACCGTGTCGACCTCGAGCGCCGGCGCGGTCATGACTCCTGCGGCCCCAAATAGGCTTCAATCACGGCCTCGTTGCGGCTCACCTCGGCCGGGGTGCCGGTTGCGATCACCGCGCCGTGGTCGAGCACCACGACCCGATCGGCGACCGACATCACCACCGACATGTCGTGCTCGATCAGGAGCACCGCCGGGCCGCTGGCGGCAATCTTCCTCAACAGAGCCGCGAGCGCGGCTGACTCAGACGGGTCGAGCCCGGCCCCGGGCTCGTCCAGGAGCAGCACCGTCGGGCCCCCGACCAGCGCCCTTGCCAGCTCGACCAGGCGCTGGGTGCCGACGGCGAGCGCGGTCACCTCGACGTCGACGCCCTCGACGTCGATCTCTTCCAAGACCGCCAGCGCCTCGGCGCGCCTCTCGTCCTCCTTCTTGTGCAGGCCGGGGGTGTGGAACAGGGCCCGTGCCCACGAGTTGCGGTCATGCGCCTGCAGGCCCAGCGTGACGGTCTCAGCCGCGCTGAGCCCGGGGCACAGGCGCGGGGTCTGGAAGGTGCGCAAGACCCCGAGATGGGCGAGCTCGTAGGGGTGCATTCCCCGGACGCTGCCGCCCGCGTAGCGGATCTCCCCCGCGCTCGGCAGCAACAGTCCCGAGAGAAGGTTCACGACGGTCGACTTGCCGGCGCCGTTCGGCCCGATCAACGCAGTGATCGACGAGGAACGGAGCTCGAGGTCGACGTTGCTGACCGCGGTCAGGTTCCCGAACCGCTTCGTCAGCCCGTGCGCGGTCATCATCGCCTGCTCGGTGGCCTCCACCTGGGTACCGGTCATTGCGGCGATCCGATCGGCGGCGAGGCCGCCTCGCTGGCCTCGAGCGCGGCGGCTCGGCGACGGCTGATCCAGGGACGGACGAGCTTCGGCAGCGTGGCGAGACCACCAGGGGCGAGGACGATCACGAGGATGATCAGCCCGCCGTTGATCATCACCTGTGTGGCCGAGGCGCCGGTGCCAACCCCGGTGGAGACGCTGCCGGTCACCACGTATTGGAGGACGCCGACGACGACCGCACCGATGAGGCCGCCGTAGACCGAGGTCAGGCCGCCAACGACCACGTAGGCGAGCAGAGCGATCATCAACGAGAAGTCCCAGCTGGTCGGCGTCGCGTAGGCCAGGTAAGAGACCCAGAGGAACCCGGCGGCGCCGCCCATCGCCGCGCCCACCGCGAGCACCCCCAGCTTCAGCCGCTGGGTCTTGACGCCGACGCTCTCCGCCCCCTCTTGATCGCTGGCGATCGCGCGCAGGCCGCGACCGAGGTCCGACCACCACAGGTTCGCGGCCAGGATCAGCGCCACCGCGAGGAAGCCGACCGCCACCCAGTAGAAGTGGGTCTGGGCGGTGAGGTCGATCCCGAACGGCTTGAACGGCACCCCCGGCAGGCCCAGCGTGCCGCCGAGCCATTTGGCTTGGACGACGACTGCCAGCAGGATGAGATGGAAGGCGAGGGTCGCGATCGCGAGGTCGAAGCCGCGCAGCTGGATCGTCAACCAGCCGAGCATTGCGCCCGCGACCGCCGCCAGCGCGATCGCGATCAGCATTGCCGGGATGATCGAAAAGCCCGCTTTCGAGGTCAGCACCGCGAACGCGTAGCCGCTCAACAGGTAGTAGGCGCCCTGGCCGAGGCTGAACTGGCCGCTGAGCCCGAGGACGAGAACCAGCCCGGTGGCGCCAATCGCCGAGAGGACGATGAAGATCGCCGTGTCCATCACCTGGGCTTCGCCGCTGAACAGGGTCGGCACCAGGGCGGCGACGACGACGAAGATCACCGCCGCGGCGAGGCGGTGGCGAAGGCTGTCGAAAGTCGGCGCCTTGATCCGCTTGCCGGCGCCGGCGCTGCCTTTCGCGATCGCCGCCGCCCTCCCCGCGACCCGCGACCGCAGCAGTTCGGCCCGGCTCTTGACACTGGCGCGGCGGTGGAGGACGCGGCGGATCGCCCCGTCCGGACCAGCCGCCGCCCGGACCAGCAGGTAGGCGATCAGGACGCCGTACAAGATCGCGTCGCTGTAGGCCGGAGAGACGATCCCGGCGGCGAAGGCGCCGACCAGCCCGAGGGCGAGCCCGGCGACCACCGCCCCGACCGGATCCTCGAAGCGGGCCAGGGCGGCGGCGATGAAGCCAACCAGTCCGAGGGTGAAGCCGCCGCTCCAGAAGACGCCAGTGAGCGGAACGCTGACCGCGCCGATCAGGCCGCTGAGGGCGCCGCCGATCACGAATGCGGTCATCGACATCGCGCCGAGCCTGATTCCGACCAGCCGAGCCGCGACCGGGTTGATCGCGCAGGCGCGCATCGCCCGTCCGATCGTGGTCCGGCGGAACAACCAGAACATGACCACGAGGGCGACCGCGGTGGTGCCCCAGATCCAAAGGGTCTGGTAGCTCGTGGAGGCGTCGAGGATCTTCACGGTGCCTGCGTTGAACGGCGGCAGGGCCCTCTGTTCGTCTCCCCAGATCGCCAGCATCAGCCCCTCCAGGAGGACGCCGGCGCCGAGGCTCGCCATCACCAGCTGCAGGGCGCCGGCGCGGCCGCGGATCGTCGCCACGGTGACCCGCTCTTGGAGCAGGGCGAACGCGGCAACCGCGAGCATCGGCAGGATCAGCACCAGCACGGTCGGCATGCCGCCGTCGTGGACCGAGATGGCGACGAAGCCACCGAGCACCACCCACTGCCCCTGGGCGAAGTTGTAGACGCCGGTGACGTTGGCGATCGTCACGAAAGCGAGCGCGATCAGCGCGTAGATGCAGCCCTGGGCGAGGCCCGAGACGAGGTACTGCTGAAAGTCGACCAGGCTCGGCCAGGCGAGTGCTATTGGAATAGAGATCATCGGAATACCACGACTCCCCGAGACTTCTCCTCGCTCTTCGGCACCTGTGTACAGCCCAGTACTCGACGCCGACTCTAACCGTCCGTGCGGTCAGTTGCAACCTAAAAGTTGGTCGCTCGGTCGGTCGGTAAGAAGCGCCGAGGATCGTCGATAAGCCAACTGACCGCTTGGACGGTCGGCCGTGCTAGGTTCCTTGATCATCGCTTCGCCACACTGCCGGCGGGCGTGAAACCCCCTGATCACCACAAGGAGGAGGAGATGTCGAATCCCGACGGTCCCCGCCAGCTCGGCGACTACTTCAAGTCGGGCGACTGGAGCGACTACTGGTCGACCTCGGTCAGCCAGGCCACCGACAGCAAGCTGCTGATCCGCGGATATCCGATCGAGGAGATCATCGATCAGCTGAGCTACTCGGAGGTCCTCTTCCTCGCCGTCCGGGGCGACCTGCCGACCAAGCCCCAGGCCCGGGTCCTCGACGCCGCCCTCTGCTCGATCCCGGCCAACCAGTGGATCGCCGCCCACCTCCTGGCCGCCGCCGCCACCGCCTCGGCTTCGCCGGAGTCGCCGATCCCCGGGATCGCCAGCGGGATCCTGACGATGGGATCGGTGACGGTCTCCCCGCAGGCAACCGCCGAGCTGATCTACCGCGCGCAGGAGCTGCTGGCCGAGACCGGCTCGATGGACGAGGCCGCGATCAAGGTCGTCGAGGAGTACCGGGCCGAAGGGAAGCGGATTCCGGGCCTCGGCCATCCCACCCGCAAGGACCACGACCCGCGCGCAACCGCGCTGGCCGAGGTGACCAAGCGCGAGGGAGTCTGGGGTGAGATCTGCGAGCTCTACTCGAAGGTCCACCAGACGATGCTCGAGCAGACCGGCAAGCAGCTGCCGATCAACATCGACGGCATGCTCGCCTGCGTCCTCGCCGAGCTCGGCTTCAACCCGCGGGAGATGGGCGGGGTCGCCGCGGTCGCCGCGATGCCCGGAATCGTCGCCTACGTGATCGAGGAGATCGAGCGCGGGGTGCCGTTGCGGATCGTCCCCGATGCTCTCGGGTCGAAGTACACCGGCCCCGCCGAGCGCCACATCGAGTCGGACGGGGGAGCAGCATGAGCAAGCAGAAGGAGAAGGCGACCGGCAAGCCCTTCGAGCAGATCGAGATCGGCGAAACCTTCGCCCGCTCGCAGACGGTGACCGAGACCCACATCGCCCTCGCCGCCGGCATCTTCGGCGACTTCGCGCCGCTGCACGTCGACGAGGAGTACGCCAAGGAGACCCGGTTCGGGACCAGGATCGCCCACGGCACCCTGACCACCGGGATCATGGCCGGCGTCCTCAGCTCCCACTTCCACGGGACCTCGATCGGATACCTCGAACAGGACGTTCGCTTCCTCGCCCCGGTCTACCCCGGCGACACGATCACCACCGAATGGACGGTGCTCGACACGATCGAGAAAGCGAAGCTCGGCGGCGGCATCGTCTCGATGAAGGTCGAGTGCCGCAACCAGGACGACGCGATCCTGCTCGAGGGGACGGCGAAGGCGATCATTCGCACGCTCTCATAACGATGGCCGCTTCCGCCTCGGACTGGATCGAGATCCGCGAGCTGACCGCTCGGTTCAACCGCGCCTTCGACGACGGCGACGCCGCCGCGTTCGCGGGCACGTTCACCGAGGACGGCGCGCTCGAGTTCGACGGCGGCGCCTTCTCCCGCCGCGGCCGCGAGGCACTGAGCGAGTTCGTCGCCGAGTCCGCCTACGGCAACGTGCACATCACGACGGACGCGATCATCGAGGTCGACGGCGATCGCGCCCGTCAGCGCTGCACCGTGCTGCTCGCCTGGCGTCGCAAGGATCGCACCAGGGTCCTCTTCCAGCTGACCGGCCGCTATGACGACGAGCTCGAGCGCCTGCCCGAGGGCTGGCGCTTCAAGCGCCGCGTCGCCGAGCTCGACAAGGATGTGAACCCCGACGCTTAGGCATCGCGCAGCAGGTTGACGGTGCGGCGAGCGAACAACCAGCCGTCGCCCGCCCGCACCAGCTCATCGTCGTAGGTGCCGGCCTCATAGAAGGTGACCGGCGTCCTCTCGTCGCCGCTTGCCCGGGCGATGAGCAGGCGGCACGTCTGGGTTGCGCGGTCGCCGTCGACGTCAATAATCGGGTCGGTCGTCATGTGCAGAGCGGTGCCGCGGTCGCGCAGGGCGACCTTCGCCACCTCCTCGCGACCGCTGTGGGTCCGCATCCCGACCACTTCGATGACGCCGTCGGGGGTGAAGGTCGCCGCCAGGGCCTCGGGGTTGCGTTCGTCGACCGCGCACACGTACTCGGCGGTGACCCGCCTGATCGCGATCCAGTCCGTGATCGCGGCGAGGCCGTCGTCTACCACGCGGCCCAACCCCCGTCGACCGGGAGGTTCTGGCCGGTGATGAAGGAGGCCTCGTCGGAGACCAGGAAGAGGATGGCGCCGGCGATCTCGGCCGGCTCGGCCAGCCGCTTCTGGATCTGGCGGCCGACGAACCGCGCCAAGCCCTCCTCGTACTGGTCGTCGGGCAGGCGGGCGAGCGCCGCCCGCGGCATCGCGGTCGCGGTCACGCCGGGGGCGATCGCGTTGACCCGGATGCCCTCTTCGCCGAGGTCGACGGCGAGGCTGCGGGTGAGGCCCCCGACCGCCGCCTTGGAGGCGCTGTAGGCGATGATCCCGGGGCCGCCGAAGAGGCCACCGGTGATCGAGGAGACATTGAGGACCGCGGCCGAGTCGGACTTGCGCAGGCCCGGCAGCGCCGCCTTCGTCACCGTGACGATGCTCTTCGCGTTGACGTCCATGACCCGCTCCCAGGCGGCGTCCTCGAGCTCGTCGATCGTGCCGCCGATCATCGTGCCGGCGTTGTTGACGAGCCCGTCGATGCGGCCGTGACGCTCGATCACAGAGCCGATGAAGGCACCGACCGCGGCGGCGTCGGTGACGTCAAGCGCGGCCTCGACCACCTCCGAGCCGGCGGCAGCTTCGGCGCTCTTCGCGGTCGCCGCCATCGCGTCGGCGGAGAGATCGGCGAGCGCCAGCGTCGCCCCCTCCTCGGCGAACCTCATCGCCGTCGCCTGGCCGATGCCTTCGGCGGCGCCGGTGACGACGATCACCTTGTCCTTGAAGCGGTCCATCGTTCTCCTCCGTTCGCTCTAGAAATCGGGATCGGTCAACGATCCGGGGTCGACGCCTCCCTGGCGCGCGTACCACTCGATCAGGGCCTCGATGTCGCGGCCGCCCTGCCCTTCGGCCTGCACGACGCGGAAGATCTGGCCGACGAGCGTCGCCGCCGGCATCGGCAGCTTGCGCTCGGTGCCGACCGAGAGCGCCATCTCGAGGTCCTTGGCGAGAATGTCGACGCGGCCGTACTCGGTCCCGACTTCGTCCCGCAGGATGCGCGGGACGCTGTCGCGGAAGCGTTTGCTGTCGCCGGAGCTGACGATGACGACTTCGTGGATAGTCGCGAGGTCGAGGCCCTCGCCGACGCCGAGCGCGACCGCCTCGCCGATTGCCGCCAGGTTGACCGCGGTCAACAGGTTGTTGACCAGCTTCATCGCCTGCCCGGAGCCGACGGGGCCGACGTGGAAGACATGTGCCGCGATCGCGCCGAGGAGCGGCTCGGCCCTGGCCACCGCATCTCCGGAGCCGCCGGCCATCGTGCTCAATTCGCCGCTGCGCGCCCGCCGGGGCCCGCCGCTCACCGGCGCGTCGACGAACTCGACGCCGCGCTCGGCGCAGAGCGCGGCCATCCGCCGCGCCTCGGACGGCAGATTGGTTCCCATGTCGATCAGAAGCGCTCCGGCGGCCGCGCCCTCGAGCACCCCCCTGTCCCCGGCGACCGCGGTGCGCAACGCGGCGGCGTCGGGGACGCAGACGATCACGGTCGACCCACCGGCCGCCGCCTCGGCGCCGCTGCTCGCCGGGCGCGCCCCCGCCTGCTCGGCGCGGTCGAGCGCCGCCGGGACGACGTCCCAGGCAAGGACCTCGACGCCGCCTGCGGCCAGGTGCGCGGTCAGCGCGCCGCCGATGCTGCCGAGGCCGACGACGGCAACCGGCCCCAGAGCCCTGGCATCGGTTTCTCTCATCTCCGTCCCCGCAGCAGCTCGCCGAGCTCGCGCACGTCGGCGACCTGGTCGATCTTCAACAGGGCGTCCGCGAGCTGCGCGCCGCTCTCCGTCGGCATCGATCCCTCCACGCAGCCGGCAAACTTCTCGCGCAGCTCGTCGACGGGCGGTGGCGAATCGCCGTCCCAGCCGGGCGTCGCCACGTTCAGCTCGACCTTCTGGTCGTTCTCGAGCTCGACCTTGATCCGGGTCCCGACCGGCGCGGCATTGCTCATATAGCCCTGCTGGTCAAGCTCCGGGTCGAGCACGACCTCGATCCTCTCGACCAGCTCCCTCACCTCGGGGTCGGCAACAGCCTCGTCGCTGAAGTCGGCGACGGCAGGGCGGCCGCGCAGCATCGCCACGGCGACGCAGTACTCCATCGAAAACTTCCCCTCGAGGCCGGTCGTGGGCCGGCTGAAGACGAGCACGTTGGCGGTATGCGGGGCGACCTCGCAGACGATCGAGCGGATCCGGCGGCCCTCGATTCGCGGGTCTTCGGCCAACGCCAGCGCTGCCTCGATTCCCGAGTGGGTGGCGCCGCAGGACGGGAACGGCTTCACCGCGATGCCGGGATCGACCAGGTCGTAGGGGTCGCCGAGGGCGGCCAGGCCGGCCGGCGAGGCCTCGACGGCGAAGACCTCGGCGAAGCCCTCCTCGACGTCGAGGATGTCGGCCGTCGCGTCATACCCTGCCGCCGCCAGCCGGGCGGCGAGAACGCCGTTCTCGGCCGCGCGGCCGGCGTGGAACGGCTTCGCCATCGTGCCGACGTTGGCCTTCAGCCCCGAGGCCTCCGAGCCGGCGATCCCGAACGCGTTCTGCAGCGCCGCTCCCTCGAGGCCGAGCAGCTTCGCTGCCGCGGCGGTGGCGCCGAAGGTGCCGAGCACGCAGGTCGCGGGCCAGCCGCGCTGGAAGAGGCTCGGGTTGAAGAGGTCGCCGAGCTTGCACGCGACCTCGACGCCGATCACGAAGGCGAGCAGCAGGTCTGAGCCCGAGGCCCCCTCCTCCTCGGCGATCGCGAGGGCCGCCGGCAGGACGACGACCGAGGGGTGGCCGAGCATGCTCTTGACGGTGTAGTCGTCGTAGTCGAGCGCGTGCCCCATCACGCCGTGGGCGAGCGCAGCGTGCTGGGCCGCCGTGCGGGCGCCGTGGGCGAAGAGGCTGGCGCCCCCCCTCGCTCCGAGCGCGGCGACGTAGGAGCCGACGATGCGGCCGGCCTCGGTTTCGGCGCCTGCGATCGTCACCCCGATCGTGTCGAGCACGTGCATCCGGGCGCGCGCGGCGACCTCAGCGGGAATCGAGGCGCGGTCGGTCCGCTCGACGAAGCCGCACAGCTGCCGCGTGTTGCGGGTCCTCTGCTCGGGCGGCGGGCTCAACCGACTTGCCGTGAGTCGCCGACGCGCTGGAGGTCGATCTCGGGAACCATGCAGTGGCTGCTCAGCCCGGCGACGAACCGCACGGCCTGCGCCAGGTCCTCGGGCTGGATCATCTTCTCGGGGCCGACTTCGTGGTGGGCGTACTCGCTCAGCGGCGTGTCGACGAAGCCCGGGCAGAGCACGCAGGACTTGATCCCTCTTCCCTGCAGCTCGGCGTTCATCGATTTCGTCAACCCCACCACTCCCGCCTTGACCGCAGCGTAGAAGCTCAGGTCTTTCTCCCCCAGCAGGCCGCTGATCGAGGACACGTTGACGACCGTAGCAACGCCGCGCTCGCCCGCCGCCGCCTCGAGGAGGTCGATCGACTCGCGGTAGAAGAGGGCGACCTGGCGCAGGTTGAGGCGGTACTGGAGGTCCATTTTCGAGGCCGCCAGCTTCTCCATCGGGCTCAGCACGCCCATGCCCGCGTTGTTGACGAGCAGGTCGAGCGAGCCGTGACGATCGCGGTGGAAGGCGATCACCTTCTTGACCGTGTCCTCGGAGGTGACGTCGCCTGGCACGTCCTCGATCTCGAGGCCGTCGTCGCGCACTTCCTCAGCGGTCGCCTTGAGGCGTCCGGGGTTACGGGCGACGAGCGTGAGGTCGTACCCGTCGGCAGCCAGGGCGCGGGCGATTGCACGGCCGATACCACTCGAGGCACCCGTGATCAGCGCCGACTTCTTCCCCCCAGCTCGCTCCATAGCCCCTCAGCTCCTCAGTAACCGTCCGGACGGTCAATACCTTATATTGTCGCCACGCACTTGCCAAGAACCGGGAGAGGAGAGGCCTTGATTCCTGTCACAGCGGAGGAGCGAGAGCGCTACGTGCGCGAAGGTCTCTGGTCCCCGACCGAGACGCTCGCGGACTTCCTGATCAAGCACGCCACCGAGCGCGGCGAGGCTGACGCCGTCGTCGACGCCTACGGCTCGCGGCTCTCCTACGCGGAGCTGCACGCCGCCGCGGCCGCGGTCGCCGCCGCCCTGGCCGAGCGCGGCGTCGAGGCCGGGACCGTGGTTGGCGCCCAGCTCCCCAATCGGGTCGAGTCGAGCGTCCTCGCCTGCGCTCTGGAGCTCCTCGGCGCGGTGCTGGCGCCGTTGACGCCGATGTTTCGCGAGCGCGAGATCGGCTACGTCGCCGACGTCACCGGGATGGGCGCGCTGGTCGTCCCAGGCACCTACCGCCGCCACGACCACGACGAGATGGCGGTCCGGATTGCCGCGTCCTCGCCCTCGATCCACACCCTGGTGACGTTGACCGAGGACCCGCCCGAGCCGCTGGTCTCGCTCGCCTCGATGATCGCCGCCGGCGCAAGCTTCGAGCCGCGCGAGGTCGACCCCGAGGCGATCACGGCGATCCTGATGACCTCGGGCACCGAGTCCAACCCGAAGGCCGTGATCCATACGAACGACACGCTCTTCGCCAACAACCGCGCCCTGCTGCAGATGATCGAGATGGACGAGAGCTCGCCGATCTTCATGGCCTCGCCGGTCGGCCACGGCACCGGCTACGGGTTCGGCACGCGGCTCGCCGTCTACCTCGGGAGCAAGCTCGTCCTGCAGGATCTCTGGGACGCGGCGCAGGCGGCGGAGACGATCTCCCGGGAGGGCTGCGTCTACACCCACGCCTCGACCACCTTCGCCCAGGACCTGCTCGACCTCGAGGGGATCGAGGGCTATGACCTGAGCTCGCTGCGCTACTTCGTCAGCGGCGGCGCGGCGATCCCGCCAGGATTCGCCAAGCGGATCCACAAGGCGATGGACGGCTGCCGCCTGCTCCGCCTCTACGGCCAGACCGAGGGTTTCATGACGACCCTGAACCGGCCCGGCGACCCCGAGGAGCGGCTCGACGACTCCGACGGCCGCGCCGTCCCCGGGGTCGAAGTCGCGATCTGGGACGAGGCCGGCGAGGAGGTCGAGCGCGGCACGACCGGCGAGCTGGTCTGCCGCGGGCCCCATCGCTGCCGCGGCTTCCTCAACGACCCCGAGCGCACCGCGCGCACGATTGACCCCGACGGCTGGATGCGGATGGGCGACCTCGGCGTGATGGACGAGGCTGGCTTCATTCGCGTCGTCGGCCGGGTCAAGGAGGTGATCAGCCGCGGCGGCTACAAGTACAGCCCGCGCGAGGTCGAGGACATCCTCTCCGACCACCCGCGGGTCTCGCGAATCGCAGTGATCCGCTTCGCCGACCGCCGCCTCGGCGAGCGCGCCTGCGCCTGCGTGATTCCGGCCGGCGAGGGCCCGCTCGAGCTCGAGGACCTCACCTCGTTCCTGCGCGAGCGTGGACTCGCCCCCTACAAACTGCCGGAGAAGCTCGAACTGATGTCCGAGCTCCCCACCACTCCCGCCGGCAAGATCCGCAAGTTCGAGCTCGAAGATCAGCTCGCCGAGCGGCTGGCGGAGTAGCGCCGGGCACCGCCGCGCGCGAGTTGCCGGCGCCGAGCTCTGAGAGAGGAGAGACTCAGGCTCGGCGCCGGCTACGCGCTGCCTACTCGACCGTCGGGGTCCGCCACTCGGCCTCGTCGAAGCCCGCCCGGTAGCGGTCCCAGTAGAAGGGGCCGATGATCGAGTAGCCACCGTCGAACTGCAGGTTCTCGCCCGTCGTCCAGTCGTTGTGAACCATGAAGAGGATGGCTTCGGCGACCTCCTCGGGCGCGCACCAGCGGTGCGAGGGGACGCGCATGAACAGCTTCTCGATCTCCGGGTTGGCCCCGCCCGCCCCTTCGGTCGCGAGCGCGGTCCGGGTCGGGCCGGGCGAGATGCAGTTGACCAGGACGCCGTACGGGGCGAGGTCCAGCGCCGATGCCTTGGTCAGCATCAGGATTGCCGCCTTGGCGACGTTGTAACAGACCTGTTCGGGATCGGCGGCGATCGAGGCGCCGGAGCCGATGTTGACGATCCGGCCCGGCAGCTTGCCGGCGACCATGTTGCGCGAGACCTCGCGCAACGGCAGGAAGGTGCCGGTCAGGTTCGCCGCGATCACCGAGTCCCAGCCTGCGTCGGGGATCTCGAAGACCGGCGCGAAGCTGCCGTCGGCGGTGGCGACGCCGGCGCAGTTGACGAGCGCGCAGGCATCGGGCGAGGCGTCGGCGGCCTCCCGCACCTGCGCCGGATCGGTGACGTCGACCCTGCGGCCGCTGGCGCCGATCTCCCTGGCGACGTCCTCGACGCCGTCGCTGAGGTCCCAGAGGACCACCTCGGAGCCTTCGGCGATCATCGCTTCGGCGGTCGCCCGGCCGATGCCCGCTGCACCGCCGGTGACGATGCTGACCTTACCGTCCAGTTTCATCGTGCTCTCCTCTCTCGTTCGCTCGCTCAGGACTTGGTCGGCTCGCGCGGGGGGAGACGGGAGCCGAAGACGGAATCGTCGTCGCGCGTCGCCTGGGCGGCGATCATCGCGTGACCGCCGTCGATGTTGAGGACAGCGCCGGTGACGTAGCTCGAGAGGTCGGAGACCAGGTAGAGCACGCCGTCGGCGATCTGCTGTGGGGTCCCGTGCGTCGCCAGCGGCACCACCTGAGGGATGTTGTTGACCCACTGTTCCTCGCCGAAGAAGACCTCCGTGAAGGGAGTGCGGATGATCCCCGGGACGATGCAGTTGACCCGGACCCCGCGCGGGCCGAGGTCGCGGGCGAGGCTCTTGGTCAGCCCGACGACGCCGAACTTGCTCGCCGTGTAGGCGGGCCGGTTCTCGTAGGCCACCTGGCCGGCGGTCGAGGAGAAGAGCACCATCGCGCCGCCCTTGCCGGCCTCGCGCATCTGGCGCCCGCCCTGCTGGCAGCAGAGGTAGGTGCCGCGCAGATTGACCGCGACGACGTTGTCCCACTCCTCAATCGGCAGGTCGAGCGGATCGCTGATCTCGCGGATCCCGGCGCAATTGACGACGATGTCCGTCGCGCCCTGGTCGGCGGCGATCTGCGCGAAGGCGGCGGCGACGCTGTCCTCGCTGCGGATGTCGGTCTCGATGAACAGTGGCGTGTCGGCGCCGGCGTCTTCAAGCTCCGACAGCACCTCGGCGCCGAGGTTGCTGGCGGCGTCGAGCACGGCAACCTTCGCGCCCTGTTCGGCGAGGCGGTTGGCGGTCCCACGCCCCATCCCGCTGGCGCCGCCGGTGATCGCGGCCACCTTGCCCTCGAGCAGCTTCCCATCCATGCGTTCTCCTTTCAGCTCGAGCTGGAGGCGCCGCCGTTGCGGGCGCCGTCCGTCAGCTCGACCAGTTCGTAATCGCGAACAAACTCCTCGCCCTTGCGCGCCAGCTCGGCCTCGAACCGAACGCCGCAGCCGGGGCAGTAGAACTCGCGCCAGACCAGCTCGTCGTCGATGCTGTCGACGTTGTCGCCAAAGCCCGGCCCGATCGCGTCGAGGCCGGCCTCGAGGATCGCGCTGTGCTCCTTGTAGAGCACGTCGGCGTCGCCGAGGACCTGGCGGCAGCGGCCGCAGGCGTACTCGGCGCTGTCACCGGAGAGGACCCCGACGACGTACTCGGCCATCTGCACGGTCTCCTCGTCGGCACCGAGCACCCGGCCGCTCGCCTCGGGGCGAGTGGTGCAGCGCTCCAGCCGCCGGGCCCGGACCGCCTCGCGCTGGTCGGCTGTCGCCTGCTCTTCGACGGCGCCCTCGCCGTCGAAGAGGACGCCGTAGACCTCGCGGGCGAAGTCGGCCGTGCAGCGCTCGTTCTCGACGTCGCGGGCGACCGCGGCAGGGTCGCGCTCGAGCGGGTCGCCGAAGCCGGAGCCAGAGGGGATCTTCAGCTCCCAGACGTCGTCGGGGCCGATCTCACGCGGCTCCTCCTTCGGTTCGGTCAGGTACATCTCGCCGTCCAGCTGCTCGATGTCATCGGGCATCTCCCCGCGCTCGAAGACCTCGTGCACGTTGCTGCCGAGGAGGTGGCGGAAGCGGGTGCTGTTGCCGGGCAGGCCGCCGGCGACGCCGAGGCTGGTCGGCTGGGCGACTCCTGAGCCGGTTGGCGAGGTGCTGATCGCCTCGGAGTCGTGGCGGATCCAGGCCTCGACGATCGCGTCGCCGCCACGGTAGTGGCCGGCGCCGCCGCCGAGGTTCTCACGGCGGTAGAGGAAGAGCTGCGGGTAGGTCTGCTCGGTCGCCTCGATGTTGGGGATGCTGCTGGTCGGGTTCCAGAGCCCGCCCGAGGTGCTGCCGCCGTCCTGGCCGTACATCGCACCGAGCGCGCCGGCCATCACGTCGAGGCTCATCGTCGCGAACGGGGCGCCCCACTGGTTCACTCCGCCGACGCCCTCCCAGCAACCGCAGCTGACGCCGCCGGCCGCGTTCAGGTTCGGCTTCAGCGTCTCCGAGGCGCAGAGCATCCGCGAGACGACCGAGGCCGCCTGCGAGGTGACCGTGTTGTGGGCGACAGCCGTGCCGACGGCCGAAGGGTGAAGCGCGTTGACCAGCGCCCCGGGGTTCGGCTTGAACACGACCCGCCGCAGCATCCCGCCCATCGCGTAGAGCTGGTCGTTCGCCAGGGTGCAGTTGAGCGCCGGCATGATGAAGCACTTCCAGGCCGAGTAGGTCATGTTGTGCGAGCCGTAGGCGGGCTCGGTGCCGTCGCTGGAGAAGATCAGGTAATCGCCTCGCTTCTGCAGCTGCAGCGACATCCGGTAGGCGTTGCGGTCGCCGACCAGGGCGCATTCCGTGTAGTTGCGCGTCGCCCACCTGCCGTCTGGGATCTGCTGCAGCTTTTCGACGAAGGCGTCCTCGGCCTGGTCGACGATTTTCCGCATCGAGGCCTTGACCACGTCGGGGCCGTAGCGGCGGATCAGCTTGAGGATCCTTTCCTTGGCGACGTGGACGCCGGCGAGCTGGGATTTGAGGTCCAGGCGGACCATGTCCGGCACCCGTGAGCGGCGGACGAAGAGGCGCTCGAGGTCAGGGCGCACCTTGCCGCGCTCGACGATCTTGAACGGCGGCATCGGCAGTGGCTCGAAGAACACCGTCTTCGCGTCGACGCAGAAGCTGCCGGGCATCGTGCCGCCGGAGTCGCCGTGGTGCAGCGTGCCGACGACCCAGGAGAAGATCTTCCCCTCCCAGAACACGGGGTGGATCACGAAGTGGTCCTGCTGGTGGTAGCCGGCGACCCACGGGTCGTCGGCGAGGAACACGTCGCCGTCCTCGATCCCCGGGTCCTCGGCGTAGTTCTCCAGCACCCAGCGCACGTAGAGGTCGGCGGTCGCCGACATCACCTGGATGAACGGGCCGCCGTAGACGTACTCGCCGTCCTCGGTCAGCAGCGCCGGCTGCAGGTCGTTGGCGTAGTGGGCGATCGGCGA
Source organism: Solirubrobacterales bacterium (assembly GCA_036489595.1). Classification (GTDB taxonomy): domain Bacteria; phylum Actinomycetota; class Thermoleophilia; order Solirubrobacterales; family 70-9; genus VAYN01. Next base: position 27,060 of record DASXFL010000081.1, read on the forward strand.
GCCGGAGACCTTGCGCACCGTGGTCCCGTGCTCCTCGTTGATGTTCCAGAGCCCGTGGCGGACGACCTGGTAGGTGACGAGGTCGATGTCCTCCGCCGCCTCGGTGTGCAGATCGACCGTATCCCCCACCCGCTCGCGCCAGCCGGACTGAGGAATGTAGGAGAAATCGAGGCCGTCGAACTTGTGGCCGTAGTGGCGCTCGTCGACGAGCTCCCAGGGCGATGCGCCCTCGCGCGCCGGATCCATCAGCTGCTCGGACATCAGTTCTCCTCCTTGGACGCGCCGGTGTTGATCAGATAGCTGCCGAACTCGTCGACCTCGAGCGTCGCCCCGGTCGGCACGACGACCGTCGTCTCGTCGCTCTGCACGACCCCGGGGCCCTCGATCGTGTCGCCGTAGCGCAGCGCCGAGCCTTCGTAGACCTGGGTGTCGATCGATTCGCGCAGGTCGGGCCAGTAGATCTCGCGCGCGGGTAGCTTCGCCTCCGGCGCCAGCCCGGCCGACTTCTCGCCCGCCTTCGGCAGCGAGCCACGAAAGACGATCCCCGAGGCCTCGACCCGCAGGGTGTCGACGGTGATGCCGCCGGCCGGGAAGGCCGAGCCCTCGCCGTAGAGGGTCTCGTAGCGCTCCTCGAAGGTGTCGAGCAGCTGCTGGGCGTCGCCCTCGAGCAGCTCGTCGTCGACCGGGATCGGGACCTCGTAGACCTGCGCCTTGTGGCGCATCAGCGCGTAGCGCTCGAGCACCACGTCTGCCTCTTCGACGCCCTCGCTGAGGGTCTCCTGGCGGCCCTCGCGCTCGAGCTCGGCGAAGCGCTCGCGGATCGCGCCCATCTCGAGCGGCGTGTCCATGAACAGCGGGTAGTCGAAGACGCGGCGCACGTTGGAGACCGCGGCCCCGAGCGCCGACCAGGTCGAGCAGGCACTGCCGAGCGGGACGATCACCCTGTCGATCCCGAGCTCGCGCGCGTAGGCGGCGGCGTGGATCCCGCTCGAGCCGCCGTAGGCAAAGGTGACGAAGTCGCGCACGTCGTAGCCCTGCTCGATCGTCACCCGCCTGATCAGGTCGGCCATCTTGTGCTCGGTGATCGTCACCGCGGCGGCAGCGACGTCGACCGGGCTGCTCATCCCGATCTGCTCGGCGACGCGGCTGAGCGCCACTTCCGCCGCGTCGCGGTCGACGTCGATGCGGCCGCCGAAGAACGAGGACGGGTCGAGGAAGCCGAGGATCATGTTGGCGTCGGCAATCGTCGGCTCGGTGCCGCCGCGGCCGAGGAAGGCCGGGCCCGGGTCGCTGCCGGCGCTCTGCGGGCCGGAGTTGAGCCGGCCCTGGTCGTCGACCCAGATGATGCTGCCGCCGCCGCTGCCGATCGTCCGTACGTCGAGCCGCGGGATGAAGCACTCGTACTTCTCGACCACCGTGATCTCGCGTTTGACCGGGACGCCGTCGGTGATGACGCCGACGTCGAACGAGGTTCCACCCATATCGGTGGTGACGATGTTCGAGAGGCCCATCTGTGCGCCGAGCGCGGTCGAGCCGACGAGGCCGGCGACCGGGCCGGAGTCGATCGTCCCCAGCGGCTCCTGCGCGGCGTGCTCGGCGGAGATGACGCCGCCGGTGCACTGGACGATCAGCGGCTCACGCTCGAAGCCGTGCTCCTGGACCATGCCGCGCAGCCCCTCGAGGTAGCTCGACATCGCCGGGCCGAGATAGGCGTTGACGGTGGCCGCGGCGCCGCGCTCGTACTCGCCGAGTTTGGGCGCGACTTCGGAGGAGAGCGAGATGAAGGCGTCCGGCATCTGCTCGCGGACGATCTCTTTGGCCCGCTGCTCGTGGGCCGGGTTGGCGAACGACCAGAGGAAGCTGATCGCGACCGCCTCGACGCCTTCGGAAGCGAACCGGGCAGCCGCCTCGGCGACCGCGTCCTCGTCGAGCCTGACGACCTCGCGGCCGGCGTAGTCGACGCGCTCGGCGATCCCGGCGACCCACTTGCGCGGGATCAGCGGCTCGGGCTTGCTCGTCTGCGTGAAGTTGAGGATCTCCTCGGGCGCCAGGTCGACGTGGCGGCCATGGGCGCGCATGATGAAGAGCGTGTCCTCGAAGCCTTTGGTGGTCAGCATCGCCACCGAGGCGCCGGAGCGGGTGATGATCGCGTTGGTGCCGACCGTGGTGCCGTGCTTGAGAAAGCCCGAGCTGCCGAGCAGGTCCTCGACCGAGCCGGGCTCGGCGCAGGAGGAGATCGCGGTGAGGATGCCCTCGAGGTAGTTGCCATGGGTGGTCAGCCCCTTGCCGATCCGCACCGTGCCGGACGAGTCGACGACGACGCAGTCGGTGAAGGTGCCCCCGACGTCGAGCCCGACGAGCAGGCCGTGCCCGTTCTCGGTGGTCGTTCCCGGTGCCTCACTTCGCGTGCTTGAAGCCATGTTCCTCCCGGCCGACGGCGGCCGCTGTGCTCGGTGGCTGTCTCTTTCCCATGACTGACCGCACGGACGGTCTAGCCACTTGCCCGCAAGTTATCCCTTGAGGGGCGAGCCGTCAAGTTGGGCGATCCGAAGCCGCGGCCGACGACTCACCCCGGCCGCGGCAGCCGAATCAGGAGCTAGGAAATCGCCTCGATCGCGGCTTCGCCGACTTTGACGTCATCGGTGTAGTAGCCACCGCTGACCCCGAGGCCGCCGACCAGCTCGCCCTCGACGGTGACCGGGAAGCCGCCCGGCACCGGGGTGATCCGGGGCGAGGCGGGGACGCTGACGGTGAGTGGCGGGTCTTTCTCGATCACCCCGGCCAGCACCTCGGTCGAGATGCCCTGGGCGGCGCTGGTGTAGGCCTTGTCGCCAGAGACCTCGATCGCTACCAGGGGCGAGCCGTCCATCCGCAGCAGCGCCTTGAGGTTGCCGCCGTCGTCGACGACGGCGATGCACATCGGGACTCCGATCTCTTCCGCCTTCGCCTTCGCGGCGTCGACCAGCTTGCTCGCCAGCTCAGCCGAAAGCGCCTGTTTGACATTGCCCACGGTCACTCCTTTGCGGTTGCTTAGCCTGCCTCAGTTGATTGCCAGCTCGCGGACGTCCGCGAGCTCTTCGAGCTCGCGCAGCTGCTCGAGCAGCTTCTTCCCGTTGGCCTTCAGCGGGCTTTGCTCGAGCAGGTCGGAGAACTTGGCCTCGATTTCCTCCTCGCTCATCGGGTTCTCGGGGTCGCCTTTGGTGTGGAGGACGGTCTGCTCGAAATTGCCCTTGTTGGTCACCAGTTCGGTCCGCGCCGTGTAGAACTCGGGGAAGAGCTTGTCGAGCTCCTCGTCGAGGTGGAGGTGGATCTTTTCCCGCATCGCGTCGACGACCGGGTCGTCGAGCATCTCGTCGCTGAACTGGGCCGGCGTGCATTTGCCGTAGAGGACCGTCACCGCGAGCGAGTGCTGGTAGCTCATCAGCCCCTCGATCGTCGCCTTCGGATGCGGGATGTCGAAGTGGGTCGGGACGATCCGGAACGAGTAGATCTCGATCGACTCGATGTCCTCGGGCCCGATCTCGTGCTTCGGCATCATCTCGAGCAGCGCGTCGATCCCCGGATGCATGTCGCCGGCGCAGGAGTACGGCTTGAGCCCGTTGCGCGAGTGGATCTTGTACTCGGTGCCGAGGGTGTCGACGATCGCCTCCATCTTCGGCTCCGGCGAGAGCAGGTAGCAGAACCCTTTCGCGCGGTCGGAGCCCTCGAGCGCGTTGAGGCCACCGGTGTAGCCGCGCTTTGCAAGCCGCGCCGCGACGACGCCGCCCATCGCCGCCTTGCCGGCGTGGAAGGGCTTGCCGTCGGAGGAGAACGCGACCTCGATCAGGCCCGAGGCCTGGGTCGCGGCGAGGCCGAGCGCGTGCTGCAGCTGTTCGGGGGTGAGGTCGAGCATCACCCCGGCGGCGGCAGCGGCGCCGAGGGTCGGGTGCCAGCCCTGCGAGTGCCAGCCGAAGACGTAGGCATCGGGATTGACGCTGTTGGAGACGCGGCTTGCGACCTCGTGGCCGATCGCCATCGCCAGCATCAGCTTCTTGCCGTCACCGCCGACCTCCTGGCCGACCGCCAGCGCCGCGGGCAGGACCGAGGCGCTGGCGTGGAACATGCTCTCGGTGTTGCGGTCGTCGAGCTCGAAGGAGTGGGCCATGGTGCCGTTGGCCACCGCGGCCATCGGCGAGGGCGCAGTTCCGTGGCCGAAGACCGTCGCGCCACCACCGGCCGCGGAAACCTCCTGCACCATCCCGCCGACCCGCCGGCCGGGCTCCGTGCGAGCGCCATAGGCGATGCAGCCGAGCGTGTCCATGATCGTCAGCCGGGTCGTCCTCGCGACGTCGGCTGGCAACTGGTCATACGTCGCGCTCGCAGCAAACTCGGCCAGTCTGTCGCTGTACTTGCCCATCATCCACCTTTCGTTCGCCCTCCGGTGAGGACGGTCATGAGTCTTGCTAGGGCTTCCCGTTGGGCCAGATGGCGGGCTTTATCTCCGTCATCGCGCGCATCCCCGCGAGCGCGGCGTCGGCGTCCTCCAGGGAGAAGTGTCCGCTGATCATGTGGTCGTAATCGACGTCCTTGCGAGTCACCCGCAGGAACTCGAGCGCCTGGTAGTAGTGGGCGATCGTCGCCGACCATGACCCCATGACGGTGAGGTTCTTGCGGGTGATCGTCGAAGGCACGAACGGGTCGTCCCGCGGCCCGACCTGACCGATCACGACGATCCGGCCGCCGGGCCGGACGAAGTTGAGGGCCTCGCGGACGGCGCCTTTGCCACCGGAGAACTCGAAGACCACGTCGCCGCCCTTGCCGCCGGTCAGCTCGAGGATCTGCGCCTCGCGCTCCTCGGGGCCGGACCCTTCGACGGTCACGGTCTCGTCCGCGCCGTACTCGCGAGCCAGCGCCAGGCGCTCCTCGGGAGCGCCGATCGTGATCACCCGCGCCGCGCCGGAGCGGCGGGCGGCGACGGTGGCGAACAGCCCGAGCGGGCCGGCGCCCTGGATCACGACCGTTTCCCACGGGGCGATCCGGCCGGCGCGCTCGGAGGCGTGCATCACGGTCCGCAGCGCGCAGCTGGAGGCCGCAGCCCAGTCGGAGGGGATCTCGTCGGGGACCTTCAGCCGCCCGGCCTTGGGGAAGATGTAGCAGTACTGCGCCAGGCCGCCGGTGAGGAATGGGTACTCCAAGCAGGACAGGTACATGTAGTGCCGCCTGTTTTCACACAGTTCGCTCTGGCGCTGGACGTTGCAGGCGTAACAGGAGCCGCAGGCCTCGTGCTCCCAGACCAGGCGGTCGCCGATCGCCAGCGGCTGCCCGACCGAGTCGGTTTCCACGCCCGCTCCGAGCCTCACCACCTCGCCGACGAACTCGTGCCCGGGCAGCGCCGGCAGGATGTTCTCCACCACCGTCAGCTCGCCCTCCCAGAAGTGGACGTCGCTGCCGCAGAGCGTCGTCGTCTGCATCTTGACCAGCACCGCTCCCGGCTCGATCTCCTTCGGCATCTGCAGCTCGCGCAGTTCGAGCGGCTCGCCGTAGGAGACGAGAGCCGCCCCGAGGCACGTGTCCGGTACCGGAGGGGACTTCGTCGCGGCCATCTCAGGCGTCCTTTCGTCGTTCGAGGTCTTCGCGCGCGCTGCGCTCGGAGGGCGAGGCCGCCCAGTCGTAGGTGACCGAGCGGAAGGCCGGCCAGCCGTCGTCGGGGCCGGGTCGCTCGTAGGCCAGCGCGTGCAGGCAGTCCTGGCACTTGATCGCCATGCGGGCGCCGTGCTGGTTGGCGACGGGGTAGCGGCGCACGTCCTTACCGCCGCATTGCGGGCACTCGGCGCCCTCGACCGGCACCCGCTCGATCGTCGGGCGCTGCTCGGCGGGCTGGGGCTGGATGTAGCGCTCGACCCAGGTCACGCGCCCACCTCCTTCATCTGCTCGGCGGTTCGCGGCCACGGCCGCAGCATCGAAATCGGCGGCGCGCCATCCCGCTGCCAGGCCTCGCGCAGCTTGGCCCGCCTGCTCTTCGTCGCCCCCTCGTCGAGCTCGAGCGTCTCGGGATCGACGACGACGCCGTAGTTCGCCGCCGCCCCGGCCACCGAGACGAGCTCGTTCCAGACGTCGCGCCGGACCAGCTCGGGGTCGCGCGCCAGCGGATTGCCGTAGCCCCCGCCGGAGGCGGGGACGAGCAGCAGCACGTCACCGGGGTCGAGGGGGATGTTGGTCACCTTGGCGGTCATGTGCTCGGTGCCGCGGCCCCACTCGCCGTCGACCGGGTCGGGCCCGCCGTCCTCGGAGAAGCGTCCGATCAGCGGCGTCAGGTGGTCGAGGGGGACGACCCCGTTGGACATCGGGATCCCGCCGCCCTCGTCCTTGCGCACGCGGTAGCCGAAGGAGGTCATTCCACCGCCGCCGCCCGCCGTGCCCGAGCGGGTGAACCGGCCGGAGTCGAAGACCGCGCTCCAGGACATCGGCCCGCTCGCCTCGAGCGCCAGCGCGGTCTGGAAGCCGGAGCGGAACTCGCCTGCGCCGGCGGCGTCGATCTGGGCGTTGAGGCCGCGCAGGATCATCGGCGCGTCGCGCTCCATCAGCTCGAAGGTCGGGCTGGAGACGCCGAACAGCGGCGTCGTGCAGAAGCTGATCCCATCGGCGCCGGCGTTGCCGCCCCAGCCGAGGCCGCCGATCACGACGAAGCCGAAGGGCATCCCCTCCCGCCCCGGCCGCTGGTCGATGCCGCCGAAGATGTTGGAGTTGCTGGTGCCGCCGTCCTCGCCAACCGCCCGCTCGGGGACCATCTTGCTGAACAGCTGCAGGGAGAGCGAGGCGATCGCCGTCGCCACCTCGGCGTGCTGGGAGTTGCTGGTCGGCGGGACTCCCATCACCACGGTGCCGGGCGGGCTGACGACGTCGAAGGCGCGCATCGCGCCGGCGTTCATCGGGTGGTCGGGGTCGAGGATCATCTTCGCCCCGATCAACACCCGGCTCGCCTCCTCCCAGCAGGTGGTCAACGCGCCGAGCGGCTGGCGGTCGGTGCCGGTGAAGTCGAGCTCGATGTGCCGGCCCTTGACCGTGCCGCGCAGGTTGACCCGCACCGGCTCGGTGCCGAGGCCGTCGTCGTCGATCCACTCCTCGGCTTCGTAGACGCCGTCGGGGACGGCGGCGACCGCGTTGCGCATGCGCCGGTCGGCGAGGTCGAGCGTGTATCGGCTCGCCGCCTTCACCGCCTTGGGGCCGTAGCGCTCGAGCAGCCGGTGCAGGCGTGCCTCGCCGACTTTCATCGTCCCGAACAGGGCCCGCAGGTCGCCGAGGTTCTGCATCGGCGTGCGGCTGTTCTCGAGGATCAGGTTCATCGTCGAGCGCACCGGCTTGTCGCCGGACATGATCAGCATCGGCGGAATCCGCAACCCCTCCGAGAAGAAATCCCGGGCGGCGTTGTTGAAGCCGCCGGGAACCGGGCCGCCGATGTCGAGCAGGTGGGCGGCATCGCTCAGCACGAAGATCAGCTCGCCCTCCCAGAAGACCGGCCGGAAGAGGTTGACGTCGGGCATGTGGATCGCCCCGCGCCAGGGGTCGTTGCAGATCAGCGTGTCGCCCGGGCCGAGGTTGTCGAGGCCCCACTCGTCGATCACGAAGTTGGTCATGTGCGCCTCGGTGAAGGCGAAGTGGGTGCAGCCCTCGGTCACCGCCACGAGCTCGATGCCGTCCTCGCTCGGGAGGTGGACGCAGACGCCGAAGTCGAGCAGCTCGCGGACCACGTTCGAGAAGGCGCTCCGCTGCAGCGTGCGGTGCATGTGGCGGGTCACCTCCATGAAGCCGCCGCGCAGCGCCTCAGCGGTTGCCAGGTCGACGCCGTAGGCGTCGCGGACGTCTTTCGACGTCATGAAGTCGGACGAGGAAGAAGGTGCTTGCTGGCTCATTTCAGAGTGATCCTCACGTTTCCGTAGGAGTCGACCGCGGCCTCGGCATCGGCCGGGACGACCATCGTCGTGACCTCGTCCTCGATCACCGCCGGGCCGGCGATGCGGTTGCCGGACAGAAGCTCGGAGCGCAGGTAGAAAGGCGCCTCGACCGAGCGGCCGTCGCGCAGGTAGAGCGGGTGCGTACCGGCCAGCGCCGCCACCGGCGGCTCGCGCCCTCCGTCCTCCAGGGTCGGCAGTGTCAGCTCGCGCTGGCGGCCGGTGCCGACCACGCGCAAGGTGGTGATCGTCACCCCGATCTCCGGCGCCGAGTACCCGTAGAGGCGGTCGTAGAGCTCGTCGAATGAGGACTTCCAGCGCTCCAGGGCGCCGGCGTCGAGCGGCCAGTCCCCGAGGGCCAGCTCGTTGGAGAAGCTCTGGCCGTTGTACATGCCATAGAACGAGCGCTCGATCTCGATCTCCTCGCGCTCGACGCCCTGGGCGACGAGGTCGTCCTCGACGCTCTGCTGCAGGTCGTCGAACAGCTTCGTCGTCTCCGCCAGGTCGAGCGCGGCGAAATCGGTGACGCTGGAGAGCGCCGCTTCGACTTTCGGCGGCGCGGTGACCATGCCCATCGCGCTGAAGCCGCCGGCCACCTGCGGCACGATCACCTCCTCGATCCCGGCCATCCGCGCGACCTCGACCGCGTGCAGGGCGCCGGCGCCGCCGAAGGCGAAGAGCGCGAAGCCCTGGATGTCGACGCCGCGCTCGAACACCATGCGGCTGACCTCGGCCTCGATGTTCGCGTTCATCAGGTGCACGGCCTCGATCGCGAGCTGGCGCGGGTCCATCTCGAGCTGCTCGGCGAGGCGGCCGATCGCCGCCGCCGCGGCCTCGACGTCGAGGTCCATGCGGCCGCCGAGGAAGCGCTCGGGTCGCATCGCGCCGAGCGCGATGTGCGCATCGGTGACGGTCGGGACCTCGCCGCCGCGGCCGTAGGAGACCGGGCCCGGAACCGCGCCGGCGCTCTCGGGCCCGACCCGCAGAGTGCCCATCTCGTCGGTCTGGATCAGGCTGCCGCCGCCGGCGCCGATGCTGCGGACGTCGATCGCCGGCACGCCGAGCGGCAGCGCCCATTCGACCTCCCAGTCGTCGACCCCCTGCGCGCTGCCGTCGACGACCAGCCCGAGGTCGGTGCTGGTACCACCGATGTCGATGCAGACGAGGTTGCGAGCGTCGAGGAAGTTGGTGCCGTAGTGCTCGGCGCCGAGCATCCCGGCGACCGGTCCGGACTCGAGCGTGTAGGCGGGGAAGGACTCGACCGTGCGACGCAGCGTGCGGACGCCCCCGTTGACCTGCATGATCACCGCCGGCCCGTCGAAGCCGGCACTGCGTAGCTGGTCTTCGAGCCGATTCATGTAGCGGCTGACGACGCCGCCGGTGTAGGCGTCGATCACGACCCCGGCGGTGCGCGTGTACTCGCCGACCACCGGGCGGAAGGAGGAGGACTGGACGTAGGCCTCGGGGAGGATCTCCTCGACCAGCGCCAGCACGCGGCGCTCGTGGTCGAGGTCGACGTAGGAGTTCATCAGGCAGACGCCGATCGCGTCGACGCCCTCCTCGCGGAGGAACTCGAGCTCGCGCCGCACCGCGTCCTCGTCGAGCTCGACGTGCACGGTGCCGTCGTAGAGGATCCGGCCCGGCACCTCGCGGATGTGGCGGCGGTGGACCAGCGGGCGGTCCTGCTGCGGCCGCTTCCAGGCGGCGTCGTAGAGCCCGTCGCGCGGATTGCGCGTCAGCCGGCCGGTGTCGAGGAGGTCGCGCGTGCCCTCCGTGCAGATCAGGCCGACCGAGGCGCCGCGGCGCTGCAGCAGGGCGTTCAGCCCGACGGTGGTGCCGTGGCAGAAGACATCGAGGTCGCCGCCGGCGATGCCGAGCTCGCCGAACGTCGCCAGCACGCCTTCGGACTGGTCCTCGGGGGTGGTCGCGACCTTGGCGCGGCGGAGCTCCCCGGACTGCGTGTCGATCAGGATCGCGTCGGTGAAGGTACCGCCGACGTCGACGCCAAGGATGTACTGCGCGGAACTCTCGTCGCTGGTTGGACTCACCCTCGATTCTCCTCCTGTGAGCGCTCGGCCTCCGCGCCCTGCACGCGATCCGGACCCATCCCAAAAAGGCGTGCCGGCCGAGAATCGCACTCAATTATTTCGGCTGACCGTCCGTCCGGTCATTAAACTGCGCGGAAGCATATGCACTCCGCCGAGGGGTGTCAAGCGACCCGCGACCACGACCACAGACGAGGAACGAGATGAACGACCACGGTCTGGATCTGTCACGCCCCGAAGAGACTTCCGAAGCCGAGCTGCAGGAGTTCCGGGACTTCTACGAGCGCACCGTCGGCTACGCCCTGCCGGCCTTCGAGCCCTGGATCGAGCTGCGCCCCGACGTCCTCAAGCGCTACCGGCTGCAGGTCTGGTCGACGGCCTCCGAAGCCCATGCCGACCGGCCGCTGATCCGCACCCTCTGCTCCCTGCACTATTACGTCGTCGTCGCCTACGAGGACGGGATCCTCTACGAGATGCGGAACGCCGAGGCCCAGGGCGCATCCCGCTCGGACATCCTCGAGACGGTCGCCCTGGCCTTCATGGATTCCGGCCCGCGCGGCCAGCGCTACGTGGCGACCGGCGCGCTCGACTTCCTCCGCAACTACGAGGACCCCGCCTCCCCCGACCCCGGCCGCTGGCCCGCCGGCTGGGCGCACGACCCGGGCGCGCTCGCCGCCGGCCTCGACCACTCGACCCCGGAGCTGCTCCCGGGGGAGTACGAGAAGATCGCCGGCTGGTACGAGCGGGTCTCGGGCGAGGTGCCCGGCCACGTCGAGTTGCTCGGCCGCCTGCGGCCCAACCTGCTGAAGGCGAGCCGCAATCGCTTCGAGCACGCCACGCGCGACACCCTGCCGGCGCAGGCGGTCCCCTTCCTGCTGACCAACCTCGCGGTCGCGCGCGGCTCGGCCGGCGGCGCGCGCGAGGCGGTGCTGATGGGGCGCGGGCTCGGCCTCGACCTCGATGCGACGCTGGACGCGATCGCCTGGGGGTTGATGTTCGGCGGCACCGACGGCGTCTCCGCGGTCCAGCGCGGCGTCGGCGAGGAGCTCTCCGCCTGGGCCGAGGAGGCCTGAGCGGCAGCGCCCGCCGCGCCCTCAGTAGGAGCGCGGCAGCCCGAGCACGTGCTGGCCGACGAAGGCCTGCACGAGGTTGTTGGAGACCGGCGCGGTGCGGTAGAGCCTGGTCTCGCGGAACTTGCGCTCGATGTCGTACTCGGCCGCGAAGCCGAAGCCGCCGTGAGCGTCGAGCGCGGCGTTCGCCGCCTCCCACGAGGCTTCGGAAGCGAGGTACTTGGCGATGTTCGCCTCGGCCCCCGCGGGCTGCTCTGATTCGTAGAGCCAGGCGGCCTTCCACCGCATCAGGTCGGCTGCCTCGACCGCCATGTGGGCTCGGGCGAGTGGAAACTGGACGCCTTGGTTGGCGCCGATCGGGCGGCCGAAGACGCGGCGCTCGCCGGCGTAGGCGACCGCCTTCTCGAGGAAGAAGCGGCCGTCGCCGATGCACTCGGCTGCGATCAGGATGCGCTCCGCGTTCATCCCGTCGAGGATCTGGCGGAAGCCGCGGTCACGCTGGCCGATCAGCGCCTCGGGCGGCAGCCGCAGGCCGTCGAAGAAGACCTCGGTCGTGGCGTGGTTCATCATCGTCGCGATCGGCTTGATCGTCAGCTCGGCGCCGCGGTCGCGCATGTCGACGAGGAAGACGGAGAGGCCGTCCGTCCGCTTCTCGACCTCGGCGGCGGGCGTGGTGCGGGCGAGCAGGACCATCAGGTCGGAGTACTCGGCGCGCGAAGTCCAGATCTTCTGGCCGTCGACCACCCACCCCTCCTCGGCCTCGCGCGCGAAGGTCTTGATCTGGGTCGTGTCCGAGCCGGCGTCGGGCTCGGTCACGCCGAAGGCCTGCAGCCGCAGCTCGCCGCTGGCGATCCGGGGCAGGTACTCGGCTTTCTGCTCCTCGCTGCCGTGACGCAGCAGCGTCCCCATCGTGTACATCTGCGCGTGGCAGGCGCCGGCGTTGCAGCCGCAAGCGCAGATCGCCTCGAGGATCACGCTCGCCGCCCCGATCCCGAGACCGGAGCCCCCGTACTGCTCGGGGATCAGCGCCGCCAGCCAGCCGTGGTCGGTCAGCGCCCGGACGAACTCGGTCGGGTAGCGGTCGGGCTCGAGGTCGCGCCAGTAGGAGCCGGGGAAGTCCGAGCAGAGCGCACCGACCGCGGCGCGGATGTCCTTGGCGTCGTCGGAGATGGAGAAGTCCATGATCGGTTCCGGCGGCGGTGCCGCGATACCGCTAGGAGTGCGAAGGTCCGAACGGGGTGGACAGGAACTCCGTGAAGGTGTCGCCGGACTGCCAGGTGAGGCTCTCGGACTCGAGCGGGCAGAGGACGATCTCACGGTTCAGCTTCGGGGCGCGGATGCTGAGCCGCTCGCCGTTGCGGGTCCGCACCTTGGAGACGATCACGTGCGCGAACTCGTTGGCGATCTCGAACTCCACCTCCGGCGGCTCGGAGCCCCGCCCGCCCTGGATGCGATCGCCGTCGGCGGCCATGCTCAGATGAACACTGCCAGGTTGGGGGTGCGGAGGACGGAATCGTCGACGGTCGCCAGCCGCGAGGCGAGCTGCGGGCGCTCGCCGCCGAGGCCGCGAAGGCGGTCGGTCCGAGCGGCACTGATCAGCGCCGGCTCGAGCGCGTCGCCGCGACTGCGGTAGAGCAGCAGGCAGGACTCGACCACGACCTCGCCCTCGGCCGCGGTCGCGAAGCTGCGGAAGTTGGTGACGAAGCGGCGCGTCCGCGAGGGCGGGTCCTCCGCCCAGGCGTGCTCGGTCGAGAACCGCTCGACCCGCTTGCGAAGCGAGAAGTGGTCCTCGTCGAAGTGGCCCATCTCCTGGTTCTCGTTGTCGGGGCTCATCCCGGCAGCGGTCGCGCGCACCGGCACCCGGTAGCGGATGTCGGGGGCAAGCATCTCGACCCAGGTCGCGAAGTCGCGGCGGTCGAGGACGTGGGCCTCCTCGACCAGGAACTGGGCGGCGGCCTGGTGGGCGGGGTCGGAGTAGGGGAGCGGGGCGGCGCCCCCGTTGGCGATCGCCTGCGCGTCCTCGGGAGCGCGGACGCTCACCGGGCGCTCCTGGCCTTGACCGCCGTCGAGCCCGCGGGCTCGACGGCGTCGCACCAAAGGCTCAGCCAGTGGCGCTGGTTGTGTTCGGTGAAGCCGAGCCAGGCGGTCCCGGGGCCGGCGAAGCCGGCGACCGGCGGCTCCAGGTGGGAGTCGTCGCTGTTCAGTCCCATGCGGCCGTTGAGCAGCAGGCGCCGCGCCATCTGGCCCTTCGCGGTCTGGGTCAGCGAGACCCAGTTCTCCATGTCGTCCTGTTCGAACATCCCGGAGGAGCCGAAGCACATCATGTAGGCCTTGTAGGAGCGCTCGACGAGCTCAGGGTCGGCGTCGGCGTCGGCGGCGAACCAGGACATGATCTCCGTCTCGGACTCCGAGACCGGCTGCCAGAGCCGGATCGTGGTGAACGGGGCAACCGTCCCCTGGTCGTCGATCGTCGCCCAGATGTGGAGGAAGCTGAGGTTGGGGAAGATCGTCGAAGCCGAGGGAATCTGGCTGTCCTCGACGATCACGCGGCGGATCGACTCGGGCCAGTGGCGTTCGCGGTTGCGGATCTGCTCGGGGGCGTAGCCCATGGCGGCGAGCTTGGTCGCCAGGTCGCCGCCCGGGTCGAGGCCGAACATCGCGCCGAGGCCGCGGCCGGCGTTGTAGGTCATCCCGCCCTTGCGGCTCGAGGCCTTTGCCTGGGCGGTGATCCCGATCTCCGACATGCTCGCGTGAGTGTGAGGCGTGTGGTAGGTGTCGCCGGAGAAGTTCTCGGCGCCGATCTTCCAGTTCTTGCGGGCGCGCCAACGCTGCGGCCCGCGGACGACGATCCCTTCGGCCGTCGGCGCCGTGTAGAAGTCGAGGTACTCGGCGTAGTCCCCGAGGTAGGCGGCCAGCGGCATCGCGTCGGGGTCGAGGCTGACGAAGATCATCCCGTTGACGATTTCCGTCGCCGGCGCCTGCAGCAGCGCGTTCTCAGTCCGCGCCAGCCCCTCTTCTCCCCCGTAGGCGTCGCGGTGGAAGGGCACGCCGATCAGCTTGCCGTCGTTCTTGTAGGACCAGGCGTGGTAGGGGCAGCGGAAGTGTGAGGCGTTGCCGAGCTCGGCCCGGCAGATCTGCATCCCGCGGTGGAGGCACATGTTGAACAGCGCCCGAACCACCCCGTCCTCGCCGCGGACGACGATGAAGGAGTCATCGAGCACCTTCCGCACAACGTAGTCGCCGGGGTCGGGCACCTCCGAGGCGTGAGCGAGGAACTGCCAGCTGCGGCCGAATACGCGCTCGCGCTCGAGATCGAAGATCTCTGCGTCGTTGTAGATGTGCGCCGGGATCCAGCCCTCGCGGGCCTTAGCCACCACCGCGCTCACGTCGGAATCCATGCCACGTCTCCTGTCTGCGGTTCCCGGTCCGTCAGCGCGTTTTATATCAGAAATCCAAAAAGTCCTGACCGCTCGGTCAGCCAGTTCGGCGGCCGGCCTCCCGCCCCACCGCCCGACCGTCATCGAGCGGGGCGATCTCCTCGGTGACCAGCTCGCCGTCAGCGAGCGCGCCCTGCGGGCGCGGGCGGTAGGCCCGATTGGCGGTGGCCATCATTGCCTCAGCTCCAGCCGTCGGACCCCAGCTCTTCCCGAGCCTGGGCGGCAAGCAAGGGCTTCGAGATCTTGCCGGTTGCCAGGCGGGGCAGTTGGTCCTCCGAGCGGAAAAGGACGTGGTGCGGCACCTTGAAGGAGGCCGCCTGCTCGGCGACGAACTCGCGGATCTCCTCCTCCCCGAGCGGGCGCCGGGCGTCGACGACGGCGACGATCACTTCGCCCCGCGAGGGATGGTCGATGCCGATGATGTGAGCGTCGCGGACCCCGGGGTGGGTGTTGATCAGCTGCTCGACTTCGACCGGGGAGACGTTGATCCCGCCCGTCTTGATCACCTCCTTCAGCCGGCCCCTGAACGTGAACCGGTTCTCAGCGTCGAGCTGCCCGAGGTCGCCCGTGTCGAACCAGCCATCGGCGCGGAAGGCGCTCGCCTCCTCGGGGTCGCCGTAGTAGCCGGAGGCGATGTGGCCGCGGAGGAGGACGCGGCCGGTCTCCCCCTGCTCGAGCGGCGAGTAGGAGTCGGGGTCGACGACCAGGATCTCGACCCCCGGCAGTGGCTCGCCGTCGGTCCGCAGCTTGACCTCGAGCGGGTCCTCGGGCCGGCCGCCGGTCGCGTGTCCGTGCGACTCGGTGAGGCCGTACGCCTGCGTCGCCAGCGAGACCCCGAGCTCGGCGATCGCCAGCCGCTTGTACTCGGGCGCGATCCCGGCATTGCCTTTTTCCAGACTGCCGACCTTGGCCCGGTCGAAGGACGGGTGGTCGAGGATCGCCTGCGTGATGTTGCCGGTGCCGTAGTAGACGCTGGCGCGATGGCGCTCGATCGCCGCGATCGCCCGCCCCGCGTCGAAGCTGTCGTCGAGGATCAGCGCCGCGCCGTGGGTGATCGCGACCGGCAGCGCGTTGGTCGCCCCGAGCCCGTAGAAGAGCGGCGACCCGAGCCAGACGACGTCCTCGTTGCCGACGAGGCGGCGGGCGCCGATCTCGAAGCCGCTCTCGACGACGCTGCCGTGGCGCAGCACCACGCCCTTCGGCGCGCCGGTGCTGCCGGAGGTGTAGAGGATGAAGGCGCCGTCGCCCGGCTCGACCGCGGCGGCCGCCGTTGCGAGCTCCTCGCGGCCGCCCAGGCGCCCGGCCCTCAGCAGCTCCTCCCACCCGGTTGCGCCCCGGAGCGCACGGCCGGCGACGACCACGGAGCGCAGCGCCGGCAGCCGTGCGCTCCGCAGCTCGCCGCCGCCCTGCCCGAGCTCGGGCACGATCTCCTCCATCAGGCCGGCGTAGTCCTGGCGCAGGAAGCGGTCGACCGTGATCAGCGCCGAGACGCCGCAGTGGCGCAGGGTCCACTCGAGTTCGGCGCCCTTGCTCCAGGTGTTGAGGGGGACGACGACTGCTCCAAGCGAGAGCGCGCCGAAGGCGGCGGCGAGCCACTCGGGCTGGTTGCCGAAGAGGATCGCGACCCGGTCGCCGCGGCGCACGCCGAGCTCGAGCAGTCCGCCCGCCGCCGCGCTCGCCTCGGCGGCCAGCTCCGCGTAGGTGAGGCTCTGGCCGAGGTGGTGGACCGCGGGCCGCTCCGGTGCCCGCGCGGCGACCTCGACGAGCACGCCGCCGAGGGTTCGGGCGCGCGGCGGACCGTCAACCGCGGCCCCGCTCACGACCGTCCCTCGGCCTGCTCGCCGGAAGCCGGGCGCCAGGGCCCGCCGGCGCGCTC